>NZ_JAFKRJ010000005.1:0-19529 GCF_019038515.1 Synechococcus sp. CCAP 1479/10 | reverse complement strand
ACGCCGGTCAACGACGACTTCAGCGACGCCAACGAAACCATCTCCATCGCCGAGGACAGCGGCACCACAACGGGCAATCTCCTCGCCGGCACCACCAGTCCCGATGGCCCGGTGTCGATCGCTTCCTTCTCCATCGCCGGCCAGGGCGGTCCCTTCCCCCTCGGCAGCCCCATCACCATCGCCGGGGCCGGCAGCCTCACCATCGCCGCCGACGGCTCCTATTCCTTCACGCCGGCCGCCAACTACAACGGCCCGGTTCCCCTGATCTCCTACGCCGTCACCGACGGCTCCGGTGCCAACGACGCCTCCACCCTCGCCATCACCGTCACGCCGATCAACGATCCGCCGGTGGCCACCGACGACGTCTTCGGCGGACCGATCCGACCCGCAGCCGGCACCACGGCGTCGGTCAACGTCACCGACAACGACAGCGACCTCGATTCCCCCCTGGATCCCGCTTCGATCACGATCGTGGGCAGTGCAGGGCCCGGCCAGTCGCTGCTGGTGGCCGGGGAAGGCACCTGGAGCGTCAACAGCGCCACCCAGGAGATCAGCTTCACCCCAGTCAGCGGGTTCGTCGGCGATCCCACCCCGATCCAGTACACGATCAGGGACCTGCAGGGGGCGATCAGCAACCCGGCCACGGTGACCATCGATTACGACAACCTGGCCATCTCGCCCAACCCTCCGGTGCCGGCACCAAGGCACGTCGACTTCTACCTGCTGCTCGACAGCTCCACCTCGATGAAGGGCAGCGACCCCAGTGGCGTCTCCCGGATCGAGGCCCAGAACCGTCTGGCCTTCGAGACCTTGAAATCGGCCCTGGCCGCTGCCGGCTACGGCTACACCCTCAAGGGCAGCAACACCTTCCAGCCCTTCCTCGATGACACCAATCTGACGAGCAGCCAGACCCTGGCCACCGACATCCTCAACTACGAACTGGTGGACGACCCCACCGATGGCAGCAGCACCAATGCCAGGTCGATCACGATCCACACCATCGATTTCGGCTATCTGGTCAGCCACAGCGAGGTCACCTTCACCGGCAGCAATCCCAACTTCGGCGAACTGCTGGCCCGGGATGTGCTGCTCACCCAGACCCCCGACATCACCTACGGGGCCACCACCAGCCCCGACTGGATCGCCCGCGGTCTGCCGGCGCCCAACTCCCTGGATGCCTACACCGCCCCCGGCACCAACGGCAACCGCTACAGCGGCACCGAGATGCTCGGGGCCCTGGTGGCCCTCGACCGGCTGCTCGTGAAGGAACTGCCCAACGTCGCCCTCGACACGATCGTGTCGGTGGCGATGATCACCGACGGCCGCCCCGAACGGCGCCCCTGGTGGGACAACCGGCCCGACTTCGGTCAGGGCTGGACCGGCACCAACGTTGCCCTGCCCACCAGCTCCTGGCTCGACGGCGATCCGATCCTCAGCTCGGGGCTGCGCTACACCAGCAGCGGCACCCCGATCCGGGTGCCGACGGCCGCCGGCGTCGACATCTGGGCCCAGGCCCAGACCTCCCTCAACAACACCCTCGACACCGTGGCCGCCAGGGCCGGCGCCAGCAACGTGAACGTGCTGGCGATCGGCATGGGCGACGGGGGGATCTCCAACTGGAACGCCATCTATACCGACCTGTTCACCAACCAGACCTTCGATGCCAGCCGCAGCTGGAACTACCAGTTCTCCACCTCCGGCCAGCTGCCGCAGCTGTCGGGGTGAGCCGCCATTGCGCCCATCCCCCCGGTGACGGCAGGCTGGAAGCCATTCGTCCCGATGGCCATGACCCGCGAGCACGATCCCTTCCGCATTCCCCGCGCCGGCTGGGAGGCCGCCCCCCTGGCGGGGCTGGCCTCGGTGGATCTCAACCGCAACGGCGGCGCCTTCACTGGCGGTGAATTCGTCTCGGAATCCACCGTCGGCGGGGTGCTGCTCTACGCCACCTACCAGGCGCTCCTCAGCGCCCTGCGCACCGAGGCCCTGCGCAAGCGGGGCGAGATCGACCGACTGACCCAGGTGCGGCTGGTGCTGGCCACGAGCCTGGAATCCGCCAAAACCGGTGTGGCGGTGGGGGCCGTGCTCTCGGTGGTGCTGCTGGTGTTCCCCTGGCTGGCGGCGCCGATGGCCCTGGTGGGGGTGGTCGGGACGGCCAAGGCCTCCCTCGACCTGTTCCATGCCTTCTGGGATGGCCTCGACGCCGAGCAGAAGCTGCAGGTCACCATCGCCGCCCACGAGGCGGGTGTGAACCTGCGCCGCTTCTTCAGCAATGCCGGCGAGGGTCTGGGGCCGGTGGCGGGCTGAGCGAGGCTCCTTTTACCGGCCGCCACCGAACAGCTGCTGCAGCAGCCCGCCCAGGGCCTGGCCCAGGGCTTCGCTGTCGCTGCCCTGCACCATCTGGCCATTGGCATCCACGGGCTGGAGGGCCTGGTTGAGCTGGGCTGTGGTGGCCGTCGTCGTGCTGCGGAAGCCCAGGTTGAAGACGCTGGCCCAGCCCAGCTGGATGTCGGAGCGGTACTGGTCGGCGTTGACCCTCGACTGCACGGCGGCCGCCGAGCCGTTGGGCATCTGGATGCTCCAGGGCCCGTTGCCCTGGGCGGTGAAGCGGAGCGTGCGCAGCGGGTTCGAGGCCGGCAGCCTGTCGAAGGTGAAGGCCAGGGTCTTGGAGCCGTTGGTGTTGTTCTGGACGATCTCGTAACGGCAGGTGCCGTTGTAGATGGAGATCCCGGCGTTGGTCCAGGTGCAGGTGCCGCTCTGGCGGGTGCGGGTGAACGGCGCCTGGAAGCTGTTGGAGGGGGGCTGGCCCGTGACCGTGCCGCCGCCAGGCCCCCAGGTGGAACCGGCACCGCCGATCACCGTGCCCTGGCCGCCCGGGGTGCTGGAGCCGGCACCGGCGCCGAACACCCAGGGGTTCAGCCGTGGGTCGAAGCTGGTGCGCTGGCGGTTCGTCCAGCAGCCGCGCAGGTTGAAGTTGCAGTAGCGGCCGTCGGCGAAGGTGACGTCGACCAGCGGATTGTTGACCAGATTGTTCTCCAGGGTGCGGCGCGCCCGGCGTCCGAATTCCTGCTCCGTCTCGACCAGGGCGGCCCCGCTGGCGTTGAAGCAGACGCTGACGGAGCTGTCGCAGATCACCCCCTGCACCGGAAAGGACAGGGTTCGGTTGCCGGGCTGGCCGTAACCGGCGCCGCCGGATCCACCGCCGCCGCCCCATGGCGTGGTCTGCACCGGCGTCTGCTGGCTCGGGGCGCCCCAGGGATTGCCCTGGGCCCGTGCCTCCGGTGCCGCCACGGCCAGGGCAACCAACAGCAGCGAGGCCTGGCTGAAGAATCCGGTGACAAATCTGTTCATCAATCCTGGAACACGTTCACGAGCACAGGAATCAACGATACCAGGATTGGTCTTTCGAACACTTTTTATCTGGCGTTCTGCAGCAACCAAGCAGAAGAATTGTCAAGGTTGGTGATCACAACGCTGGATGGTGATCACAAGCCAGCTCGAAAGCCTCTTCCCAGCCTCTCGCCATCACTCCGCCTCCAGGCTGCCGCGCACCATGGCCATGCCGCAGTGGAACGGGTAGGAGCCCGGCCGCTCGGGCAGAAGTTCGATGCTGGTGGTGGCCCCCAGGGGCAGGTCGAGGCTGCGCTGGAAGTCCGGGAAGATCACCTGGGCCACGCAGCCGCTGGGATCGGTGCGGTGAAACAGCAGACGCACCGGCCGTCCCGCCTTCACCCGGACGCGGGCCGGGGCGTAACCGCCCTGCACCGTGATGGTGATCTCCTGCATCCCCTGCTCCCCTTCGCCGGCCGCCACGCCGGCGCCATGGGGGCCGAGGAACCACCAGAGCTCCGCTGCGATCAGGGCCAGCCCGGCCGCCGCCACCAGCACCTGCAGGGCCAGCGGCTGGGGGATCGTGCGCCACAGCGGCGCGACCTCGTGGGGCGTCATGTCCCGGCCCCCGACGGACGCAGGCGGGGCCGGAAGCGGCGTAGCCGCAGGGCATTGCTCACCACCGACACCGAACTGAAGGCCATGGCGGCTCCCGCCAGCATCGGGTTCAGCAGCCAGCCCGTGAGCGGGAACAGCAACCCGGCGGCGATCGGGATCCCCGCCACGTTGTAGGCGAAGGCGAAGAACAGGTTCTGGCGGATGGTGGCCATGGTGCGGCGGCTGAGCTCGATCGCCGCCGGCACGCCACCCAGATGGCCCGAGAGCACGGTGATGTCACTGGCGGCGATGGCCACATCGGTGCCCGTGCCCATGGCGATGCCCACATCGGCCCGGGCCAGGGCCGGGGCGTCGTTGATGCCGTCCCCCACCATCGCCACCGGGCCCTGCCCCTGCTCCTGCAACTGCTGCACCACCGCCGCCTTGTCGCCGGGGCGCACCTCGGCGATCACCCGCACGATGCCCACATCGGCCGCCACCACCTCGCTGGTGCGGCGGGCATCGCCGCTGAGCAGCACCACCTCCAGCCCCAGCCGCCGCAGGGCGGCGACGGCGGCATGGGCCTCGGGCTTGATCGGATCGGCGATGCCGAAGCAGGCCTCGATCCGCCCCTCCACGGCCACGGCGGCCACGCTGCGGGCGGCCCGCTCCAGCCGCGCCACCACCGGATCCAGGGTGGTGGTGTCCAGGCCCGAACTCCGCAGCCAGCGGGGGCTGCCCACCCGCACCTCCTGGCCGGCCACGCTGGCCAGCACACCGGACCCGGTCATGGCCTCGAAGCTCTGCACCGGAGGAAGATCCCCATCACCGCAGCGCGGTGCGGCGTAGGCGACGATCGCCTCCGCCAGGGGATGCTCCGAGCGCGACTCCACGGCTGCCACCAGGGCCAGGAGCGTCCCGACCGGCATCCGGCCGCCATGGAGCCGCTCGAAATCGGTCACCTCCGGCTGGCCCATGGTGAGGGTGCCGGTCTTGTCGAGCACGATGGTGCGCAACCCACCGGCCGTTTCCAGCGCCTCGGCGCTGCGGAAGATCAGGCCGTTCTCGGCCCCCTTGCCCGAGGCCACCATGATCGCCGTGGGGGTGGCCAGGCCGAGGGCACAGGGGCAGGCGATCACCAGCACGCTGACGAGAAACAGCGTGGAGAGCACCACGTTGCCGCTGACCAGGAACCAGACCACGAAGGTGGCGATGGCGATGGCGATGACCACCGGCACGAACCAGCCCACCACCTGATCTGCCAGGCGCTGCACCCGGGTGCGGGAGCTCTGGGCCTGGCGCACCAGCGCGACGATGCGGGCCAGCGTCGTGTCGTCGCCGACGCGGGTGACGCGGAAGGTGAAGCTGCCGCTGCGGTTCATCGCCGCGCCGATCACCCCGTCCCCGGGGCCCTTGGCCACCGGTGTCGGCTCGCCCGTGAGCATCGATTCCTCCACCCAGGAGCTGCCCTCAACCACCACGCCGTCGAGGGGCAGCTTCTCCCCGGGCCGCACCTGGACCAGGTCGCCCACCGCCACCGTGGCCACGGGGACCTCCGTGGCGATCCCCTCCCGCAGCACCCGGGCCGTGGGGGGCTGGAGCTGGAGCAGCCGCCGAATCGCCTCGGAGGTCTGGCCGCGGGCCCTGGCCTCCAGCAGCCGGCCCAGCAGCACCAGGGTGAGGATCACCGCGGCGGTTTCGTAGTAGACGTCGGCCGGCAGACCTTCGGCGGTGAGCACCTCCGGGGCCACCGTGGCCACCAGGGAGGCCAGCCAGGCGATGCCGGTGCCGGCGGCCACCAGGGTGTTCATGTCGGCGCTGTGGCGGCGCAGGGACGACCAGGCACCGCTGAAGAACTCCCGCCCGCACCAGAACAGCACCGGGGAACTCAGCAGCAGCTGGGTCCAGGGGCTGGTGAACCAGGCCGGCAGCCAATCCAGGTGCATCCCCAACATGTGGGGCAGCGTGGCCACCATCACCAGCAGGGTGAGCACGGCCGCCACCGACAGGCGGCGGCGCAGCACGGTGAGCTCCCGCGCCAGCTCCCTCTCCATCCCCGTCGGGGCGCTGGCCGCCGGTTCGGCGGCGCAGCAGGGCGAGCCCAGGGTGGTGATGCTCATCGCGGGCGGACCGTGACCGGGAGCTTGGGCTTCACCGTATGGGCTCCCCTGGGCTGGAGAGTCAAGCCCCGCCCCTAGGCTGATTCCGTGCCCCCCTTCCACGACTGGAGTCGCCTGGAGACGCAGGCCCGGACCCAGCTGCAGGGGCTCTGCCTGGCCGAGAAACTGGCCATGCTCGATGGCGACACGCCGTTCTGGGGTGGCCTGGCGGCCATCGCCCTCCACGACGCCTCCCACCGCCGCCCCTGGCCGTCCGGGGTGGTGGAGCGCCTGGGCATCGGCGGGCTGCACTTCGTCGATGGCCCCCGCGGGGTGGTGCTGGAGGGCGGTGCCACCACCTTCCCGGCCCCCATCGGCCGCGGGGCCAGCTGGGACGTCGATCTGGAGGAGAGGATCGGCGAGGCCATGGGGGCGGAGGCGCGCAGCTTCGGGGCCAACCTGTTCGGCGGAATCTGCGTGAATCTGCTGCGCCATCCGGGCTGGGGCCGGGCCCAGGAGACCTACGGCGAGGACCCGGTGCACGTGGGCGCCATGGGGGCCGCGGCGACCCGCGGCGTGCAGCGCCATGCCATCGCCTGCCTCAAGCATTTCGCCCTCAACTCAATCGACAGCGCCCGCTTCCGCGTCGATGTGACGGCCAGTGAGCGGGTGCTGCAGGAGCTCTACCTGCCCCAGTTCCGCGACGGCGTGGAGGCCGGCGCCCTGGCGGTGATGAGCGCCTACAACAGCGTCAACGGGGCCTGGTGCGGCCAGCATCCCCACCTGCTGCGGGAGATCCTCAAGGAACGCTGGGGTTTCCGCGGCTTCGTGCTCACCGACTTCATCTTCGGCCTCCGCGACGGCGTGGCGGCCATCGAGGCCGGCCAGGACCTGGAGATGCCCTTCCGGATGATCTTCGCGGCCACGCTGCCGGCGGCGGTGGCGGCGGGCCGGGTGCCGGAGGCCCTGATCGATGCGGCGGTGCTGCGGATGCTGCTGGCCCAGGCCACGGTGCCCGCCGGCGCCTATCCGGTGACCCTGCGCGGCTGCCGCGCCCACCGGCAGCTGGCGCGGGACGCCGCCGCCGGCTCGATCGTGCTGCTCAGGAACGTCGGCGACGTGCTGCCCCTGAACGGCATCGGCTCGCTGGCGGTGATCGGCCCGCTGGCGGACACCGCCAACCTGGGGGACCGGGGGTCCTCCGACACCCGGCCGGCACCGGGGTCGGTGGTGACGCCCCTGGCCGGACTGCGGGCGGCAGCGCCGGACCTGCGCCTGCACCACGACGACGGCAGCGATCCGGCCGGGGCGGCGGCCCTGGCGGCCCGCTGTGAGGCGGCCCTGCTGGTGGTGGGCCTGGACTGGCGCCACGAGGGGGAACACATCCACCCGGGCGATCTGGCGCCGATCCTGTGCCAGGCGCCGCCCCCCGACTGGCTGCTGCGCCTCTGCGGCCGCCGCCGGCTGCTACCGCTATGGACGGCGGTGGCGGCGATGGTCGCCGGGGTGACGCGCTTCGGTTCGGCCCGGGCCGGCGGCTCTTTCGCCTCCGGCGATCGCACGGTGCTGCAGCTGCCGCCATCGCAGGAGGCCCTGATCCTGGCGGTCGCCGCCGCCAACCCGCGCACGGTGGTGGTGCTGATGGGCGGCGGGGCGATCCTGTGCGAAGCGTGGCGGCAGCGGGTGCCCGGCCTGCTGCTGCTCTGGTACCCCGGCGAGCAGGGGGGCGCGGCCCTCGCCGACGTGCTGCTGGGACGGATCTCCCCGTCGGGGCGGATGCCCTTTTCGGTACCCACCGAGGCCGGCCACCTGCCGCCGTTCGATCCCCGGGCCCGGCAGATCACCTACGACCTCTGGCACGGCTACCGGCGGCTGGCCCGCAGCGAGCGGCCGGCAGCCTTTCCCTTCGGTTTCGGGCTCTCCTACAGCCGCTTCCGCCACACCGACCCGGCGGTGGCGTGGTTCCCCACCCCGGCGGGGGTCGAGGCGGCGGTGGAGCTGGCCGTCACGGTGACGAACACCGGCACCGTGGAGGCCGCCGAGGTGGTGCAGGTCTATGTCGAGCCGCCCGGGGAGGCCGTGGAGCGGCCGCAGCGCACCCTGGTGGGCTTCGCTCGGGTGAGCCTGGGGCCCGGCGGGAGCCAGCGGCTGCGGATCCGGATTCCGCTGCGCCGCCTCGCCTGGTTCGACGAAGCCCGCGACGGCTTCGTCCTGGAGGGCGGCCGCCACCGGCTGCTGGTGGCCCGCCATGCCGAGGACGGCGGGATCGGCGTGGACCTCGAACTGGAGAGCGGAGTGGTGGGGCCCTGAGGGAACCCTCAGCCCTCGCCGGAGCGGAGATTCAGGGCCTGGAGGGCGCGCTCCACCCGCAGGTGGGTGTAGCGCTGCAGCCAGAGGCAGGGAACGTTGAACAGGGTCGCGAACACCAGGTTGATCAGCACCCCGGCCGGCGGCAGCCACAGGGCCGTGACGATCCAGAACGGCCAGAGCGCCAGATGCACCAGCTCGGCCCGGCGGGTTTCCGCCAGCAGGCGCTGCAGGGTGGGGCGATCCCTGCCCACCAGGCTGTTCTTGGCCACCCCCCCGGGGAAGGCCGTGCCGGCATCGGGCAGCAGGGATTTCCAGCGGCGGATGGCGAGCCGTTGCTCGAAGCCGCTGCGGCTCTCCGGCCAGGGGCGCCGTCCCGTCAGCCAGCTGTCGTGATCCAGCGCCTGCGGGGGCAGCCGGTGGGCCAGCCAACCGACCAGCAGCGACCACAGCAGCCAGCCCAGGGCGCAGGCCAGCGCCGCTAGCGCGTCGGAAACCGCCTGCCCTTCCATTCGATCGTGCCCCGCTCGAGATTCAGGATCGCCAGAACGAACACCCCCAGAAAGAAGAGCACGGGAATCGGAAAGATCAGGCAGATCCAGCCGAAGTCGCCGATCCGGCGGGTGACCACCAGCAGCTGTACGGCAAAGGCGACGTAGAGCAGCAGGTTGGGCAGCACGGCCGTGTCCCCCACCATCGGCCAGCCCAGCAGGGAGGCGGGCAGGCACCAGGCCGCCCAGAACAGGCCGGAGATCCACAGGATCACGCCGAGCATCCAGAGCCAGCGCACCTCCCCGGCGGCGGTGGCGAAGTTCTTGGCGAAGCCCACCACCATGTCCTGGAAGCCTCCGGGATACATGCGGTAGTCGAGCAGCCCCTGGCCGATGTAGGCGCTCACCGGCAGCCCCGCCTGCTCATAAAGGTGGCCCAGGAACCAGTCCTCCACCACCTTGCCGGCGACCGCCGCATGGCCGCCGATGCGGTCGTAATCGCTGCGGCTGGTGGCCATGGCCGGCCCGAAGGCCACCCCGCAGCCCCGGCCCATCGGCACCGCCATCAGCCCCACGAGGTTGAACAGCACCGAGAGCAGCTCGTAGGGCTTCTCGGTGCGGTGGAAGGGCTGCACCGAAACGAGGCCGCCCAGCTCCTGCTGGGTCGCCACGAGGCGCTGCAGGAACTCGGGATGGGGTTCGGTGTCGGCGTCGAGGAACAGCAGGGTTTCCCCCCGGCTGGCGCGGACGCCGTGGTGGAGGGCCCAGGTCTTGCCGCACCACCCCTCGGCCAGCGGCGGCGGCCGCATCACCGTGACGCCGGCGGCGGCGGCGATGGCGCCGGTGCGGTCATCGGAGTGGTCGTCGATCACGATCACCTCCTGGGGTGTGAGGCTCTGGAGGCGCAGGGCGGCGAGCAGTTTCGGCAGGGTGTATTCCTCGTTGCGGGCAGGGATCAGCACCGACACCGTCGGCTGGCCCTGGACCCTGGAGGCGGGAAGCCGGGGCATGCGCAGGCACAGGGCCCAGCCGAGCAGCCAGCGCACCAGCAGCGAGATGGCCAACAGATCCACGGTCGGCACCCCTCTTGTCTCTCCAAGCTAGGGACGTAGCAGCTCGTGAATAAGCGGTTCCAGGGCGGCCGGGTGGGTCATCAGCTGGTGGTGATACCGCACCGGCAGGCAGCGGCCCGGGCCGATCGGCAGCACGGCGCGCCAGGCCGGCATCACCATCAGGTCCGGATGGCAGTAGAAGCTGCAGCACTCCACGGGCTCCAGGGTGGCCAGCTGGCTGTTGAGCCGCACCAGCAGGGGGCTGCCCGTCTTCAGGTCGGCGATGCCGGCCAGCGGCCAGCTGGGCCAGGGACCGGCGGTGAGGGTGCCCTGCTGGGGGCTGCCCACGCTGATCAGCCGCCGCGTGCGCCGGTGGCCGCCCCGCAGCTGGATCCAGGTCCGGGCGATCACCCCGCCCATCGAAAAGCCCAGCAGATCGATGGGCTGCTCCGCCCCGAAGGCCGATTCGATATGGAGGCCGAGCAGGTCGGCCTGCTCCTCGATCGGCGTGAGCCCGAAGCGGTGGGGCAGATGGGGAATCAGCAGCGGGCCGCGACGCCCCGCCAGCAGGCGCTGCAGGGGATCGAACAGACGGGGGGTGTCCCACATCCCGTGGATCAGCACCAGCGGAGGGGGATCGGCCGCGGGGCCCGGGCCGCCTACCAGACCAGTTCCGGCAGCTCCCGGAACACCTTGCGCACGCCCACGCTCCACTCGGCGCTGAGGTCCTTGAAGTAGGCGTCCCCCTCACTGAAGCGGCGGCGGTGGAGGATCTCGAAGCGGTCCTTCTCGTAGACGAGCAGGTCGATGGGCATCCCCACCGACAGGTTGCTGCGCATGGTCGAGTCGAAGGAGACGAGCACGCACTTGGAGGCCTCCGCCAGCGTCGTGTCGGTATGGATGACACGGTCGATGATCGGCTTGCCGTACTTCGCCTCACCCGTCTGCAGGAAGGGGGTGTCCTCGCCGGCCTCGATGAAGTTGCCCTCCGCGTACATGCGGAACAGCCGCGGCGCCTCACCCTTGATCTGGCCGCCCACCAGAAAGGAGGCATTGAAGCTGGAGCCGGAGGCCTTCAGATAGGGGCCGTCGCGCTGCTCGATCGCCCGCACCGCATCCGATACCAGGACCATCACATCGAACATCGTCCGGGCCGTCCAGACCGAGGGCTCACCGTCGCCGGCCTCGGCCTGCTGGCGCAGCAGACCGATCACCGCCTGGGTCCCGGCCAGGCTGCCGGAACTGAGCAGGACGAGCACCCGGTCGCCGCGCCGCTCGAAGACGGTCATCTTGCAGAAACTGGCGAAATCATCCAGCCCCGCATTGGTGCGGGAATCGGAGGCGAACACCATGCCGCTCTCCAGCAGCACCGCCACGCAGTAGGTCATGCCGTCCACACCTGGAACGACACCAGCTCCGACGGGCCGAAGCTGGTGGTGAGGGCGACGTCGGCCGCATCACGGCCCCGGGCCATCAGGATCCGGCCGATGCGGGGGGTGTTGTTGCGCGGGTCGAAGACGTGCCAGCCGTCGCCGAGGTAGGCCTCGAACCAGGCATGGAAGTCCATGGCCGTGTGGGGCGGCGGCACCTCGATATCGCTCAGGTAACCGGTGCAGTATCGCGCCGGGATGTTCATGCAACGGCACAGGGCGATCGCCAGGTGGGCAAAGTCACGGCACACCCCCTCACGGCTCTCGAAGGTCTGGAGGGCCGATTTCGTCGGGCTGGAGCGGTTGTAGTCGAAGCGCACGTGCTGGTGGACGAAGTCGCAGATCGCCTGCACCCGCCCCCAGCCGCCGGGGGTCGCCTCGAACCGGGACCAGGCGAGGGGCGCGAGCAGATCGGACTCACAGAAGCGGCTGGCCAGCAGGAACAGCAGCGTGTCTTCGGGCAGGTCCTCCACCGGCTGCTGCTCCAGAGCGGGCAGCACCGGGTCGGGACGGCCGGAATCGGCCACCACCCCATGGCCATGCAGCCGCAGCGGGCCGGCCGGTGCCACCAGGCGCTGGCAGAGGTTGCCGAAGGAGTCCACATACGGATGCAGCGTCACCGGGGGCTCCACCTGAAGCAGATCCGGCTCCCGAAGATCGGCGGCCCGGCTCTCGTGCACGCCCAGGGTCACGATCAGGGGCGTCGGGGCTGGGAAGCGCAGCACCACGTCGAAGCCCACCGCGATCTCGATCGGCGGGGTCGGCGGGGTCGGCGGCGGCGGGGCGGTAGGCGGTCTGTCCATGGGTCACCCTACGGAGGCCGGACCGTCCGGAAGCGGCGGTAACCCCTCCGCCAGAGCGGCCTCCAGCACCCCGGCCAGTCGCTGCGCCCAGGCCCGCCGGCCGGCCTCGGTGGCCAGCAGGTCCTGGCGCACCTCCAGCTCCACATGGGGAATCCGGCGTCCCTCCCCATGCACCACCAGGGTGTGGTCGCTGGCGTCGCTGACGGCATAGGGCTGGTTGTCCCCCACCCGCAGGCCCCGCTCGCGCTGGAGCCCCTGGCGCACCCGGCTGGCCAGGCGGGCATCACGGCCATGCAGCACCCCCACGTGCCAGGGACGCACCTCGGCGTCCAGCACCGGCGTGAAGCTATGCAGGGTGACCAGGACGCTCGCTCGCGCCTGGGCCTGCCGCGCCTCCAGCTCGGCGGCGATGCGGCGGTGGTAGGGATGGAAGAGCTCCTCGAGCCGTCGCTGACGCCCGGCTGAGTCGATGGTCAGGTTGGCGGCGATGGCGCTCTGCTCGCAGTGGCTGACGATCGAATCCGGCGCCCGGGGCGGCCGGTTGGCATCGATCACCAGCCGGGAATAGTTGTGCAGGATCAGAAAGGCGTCGAGCCGCGCCGCCAGCAGCAGGCCCAGCCTGTCCACACCCAGATCCCAGGCCCCGTGGCTGGCCAGCTGCCGATCGCTCAGGCCCAGATCCCCCAGGCACCGGGGAATGGCGCGGCCGCCGTGGTCGGCCGTGAGCAGCACCGCCGAGCGCCCGGCGGGGTTGACGATCCGGAAGACCGGAGGATCTTCGGACCCCAGGAGGCGTTCGGACTGCAACGTGACGGCCTCGGGCCAGGGATCCTTGCCCCCACCAGCCTGGCGTGGCCGGCACGGGAGCGGGGAGCCCCCGATCACTGGGAATCGATCAGGGCGCTGTAGGGGCCGATGCTGCACGCCGCGTGGCAGGGGAGTCCGTCCCAGTCGCCGGGAACAGCCTCCACGTCAGCGCTGAAGCGTGCGGACGAGGCCGCGGTCGTCCTCCCTGGCCGTGATGACATGAACGGTCCCGACTGGCTGAGCGGATCGGCGCGGGGCTTGCTGGTGAACGCCCCAATCGGTGGACAGCTCGTAGCTGTAGGGGTCGCCGATTCTGGCGCGCTCAACGAAGGCAGACCAGTAACCCCGCGGCTCTGATTGCATCGGATGGGCGCTGGCGTCCCAGTCGTTGAAGGTGCCGACGACGGAGACCTGAGCGGCGTGTGGTGCCCAGACCCGGAACGCCACGCCATCCGAGCAGGGAAGGGCCACCATCCCCTTTTGCACCAACGGTTCTGCCAGGGGTTGCACCAACAGTTGTGCCATGGTTCAGGTCCCGCTGAGATCACTCTTTCACAGGACGACCGCGTCTGTAGTGCACCATCAGGCTGCTGATCTGCAGCACCTGAGAAAGACGGAATGCAAGCGTCATGGCAGGAGGAATGACTAGCAGATTTAGCTGAGGCATTGAAGCCGTAAGGATGCAGATGATTGCTGCAGACTGCATCAGGAGCATCATCGATCGTGACCAGCCGGTCTTCCCTGCCAGCACTCGTCTGCTGGTTTCTTCCGGCGTTCCGGCAGGCGATGGTGGGCAGCATTCGACACGCGGAACCCGCAGGAATCCCTAGGTTGGAGAGGCAGCTTCCAGGGGTACGAGGAGGACAGACATCGACACCATCCCTCGGGATTGTCCCTGACGATCTGCACAGCATCGAGACCCATCACCAAAGGAACCATGACCAACAAGAACGACGCCGCCGCCAAGGATGCCGAAGGCAGACTTGAATCAGCACTGGGTGATCTGACCGGCGACACCGGTCACCAGATCAAGGGCAAGGCCAAACAGGTCCAGGCCTCGGCCATGAATGTCGCCGAGGATCTCAAGGAGGGCGCCAAGGCGGTGGCCAGGAAAGTCAGCGATGCCGCCGCCAAACTGGCCGACGACAAGGGCTGAGCGGCCCCGGGCGGGGCGGCCCCGGGCGGGGCGGCCCCGCCTAGACTCTCCCTCAGGATGGAGAGTTGGAACCATGCAGGCCATCGGCATGAAGACCGGCTTGAAGACCGGCATGAAGATCGGCCTGCTGGCCCGCCGCAGCGGCATGACCGTCAAGACCCTGCGGTACTACGAGGATCTGGGACTGCTGCCGGCGATCGGCCGCAGCGAGGGCGGCTACCGCCTGTTCGCCGAGGAGAGCCTGCGGCGGCTGGAGTTCATTCGCCGCCTCAAGACCCTGGGGCTCAGCCTGGAGGAGATCCAGGGCTGTCTGGCGGTTCACGACGCCGGTGAACTGCCCTGCGGCGACATCCAGAGGCAGCTGGAACGCCAGATCGAACGGATCGATGGCCAGATCCAGGAGCTGCGCCAGCTCAGGACGGAACTGCTGGGATTGCTGGCCGGCTGGCAGAGCCATCCGCCCAAGGACAGCGACGTGATCTGCCCGAACCTTCGCGTCTGAGAGCCCGGGGCTGCGCCGTCCAGCCGCTGGCCGGTGAAGCCCAGGGTCGGAGTCGCTTCAGCGCCCCGTTCCCTACCCATGCTGAAGGCAGGACCCAGGCATGGAAACGCGCCGATGGACCCTACCCGCACCCCATCCCGCCGCACCCAGCCGGCGGCCCGCCGCGCCGCCGCCGCTGGACTCGGTGCGTTGATCCTGGCCCTGGGGGCTCCGGCGTTCTCCGCCCCCCCGGCCACGCTCGCTCCTCCGTCAGGCGGACCCTGGCAGGGGGCCCGACCGTCGATGGATCAGCGCTTCATCGTGATGATGATTCCCCACCATGACGGTGCCATCGCCATGGCGGACCTGGCCCTGAGCCGGGCGAAGCGACCGGAGATCCGGGCCCTGGCCGGCCGCATCAAGGCCAGCCAGACCCAGGAGAACGCCCAGATGCGGGCCTGGTACCGCGCCTGGTTCGGCGGCTCCGTGCCGGCATGGGGCGGAGCGATAGGCCATGGCGGAGGCATGGGAATGATGGGCATGGGGGGGATGGGCATGGGGGGCACCGATATCGCCTGGCTGAAGAACGCCCCTGATTTCGATCGCGCCTTCATCCAACAGATGATTCCCCACCACCGCATGGGCGTGATGATGGCCTCAATGGCCCAGACCGGCAGCCAGCATCCCCAGTTGCAGGCCCTGCAGCAGGCGATGGTGAAGGTCCAGAGCGAGGAGATCGAGCAGATGGCCGGCTGGTACCGGAGCTGGTACGGGACGCCCTGAACCCGCGAGGCCCCATCCATGGATCCGTTCTTCATCCTCGACTCCACGAAATCCTTCGAGGAGGCCTGCGCCTCCCTGCAGCAGGCGGTGCCGGACCACGGCTTCGGTGTGCTCGCCGTGCATGACCTGGGCCAGACGCTGCGCAGCAAGGGCCTGGCCTTCCCTGAGGAATGCCGCATCTTCGAGGTCTGCAATCCCCTGCAGGCCGCTGCGGTGCTCACCACCACGATGGCGCTCAACATGGCCCTGCCCTGCCGGATTTCGGTCTACACCGAAGTCGGCCGGACCCGCATCGGCATGCTCCGCCCAGGGGTGATGCTGGCGGGCCTCTCGGCCGATCCTTCCCTGGCAGCGGTCGCCGCTGAGGTGGAAGCCTCCACCCGGGCGATCATCGCGGCGGCCGCGGCATGACGCCGGCCCGGAAGAAGGGGCGTGCCGGCACCTTGACTCTCCTGCCGGGGGGAGACCATACGGTTGGGACTCCCCCTGCGTTCCCATGCCCCACCGCCGCCTTCCCGCCGCCGCACTCGGGATCCTCGGCGCCCTGGCGCTGACCCATCCCGCCCTGGCGCAGGAGCCGGGCGGCAGCACCCCGGGCGCCATGGACCACGACCATCACCAGCATCAGCACCATCACGCCGCGCCGACCAGCGCCCCTCCGGCCGGAGCCGCCTCGGCCCACGCCGGCCATGCCCACGACGTGGGCCCCGCCGGTGCCACCTACGACCTGCGCTTCATCGACGGGATGGTGCAGCACCACACCGGTGCCCTGCGGATGAGCGAGTTCGTCTTCGGCATCGGGGCGCCCGGGGTGGGAGCCCTGGGCAAGACGATCTGGCGTGATCAGGCCAGCGAGATCCGGGCCATGGGGCTGTGGCGCAAGGCCTGGTATCCCCAGGCTCCCGTGTATCCGGTGGCCCTGGCCAAAGGCGGCGATCCCAACAGCCTCAGTGGCCTCACCCGCATGAGCCAGGCCCAGATCGACGGGATGCGGATGATGGGCGAGCCACCCACCCCGGACAACCGCGTCGTCTGGTTCCTGGAGGGGATGCTCCATCACCACGGCGGGGCGCTCATCATGGCCCACGACGCCCTGGCCAAGAGCACCAATCCCACCATCCGGCGCTTCGCCAGGGGCGTGATCGTGGCCCAGCGCGCCGAGATCATCCAGCTGCGGCGGATGCTGGCGACCGAAGGACTGCGCAAGCCGGAGTACGGCCGCTACGACGCCCTGTTCGCCCTCTGAGGCTCAGAGCTGCTGCAGCCAGCCCAGCAGCCAGCGGCGCTGCAGCGGGGCCAGGGCCGTGAAGCGCTCCCGGGCGGCGGCGGCCTCCCCCCCGTGCCAGAGGATCGCCTCCTCAAGGCTGCGGGCCCGGCCGTCGTGGAGGAACCCCACCGACCCATTCACCCGCTGGGCCAGGCCCAGGCCCCAGAGGGGAGCCGTGCGCCATTCCCGCCCCGGAGCCCCCTTCTCGGCCACCCCGTCGTCGAGGCCGGCGCCCATGTCATGGAGCAGCAGATCGGTGTAGGGCCAGAAGGTCTGGCCGTTGATCACCCCGGCCACCGCTGCCGCTGAACGGCCGGTGGCCAGCTGCGGCACGTGGCAGCGGGCGCACTGCAGGCTGTCGAACAGCTCCCGGCCCTGCCGCACCACCGGGCTTGTGGCCGGCAGGGCGGTGCGCGGCGCCCCCAGGGTCTGGCTGTAGAAGGTGATCAGATCCAGCTCGCGCCGGCCGATGTCCCCCGGGCTGGTCAGCCCCATGTCATTCAGGAGGGCCGCTGCGGTCTGCTCCTGAAGCGACGGGGAGATCGCCTTCCAGCCGAAGCGACCCAGCCGTTGCTTCCCCCCTGGTTCCTCCAGCCAGTGGGGCCGGCCCGAGATCCCGTCACCGTCGCGGTCGTCAGGATCGGCGTGCTCCAGGATCGCCGCCTCCGGCACCGCCTCCAGCAGGCCCAGGCCGATAAGGGGCGGCGCCACCCGCAGGGAGCGGGCCACCGACCGCTCGGAAAGGTCGAGGGATGGGTCCGCCTGCAGCTGGACCAGCGGCCGGCGCAGGCGATTCCGTTCCTGCCAGGCCACTGTCACGGCCGCATCCGGCCGGGCCCCGAGCACGGCACGGTCCCGCACCTGGCGGCCGAGCTCCGGCACCGGCCGCCCGTCCCGCAGCGCCACCCGCACCAGGGATTCCCCCATCAGCGGGCGGCCGCGGCCGTTGCGCACATGGCAGGCGACGCAGGAGGCGGCATTGAAGCGGGGCCCCAGACCCGCCCCGGGGGCGCCCTCCAGGGGCACATGGGTGCGATCGAAGAGCACATCAGCCGCCTGGTGGCGCGCCCGTTCGGCTGGGGTGAGGCCGGCGGCCGGCTGCTCGAAGGAGGCCGAGGTGCGGTTGGCCACCGTCATCGCTCCGGCGGCCTGCCGGGGATCGGCGGCCCCCCAGACCTGCCGCAGGCCGAACCCGAGCACCACGGCCAGGGCGAGCGCGGCCAGCAGAACCCGTCGCAGAGCCCGGGCGGAACGGCCCATCAGGAGAGCAGGGGCACCGAGCGCTCCACCAGCGCCGCGGTGCTGTGCAGCTGGCCGATCAGGTCCTCCATCGCCCGGCGGGAGGCCGGATCATCCAGGTGGTCGTTGACCGGGTCCGGCAGGGCCCGGGCCAGATCCACGGCCCGGGCGGTCTGGGTGTCGATCCGCTGGGCAAGGTCGGCGTCCCGCCGGCGGATCAAGTCCAGCAGGCCGGTGCTCATCAGCACGCGGCGGGCCCCTTCCACGTTGGCCAGCAGATCCGAGCGGGTGTTGCCGCTGTCGGCACTTTCCAGCGTGTGGGGATCCCGGGTTTTCAGCGGCTGGCCGAGCTTCTCGTCGCCCCCCTCCTGGAGCAGCCCGATCACCCCCTGCAGCATCTCCTGCACCGCCGTGCCCGTCTCGGCGGGGGCACTGATCCGGGCACCGAAGCCCCCGGGCCCCGACCAGCTGGCCCGCAGCCCCTCGGCCTGGCGGTGCAGATCCCCGGCCGCCAGGCGCAGGTAGGCCAGATCGTTGGGGCCGAGCTGGGCGGCACTGGGCGGTGTGCCGGCGCGACCACCCCAAAGCACCCATTCGATGCCGTGGAACCCCTTGGCGGTGTCGCTGAGGGCAGCGAAGCTGGCGGCTGTGAACGGGCCACCGGCCAGGGCCGTGGCCAGGTCCCGGCGGTTCACCGGCCAGTCGTCCATCGCCCCGTCGAAGCCCTGGGTTTCCGCCGGACCGAAGGCCCAGCTCTCACTGGTCTCCCAGGTCCGGCGTGCCGAGCGCCAGGCCTGGCGGACCGCCTCGAGATGGGGCTCGGACGGCTGGTCCGAGAGGCGCCCGATCGCCTCCTGAAGGGCCGCCGTCTGCGTCACCAGCGCGTCGGCATTGGGCTGCACCACCGTCGCGACGAACGACTCGACCACCGCCTGCGGGGTCGGCGCCTCGACGCGGCTCTGGGTACCGCATCCGCTCACAGCCAGGCCCAGCCACAGGGGCAGGCCCAGGGCCAGGGCTCGGCGGCGGCGGGTCGCACGGGTCGATGGGGTGAGGTGGCGCGCTCGGGTCACGATCAGGCCGCAGGCGTGTTCCGGCACTGTCCACCGGCCGGCCCTGATGCGACCGGCGACGGGGCACCCGGCGGCGTGACCGATGGCACCGTCGGCTGTCCTTTTCGAGGCGGACCCCCCTGGCGGGGCCCTGCACACTCGGCAGCACCCGGCCCCGTTCGTCCATGGCACGCCCCCGCACCAGCCTCGCCCTGTTTGTGGCCGCCACAGGGCTGGTCGCCGGGATGGCGGCGGGCTGCGGCACGGGCCCGGACGGCGACGCAACCGGTCCTGCGCGCCAGGCGTTGCGCTGATAACAATTATCGTTCTCGGCGTTGACCCAGAGAATTGCCCCAGCGGCTGCCCCCTCCAGCGCCTCCTTTCCATATCTTCGCCCACGTCATCTCCCCTCCATGACCGTTCCCCTGCGTCGCCTGCTTCCCCTCGCCACCGCCGGCCTGCTGGCCCCCCTCGGGGCCAACGCCGGCGAACTGAACCTGGAGGGCGTCAACCGCTACGCCCGATCCGGAACGGGCCAGAGCCAGGAGCAGGTCACCAGCATCAACCAGTTCTCCGACGTCAAGCCCACCGACTGGGCCTTCCAGGCTCTCTCGAACCTGATCGAGCGCTACGGCTGC
>NZ_JAFKRJ010000004.1:0-74784 GCF_019038515.1 Synechococcus sp. CCAP 1479/10 | reverse complement strand
TCGCCGTGCTGCGCGGCCGTGTGGATGGCCTGGAGGCCAAGGTGGGTGAGCTCGAGGCCACCCAGTTCTCCACCACCACCAAGCTGAGCGGCCAGGCCACCTTCGTGATCGGTGCCAATGCGTTTTCGGGCAGCGACACCGCCAACGTCGATGCCGCCCGGGCCGCCGTGGGGGCCACCACCTTCAGCTACGACATCCAGCTGAGCTTCGACACCAGCTTCAGCGGCAAGGACCTGCTGCGCACGATCCTGCGGGCCGGCAACTTCGCCGATTCCGCCTTCGGCGGCGCCGGTCCCACCGGTGGGCTCTCCACCCTGGAGACGGCGTTCCAGGAGGACTGCGGCATCGGCGTCGACTGCGGCGACGTGGTGGCGATCGACAAGATCTTCTACCAGTTCCCGATCGGCAGCCAGTTCACCGCCACCTTCGGCGGCCGGGTGGGCCAGGAGGACATGCTCGCCCTCTGGCCGAGTGCCTACCCCTCCGACACGATCCTCAACCTGTTCACCCTCAACGGCGCCCCGGCGGCCTACAACAAGAACCTCGGCCCGGGGGCCGGCCTCTGGTGGCAGCAGGGCGGCTTCAGCATCAGCGCCAACTACGTGGCCGCCAACGGTGATGTGGGGGATCCCAACATCGGCGGCATCGGCACCGTGGCCTCGGCCGGCACCGGCACGGTGCAGATCGGCTACGCGAAGGAGCAGTGGGGCCTGGCGGCGATCTACTCCCGCATCCAGTCGGGCGTCGGGGTGCCGGGCACCACCCCCTTCACCGGCCTCGCCTTCGAGGCCAACCCCAACAGCCGCACCGATGCCTTCGGCGTCAGCGGCTACTGGCAGCCGGCCAACTCCGGCTGGATTCCCTCCATCAGCCTGGGCTGGGGCATCAACGGCACCAGCTACGACACCGCCCAGGCTCCCGGCGCCCTGCGCACCAGCCAGTCGTGGATGGTGGGCCTGCAGTGGGACGACGCCTTCGTCAAGGGCAACGCCCTCGGCATGGCGGTGGGCCAGCCCATCTTCGCCTCGGCCCTGGCCGACGGCCAGACACCCCAGGACGGCAATTTCGCCTGGGAGTGGTGGTACAAGTGGCAGGTCACCGACAACATCAGCGTGACGCCGGCCCTCTTCTATCTGAGCCGGCCCCTGGGGCAGGACACCACCCCCGGCACCACGTTCCGGCAGCTGGGCGGACTGGTGAAGACCAGCTTCCGCTTCTGATCCCGGCCCTCGGGAACGGATGATGAGAGAGACCTGGATGGCCTGGCCACCATGGATCTCACGCCGTTCCTGGGCAGCCTGGAGGGCAACACCTTCGATGCGGTGCTGCTTTCAGTGGCTTCCGGAGGAAAGGTGGCGATCGCCATGAAGGGCCGCTTCCTGCTGCGGGCGCTCTGCGAGAGCATCAGCGACCGCAGCCTGATCGGCTGCGCCATCACCCACGAGCAGGGCTGCCTCGACTATCTGCAGCGGCAGCCCTACGACCTGCTGCTCTGCACCGATCACCTGGAGAGCGGCAACGGCTTCGATCTCACCCGGCGGGCCAAAGAGCTCTATCCCGACCTCAAGGTGGTGATGCTGGCCCTCGGTGATGTGATTCCGGCGGAGTACGAGCACGCCCCCTGGCTGGAGGCCGTGGTGGCCGAGGCCGACATCGTCGATGACCAGCGGCCCCTGCAGGCCGCCGTGATCGCCGTGATGGGACACCACTCCTACCGCAGCCCCTCCCTGCGCTCCGGCAAGCTCCCCTACCTCAGCTGTCCGCGGCTGACGCCGCGGGAGTACGAGGTGCTCGACCTGCTGGCCAGCGGCCTCAGCGACCGGGAGATCGCCCAGAAGCTGGTGGTGAGCGACGCCACGGCCCGCACCTACACCAAACGTCTGCTCCAGACCCTGGGGGTCAACAACCGCCTGCAGGCCGTGCTCAAGGGGGTTCGCTGCGGGATGGTGCAGCTAGGCTGAATACACACATTCACATGACTCCATGGCCACCTCCGTTCGTCTGGACCCTGCGACGGAGGCGCGGCTGGATCGGCTGGCCTCCGAAACGGGGCGGACCAAGGCCTTCTATCTGCGGGAGCTGATCGAGCAGGGCCTGGACGACCTGGAGGATGCCTACCTCGGAGCCGCAGCCGTGGAACGGATGCGCCTGGGACAGGAAAGGACCTACAGCCTCAACGAGGTGGTGAAAGAACTTGGCCTGGACACTTCGGATCTCTGAAACGGCCAGGCGCCAGCTCAAGAAGCTGGATCGCTCGACCGCGCAGAACCTTTTGCGGTCCATGAACCGGCTCCTGCAGGAGACCGAGGATCCGCGTCAGAGAGGCAAGGCCCTGACGGCAAACTTGTCCGTCCTATGGCGCTACCGGGTCGGCGACCACCGGGTGATCTGCCTGATCGAAGATGCGCAGCTTGTCGTGCTGGTGGTCGGAGTCAGCCACCGGAGCGAGGCCTACCGATAACCCAGCCCACTGCTGCAAAGCGGCGTTTGGCTGGGGTCTCCTGCGGTGGTTGGGATGGGTCGCCTGAGATTCGAACTCAGGACCAGTCGGTTAAAAGCCGAATGCTCTACCGCTGAGCTAGCGACCCGTCGCTGGGGAAGCTATCACCCGGCGGTGACCCTCTCCAAGCCCACCGGCCGCCGCACCCTGACCCCCGTTTGAGGCCACACCCCATGACCAGCCCTGACCACTGGCCCAGCCGCTGGGACGCCCCCCGCATCGACGCCGCCGCCTGGGTGGCCCCGTCGGCTGTGGTGATCGGCGATGTGGAGCTGGCGGCAGGCGCCAGCCTCTGGCCCACCGTCGTGGCCCGGGGGGATGTCTGCGCCATCCGGGTGGGGGAAGGCAGCAACGTGCAGGACGGCGCCGTGCTGCACGGGGATCCGGGCCAGCCGGTGACCATTGGCGCCGACGTGACCATCGGCCACCGGGCCGTGGTCCATGGCGCCACGCTGGAGGACGGCTGCCTGATCGGCATCGGCGCCATCGTGCTCAACGGCGTCACGGTGGGGGCCGGGGCCCTCGTGGCGGCCGGCGCGGTGGTCACCCGGGATGTGCCCGCCGGCGCCCTGGTGATGGGGGCTCCGGCGGTGGTGAAACGCCAGCTGGATCCCGCCGCGATCGAGGCCCAGCGCCAGCATGCGCATCGTTATCGCCAGCTGGCGGAGGTTCACGCTGGACTCCGTTAGGATCCCGCCAACGTTTTCCCCTCCCCCGCCATGGACCTCCGGCTGCTGCTCGTCGCTGCTCCGATCCTCCTGGCCGTGGGTTGGGCCGCCTTCAACATCGGCCGCGCCGCCGTGGGTCAGCTGCAACTGATGCTCAAGCGCGCCCGCGCCTGATGGTCGTCGTCATCGGTGCCGGCCTGGCCGGCACCGAAGCCGCCTGGCAGATCGCCGAGGCCGGGATTCCGGTGCGGCTGGTGGAGATGCGGCCCGTGCGGCCCTCCCCGGCCCACCACAGCGGCGATTTTGCCGAACTGGTCTGCAGCAACAGCTTCGGCTCCCTCTCCCCCGACCGGGCCGCCGGCCTGCTCCAGGAGGAACTCAGGCGACTGGGATCGCTGGTGATCCGCACCGCCGATGTCCATGCGGTGCCCGCCGGCGGCGCCCTGGCCGTCGATCGGGGCCGCTACAGCGCCGCCCTCACGGCCGCCGTTGAGGCCCATCCCCTGGTGACGGTGGAGCGCTGCGAGCAGCTGGCGCTGCCCGACCCGGAGGAGATCGCCGTGCTGGCCACCGGGCCCCTCACCGGCGCCGCCCTGGCCGAGGACCTGCTGCGCTTCACCGGCCGGGAGTCCTGCCACTTCTTCGATGCCGCCAGCCCGATCGTGGAAGGCGAAGGCATCGATCTGTCGGTGGCCTTCCGGGCCAGCCGCTACGACAAGGGCGACGCCGACTACATCAACTGCCCCATGGACCGGGAGCAGTACCTCGCCTTCCGCACCGCCCTGCTGGAGGCCGAGAAGGCGGAGCTGAAGGATTTCGAGCAGGAGAGCGCCACCTTCTTCGAGGGCTGCCTGCCGATCGAGGAGCTGGCCCGCCGCGGCGAAGACACCATGCGCTATGGCCCGCTCAAGCCGATCGGTCTCTGGGATCCGCGCTGGGGCGACCTCCACGACCGCGACGTGCGCCGCGCCAAACGGGCCCATGCGGTGGTGCAGCTGCGCCAGGAGGACAGGGACGGCCAGCTCTGGAACCTCGTCGGCTTCCAGACCAACCTCAAATGGGGCGAACAGCAGCGGGTGCTGCGCATGATCCCAGGCCTGGAGAACGCCTCCTTCGTGCGCTTCGGGGTGATGCACCGCAACACCTTCCTGGAGTCCCCCGAGCTGCTGCAGCCCACCCTGCAGTTCCGCCAGCGGCCCACCCTGCTGGCCGCCGGCCAGATCACCGGCACCGAGGGCTACGCCGCCGCGGTGGCGGGCGGCTGGCTGGCCGGCACCAATGCCGTCCGCCTGGTGCGGGGCCTGCCGCCCCTGAGCCTGCCGGCCACCACCATGGCCGGTGCCCTGCTGGGCTTCATCTCGGATGAGGAGCGCAGCCACGGTGCCCGCAAGGGGGGCTTCCAGCCCATGCCCCCCAGCTTCGGCCTGATGCCGGAGCTGCCGGAGCGCATCCGTGACAAACGCCGCCGCTATGGCGCCTACCGCGATCGGGCCCTGGCGGACCTGGCCGCCTGGGACGCACAACGCCAGGCTGCAACTTCGGCGGTGGCGATGGCTGCGGGCTAAGCCGGTCCGCCCCCCGGAGCCAGGCCGCTTCCTAGGGTCGGGCCGCTCCCGTTCGCCTGGTTCCGGTGACCGTCACCGTCCCTTCCCCCGCCGCCACCCCCCTCACCGCGGCCGATGGCCGCCCCTGGGACGTCGTCGTGATCGGCTCGGGGATCGGCGGGCTGGTCACCGCCAGCCAGCTGGCGGCCAAGGGGGCCTCGGTGCTGGTACTGGAGCGCTACCTGATCCCCGGCGGCAGCGGCGGCAGCTTCCGGCGCGAGGGCTACACCTTCGACGTCGGCGCCTCGATGATCTTCGGCTTCGGCACCCAGGGCCACACCAACCTGCTCACCCGCGCCCTGGCCGATGTGGGCGAGCACTGCGAGACGATCCCCGACCCGGCCCAGCTGGCCTACCACCTGCCCGGCGGCCTGTCGGTGGCGGTCGACCGCGACTACGAGCGCTTTCTGGCCGATCTCACCGCCCTGTTCCCCCATGAGGCCAAGGGGATCCGCGCCTTCTACGACACCTGCTGGCAGGTGTTCCGTTGCCTCGATGCGATGCCGCTGCTGTCGCTGGAGGACCCCGCCTACCTGGCCAAGGTGTTCTTCCGCGCGCCCCTGGCCTGCCTGGGGCTGGCCCGCTGGCTGCCGGTGAACGTGGGGGCCGTGGCCCGGGCGCACATCAGTGATCCGGCCCTGCTCAAGTTCATCGACATGGAGTGCTTCTGCTGGTCGGTGATGCCCGCCGATCGCACCCCGATGATCAACGCCGGCATGGTGTTCTCCGATCGCCACGCCGGCGGCATCAACTACCCCAGAGGCGGCGTCGGGGTGATCGCCGAGAAACTGGTGACGGGCCTGCGCCGCCATGGCGGCGCCATCCACTACCGCTCGCGGGTCGTGAAGGTGCTGCTGGAGAACGGCCACGCCGTGGGGGTGAAGCTCGCCGGCGGCGAGGAGATCCGCGCCCGCCGGGTGGTGAGCAACGCCACCCGCTGGGACACCTTCGGCTCCCTGGTGGATGAGGCCCACACCCCGGCGGCCGAGCAGACCTGGCGGCGGCGCTACCGGCCCTCCTCCTCCTTCCTCTCCCTGCACCTGGGGGTGCGGGCCGAAGCGATCCCCCCGGGCAGCCATGTCCACCACCTGCTGCTGGAGCGCTGGGAGGACATGGAGGCCGAGCAGGGGGTGATCTTCGTCTCGATCCCCACCCTGCTGGATCCCTCCCTGGCCCCGGCCGGCCGCCACATCGTGCACACCTTCACCCCCTCGGAGATGGGCGCCTGGCAGGGGCTGGCCCCGGGGGCCTATCGGGCCGCCAAGGAGGCCGCCGCCACCCGCCTGATCCGCCGCCTGGAAGCGATCCTGCCGGGGCTGGAGGGGGCGATCACCCACCGGGAAATCGGCACGCCCCGCAGCCACCGCCGCTTCCTGGGCCGCCACGGCGGCAGCTATGGGCCGGTTCCGGCCCTGCGGCTGCCCGGCCTGCTGCCGATGCCCTTCAACCGCACCGCCATCCCCGACCTTTACTGCGTGGGGGATTCCTGCTTCCCCGGCCAGGGCCTCAATGCGGTGGCCTTCAGCGGCTTCGCCTGCGCCCACCGCATCGGTGCCGACCTGGGCCTCAACCCCTGGAACCTGCCGGCGTGAAGCACCCCATGGTTCCCGATCACCGCCTGCACTGCGTCGTGCGGCCGCAGCCGCCGGCCGCCGGCGAGGGCCTGCGGCTGGGGATCTGGCAGGGGAGCGGCAGCGCCGGCACCCCCGACGCCGTCGAAGAGAACCTGGAGCGCCTCGAGCAGGTCTGCGGGCTGGCGGCGGGCCACGGGGTGCAGCTGCTGGCCTTCCCCGAGCTCTATCTGAGCGGCTACATCGTCACCCCGTCGATCGTGCGGCAGCTGGCCGAGCCGGTGGATGGCCCCAGCCTGCGGCGGGTGGCCGCAGCGGCGCGCCGCCATGGCCTGGCGGTGGCCTGTCCCTACGCCGAACGGGCCAGCGTGGCCGGTGAGGAGCGCTTCTACGACGCCATCGCCCTGTTTGACCGGGACGGCGCGCTGCTGCGCAACTACCGCAAGACCCACCTCTGGGGACCGGACGAGAAGCGCTGCTGGAGTGCCGGCTACCGCCATCCCGAGGAGGGGGCGGCGTTCACGGTCCAGCCGGTGAACGGGGTGGGGGTGGGCCTGCTCAACTGCTACGAGGCCGAGTTCCCCGAGCTCACCCGGCGCCTGGCGCTGGAGGGGGCCCGGCTGGTGCTGATCCCCACGGCCGCCGATGTCTGGGCCGAGCTGAGCACCGGTGAGCGCACCGACCGGCCCTACCCGGACGTGTCCCGCACCCTGATCCCGGCCCATGCCTTCCAGAACGGCTGCTTCGTGGCCTACGCCAACCGCTGCGGCGAGGAGACGGTGAACGGACGGGTGATGGCGGCCTATCTGGGCAACAGTGTCATCTGCGGCCCCCATGGCGATGTGCTGGCGGCGGCCCGGCCCGAGGCCACCCTGCTGATCGCCGACTGCCGGCCCGGCGAGTACGGGCCCACCCACCCCGCCGCCACCCGCTACCACGAGGACCTGCGGCCCGAGCTCTACTGACAGCGGCCGGCCGGCCGGCCACGCCGGAGCAGGGGCGCCGGTAAACTGTGTAAACATTTGTTGCGTGTCCATGGCGGCTCCGACTCCCAGCTCTTCCGACCTGGCGCGCTACCTGGAGGCCCGTGGCGAGATGGCCAAGCCCTGGGTCTGGCACCTGCTGCGGCTCAGCAAGCTCAAGGAGGCCAAGGACACCATGGAGCCCAACGAGTACGTCGAACGACTCGGGGAGGCCCACGCCGACCTGATGCGGCTGGGCGAGTTCTGGAAGGGGCGGGAGGCGGAGGTGTTCGGAGGCCGCTACCAGCCCGCCCAGGTCATCGAGCCCCTGCCCGGATCCCCCGAGGACCGATGAGCCCCACCCCGACGGCCCAGCGCTATCCGATGGCGCCGCTGATCCGGTTCACCCTGCTGGCCCTCTACCTGGCCCTGGTCCTGCCCCTGCCGGTGCTGGCGCCAGGGTCCCTGCGTCTGCCCCTGCTGCTGGCCGCCATCGCCGGCCTGCTGCTGGTGGTCGCCATCACCAGTGAGCGGGTGGAGCTCGACGAGAGGGAACTGCGGGTGGGCCATCCCCCCTGGTGCTCCTGGCTGCTGCGCCGCGGCTGGCAGCTGCCCTGGGATCGCATCACCGCCCTCAGCCCGGTCACCACCAGCCAGGGGGGCAGGGTCTACTACGTGCGCAGTGCGGGGGAGCAGGGGGATCGCAGCGGCGCCGCCTGGCTGCTGCCCCAGCGGGTGGCCCGCTTCGAGGACTTCCTGGATCGCTTCAGCGCCGCCACCGGCATCGCCACCAAGGGCATCGGCCGGATCAGCCCGCCCTGGACCTACCGGCTGCTGGCCCTGCTCTGCGGCCTCCTGCTGGCGGGGGAAGCTGCGGCCCTGATCCTGCGGCCCGCCTGAGCAGGTCCTACCTACCTGTCGGGCCAGGGCCTAGTTGAGGCGGGAGGAGCTGCCGGGGGAGGTGACCAGCAGACCCGAGCCGGCGGCGCCGGCAGCTTCCTCGCTGAGCTCGGGCAGGGTGTCGAGGCTGAATCGGTATCCCTGCTGCCGCATCGTTTCGATGGCGCCGCCCTCGCCGAGGCCGGCCTGTTCGAGCTTGCGGCGCAGGGTGAGCACCTGGGTGTCGACCGAGCGGGGGCCGCCGCTGAAGGGGGGCCAGGCCATGCGCAGCAGTTCCTGGCGGCTGCGCACCACCCCCGGGGGCATCAGCAGGGCGCAGAGCAGGGCGAATTCCCGGGGGCTGAGCTCCACCGGCTGGTCGCGCAGGGTGACCTGGCGCAGCAGCAGGTGGACTTCGAGGGGGCCCACACAGACCCGTTCCTGGAGGCCGCTGCCGCTGCGGCGCAGCAGGGTGCGGCAGCGGGCCGCCAGCTCTTCAAGCCCGAAGGGCTTGCGCAGCACGTCATCGGCGCCGGCATCGAGCAGGGCCACCACGGGCTCCGAGCCGGAGCGGGCGGTGAGCACCATCACCTGGCAGTGCAGCTGGGCGGCAAGGCGCAGGGCCGAGGTCTCCTCGAGCAGCTCGGCGCTCACCAGCAGATCGGGGGATTGCTCCTGGCAGATCTCCAGGGCTTCGCGGGCGGTGGCGACGGCCGCGGCCAAGTGCCCATCCTGACGCAGACGCTGGGCGAGGACGGTGCGGAGGGTCGCGTGGGGGTCCACAACGAGAACTCTCCTAGGCGTTCCTCCTGGATCAGTCAGCTTGTCCTGGGGCACGGGCATCTCCTCGGCATCACGATGAAATCAGAAGCGGAAGTGCCGACAGCCGATTGAGTGTGTCAACGCTAACTGGAAATGTGCGGAGACGCCGGTGACGGGCGATGCCTTGTCAACTGTCCGCTCCCGGATGACGGTCCCGGCACGGCAGGATGGTGCCATCTGCCGGCTTTCGCCGCCACAATGACGCCCGGGGCCCGACCCCAGCCATGACAGCACTCCAACACCCCGACGCGATCCGCCACTTCCAGTCCCTGTGTGATGCCTGCCAGGCCCTGTCCGATCGCCACCACGGACCCTCCGAGCTGCGGCTGTATGCGGACGGCTACCTGCATGCCCTGCGCCGTACGGCCGTGCTGGACCACCATTCCCAGCGCCGGCTGGAGGAGCTGATCGACCGCTGGATCCAGGACCCGTCCAGCTTCCTGGGGCCCGACGGCCAGCCCCGCGTGCTGATGGAGCGCAGCCGCTACTGAGCGGCTGCGGACAACCGGGCCGCCGTCAGACCGGCGGGAGCGGGACCTCAGGAGGCCAGGGCCACTTCCAGCTTCTCGCGCAGCTCGCCGCTGTTGTACATCTCGATCAGGATGTCCGAGCCGCCCAGGAACTCCCCTTTCACATACACCTGGGGGATCGTGGGCCAGTCGGAGAATTCCTTGATTCCCTGGCGGATCTCCATGTCGGAGAGGACGTCGAACGTCTCGAAAGGCACACCGAGCGACTGCAGGATCTGGACGACGTTGTTAGAGAATCCACACTGAGGCATCAATTTGTTGCCCTTCATGAAGACCACCACCGGGCTGGCGCTGATCAGGGCGTCGATGCGTTGACGGGTGCTGGCATCCATGGTCGGAATCGCGGAAGGGAACGTCAGGAGGGAAGGGAGGTCTGCAGCGCCAGGGCATGGATCGCCTCGCTGGCCAGCTCGCTGCGCAGGGCGCCGTAGACGAGCTGGTGCTGGCGCACCCGGTTGAGGCCGGCGAAGGCACCGGATACCACCCTCACCTGCAGGTGATCGCCACCCCCGGTGAGATCCTCCACCTCGACGGCGGCATCGGGGAGCGCGCGCAGGATCGCGTCCTTGACCTGCTCCGGTTGCACCATGGCGGCGGGGATCGGGGAGATGACGGAAGGCTGGAATCTAAGGACGATCACCCACCGGCGGTCGATCCCGGCGCGGTGTAGGGGGTGATCACGAAACCCAGCTCGACCAGTTGCTGGTAGGCCTTGCGGCCGCCCTCGTTGGTGGGGGTCATGATCTTCACCACCTCCACCAGCAGGGGGATCGCCACCTCCGGCTCGTTCTGGCGGCGGAACAGGGCCGCCAGCCGCAGGTTGGACTCGGCCAGCAGCGTCAGCGCCTCCCGCCCCTTGTCGTCCATCTCGCGGGGGATGCGGGCGTCGAGACCGCGGAAGGAGCCGCTCAGGTCGCGGTAGAAGCCGAGCAGGCGACGGCTGGCGTCACGCGCCAGGTCGTAGAGGCGCCGGCCCTCGGCCAGGTTGCCGCTGGCCACCGCCGCATCACCCCTGGCCAGGAGGGTCTTCACGGAGGAAAGGTTGAGATCGGTGCCGGCGGGCTGGACCGTCTGGGGGGTGGCCTGGGCCCGGGCCGGCGGCTGCAGGAGCGGCTGGGCGAGGGCCAGCAGGGCCAGGCAGCTGCCGCAGACCCCGGCCAGGCCCGATGGCCGGGCGGATCGAAGGGAAGAAACGGCGGAAGGCCTGATCACGTCGACGCCTGACGGGTAACGGCCGAACTTTACGGGGAGTCGATCGGGCGACCCACCACGGCGCGGGCCGCTTGCTCGGCCGACTCCATGGCGGCGGCAAGCTCGGCACTGAAGTCCAGGGCCGCCTGGCGACCCTGACCCTCCGCCCGCAGCGGGCGGCCGAAACAGAGGGCGGCCCGGTCGCCGGGCCTGGGATCGGCGTGGCCGTAGGCGATGCCCACCGGCACCACCGGCACCTCCACCCCCTGGCTGGCGGCCAGCAGGGCCAGGCGGGCCAGCCCCTGGTGCAGGCGGATCGGGCCGTCCTCGCGCCGGATGCGGCCCTCGGGAAACACCACCAACTGCTGTCCGCAGGCCAGCAGCTCGACGGAAAAACGCAGGCTGGCGAGGGTGGGGCGCCCCTGGTTGACGGGAAAACAGCCGAGACGGTGCAAGAACCACCCCTGCAGACCCTTCATCTCATCGGCCGTGACCATGAAGCGGCAGTCCCGGCCCGTGACCCGGCGGCCGGCCCCCCAGGGGAGCATCAGCGCGTCCCAGCGGGCCCGGTGGGTGGGGGCCAGCAGCACGGCTCCGTCGCGGGGCAGGTTCTCGCGATCGAGCACCGTCAGCTCGCTGAAATAGCCCTGGAGAGCCAGATCGATGGTGACCACCATCGCCACCGGGGACAGCCAGGGGCTGATGCCGTTGCAGAGGGAACGCTCCCGCCGGCTGATCACCGGGGAAAGGCCTGGTCCGGAGGGCGTCTGCGCCGCCAACACTCTCGATCCGGCAGAACGTCGATGTCGACGCTAGGGGCTGGATCCCCCCCTTGAAGGCCGGCGGCGGGCAGTTGGGCCTGCGGCCGCTCCCCGGCGACCGATACGGTGCGACCAGGATCGCTTCAGCCACCTGCCGCCCATGGCCAGCCTCGGGGTCAACATCGACCACATCGCCAACGTGCGACAGGCCCGCCGCACCGTCGAGCCCGATCCGGTGCGCTGCGCCCTGCTGGCCGAGCTGGGCGGCGCCGACGGCATCACCGTGCACCTGCGGGAGGATCGGCGCCACATCCAGGACCGGGACGTGGAGCTGCTGCGGGCCACCGTCCGCACCCGGCTGAACCTGGAGATGGCCGCCACCGCCGAGATGGAGGCGATCGCCCTGCGGGTCCGGCCCGACATGGTGACCCTGGTGCCGGAACGCCGGGAGGAGGTGACCACCGAAGGAGGCCTGGACGTGGCCGGACAGGTGGAGAGCCTCGCGCCCCTGACGGGGCGCCTGATGGAGGCGGGCATCGGCGTCAGCCTGTTCGTCGATCCCGACGACGCCCAGCTGGAGGCCTGCCGCCACTGCGGCGCCCGCTGGGTGGAACTGCACACCGGCGCCTATGCCGAGGCCGCCTGGGGGGAGCAGCCGTTCCAGCTGGCCAGGATCACCGAAGCCACCGCCATCGCCCGGGGGCTCGACCTGCGGGTCAATGCCGGCCATGGCCTCACGTATCACAACGTCGAACCGATCGCCGCGATCGAGGGGATGGAGGAACTGAACATCGGCCACACGATCGTGGCCCGCGCCCTGGTGGTCGGTCTCCAGGAGGCGGTGCGCCAGATGCGGGCGCTGGTGCAGAATCCCCGCCGCGACCCGCTGTTCGGCGACCGCCAGCCCTGAGGCCCCTCCCGCCATGACCCGCTACCACTTCGTCGCCGCCAGCCGTGCCTTCCTGCTTGAGGAGGAACCCCTGGAAGAGGTGCTGCGCGAGCGCCGGCGCAACTACGCCGAGAAGGACAAGGCCATCGACTTCTGGCTCCTGGAGCGCCCCGCCTTCCTGGAGGCTCCCGAGCTGGCCGCCGGCCTGGCCGCCGTGCCGAGGCCGGCGGCGGCGGTGGTATCCACCGACGAGAAGTTCATCACCTTCATGAAGCTGCGGCTGGAGTTCGTGGCCGTGGGCAGCTTCGAGGCCCCCAGCGCCACGATTCCCGACCCGCTGGCCACCCTGAGCTGACCCTGGGGCGGCGGCGGGGGCGGGCGCCGGAGCGGCAGTTCAGAACAGGCCCAGGAAACGGCGCCGGGGCGCGTCGGGACCATCCTCCTGGTCCGATGCCGCCGGACGGGGTTTGCCCTGGCCGCCGTCCTGCTGGTAGCGCGGCTTGCTGTCGCCGATGGTGAGGGGGGCTTCCTTGTTCTTCCACCAGATCCAGTCCCGGATCGGCGGCGTGTTCTGCAGTTCCCAGCGGGTCAGACCCAGCCCCAGCCGCGAAGAGGCATCGAGAAGCACGTCCAGCATCTGCTCGCCGTCACTGCAGCGGGCCAGGGCCTCGTTGGTGCGCTTCGCCCCGTCGAGGGCCTTCACCAGGGCGTTGACGCGCTGGGTGACCGGCAGATTCTTCAGGTCCATCGCCCGTTGCCTCCAGGGTGCACCGAGGGCGCACCGTATCAGCGCTGGAGGCCCGCCGGCGCCGGCGGGGGTGACAGAAGCCCACTCCAGAGGCAACACTTGGGGGGAAGCATCCTTCTTGATGACGTTCCCGGACCGGCGTCCACCCCATCACCGCCCACCCCACCACTGGGTCATCGGCGATGTGCATGGATGTGCGGAAGCTCTGCAACGCCTTCTGGTCCAGTTGCCGGCCGGCGATCGACTCGTGTTCTGCGGCGATGTCATCAACCGCGGCTCCCGCATCGAGGAGTCCATGGAACTGGTCTGGGACCTGGTGCGTCGCCAGCGGGCGGTGTGGCTGAAAGGAAACCATGAGCGGGACCTGGTGCGTCAGCTCGACACGGGCCTGGCGCCCGGCCGTCCCGACCTGAATGGCAACGACACCTACCGCCAGCTCGGAGCGGCCCGCTGCCGCCTGTGGCGCGACCGCCTCGACCAGCTGCCCCTCGCTTACTGGGGTCAGGGCTGGGTGGCCACCCATGCCGGCTTCGATCCCCGCACCTGGCAGCCCGACCTCAACGTCAGGCTGGCCTTCTGGCAGGCCTACGACGACCGCTTCGGCGAGGTGATCGTCGGCCACACGCCAGGTCCAGGCCTGCGGCGCGTGGGCTCGATCGTCCTGCTCGACACCGGTGCCTGCTACGGCGGCGACCTCACCGCCTACTGCCCCGAAACGCGGCAGACCCGCCAGGTCAGCAACGGGGCAGCGGCGGGCAGCCCGATGGCGGCCCCATCCCCCGGCTCGGCGATGAGCCGCGCCCTCTGAGCCCGCCCCTTTGCTGACGGTCTTTCGCAGCAACCGGGCCGAGGTCCTGGCCCGCCTGCTGGCTGCCCAGCTTCGCCTGTACCCTCCCGATCCGTTCGAGCAGGTCCAGGTGGTGGTCAACACCTGGCCCACCAGCCGCTGGCTCGGCGAGCAGCTGGCCGAACACCTCGGCGGCATCGCCGCCAACCTGCGCTTTCCCTTCCCGGGCAGCCACCTGCGCCAGCTGGTCGACCAGTTGCTGTCCCCCGCCGGCGAGGCTCCCACGGCCGGGACCGTCGATCCCTGGCGTGCCGACCGGCTCGTCTGGCCCCTGCTGGGCCTGCTGCCGGCGGTCGCTGCCGCACCGGAAGGGGAGCCGCTGCGCCGCTGGCTCGCCGACAGGGGGTCGGCAGCCCGGCTGGAACTGGGCCACTGGCAGCTGGGGCGGGCGATCGCCGATGCCTTCGACGACTACGCCCTCTACCGGCCCGAGCTGCTGCGGGCCTGGGAGGGCGGGCAGGCGATCGATGGCCACGGCCGGGCGTTGCCCGACAGCCAGCTCTGGCAGCCCCTCCTTTACCGCGCCCTGCTGGCGGAGCTGGGCGCCCAACCGTTCGGCCGCCGGGTGCAGGAGCTGATCGCCCGGCTGCGCCGCGGCGGCCCCTGCCCCGACGCGGGCGGCGCCCCCCTGCGACTCTTCGGCCTGAGCAGCATGGCGCCGATCCAGGTGCAGCTCCTGCAGGCCCTCAGCCGGCACCGGAATGTGGACCTCTACCTGCTGACGCCCTGCCGCGATCTCTGGCAGCGCTGCGGCGAGCGCCGCCGGGAGCTGAGCGACGCCCTGGCCCTGCGCCAGCCGCTCGACGCCGCCTGGCTGCTGGAGGCCCCGGGGCTGGAGGCCCGCTTCGGCCGCCTGGGGGGGGAGTTCCAGCAGCTGCTGGAGGGCACCGGCGAAGCCCAGCTGGGGGAGGAGCAGGAGCGCGACCTCTTCTTCGCGGCCGCCGCCGGCACCACCCGCCCCCCCCTGCTGGCCCAGCTGCAGGAGCAGCTGGCCGATCCGGACAGGATCCCTTCGCTGGCCATGGATCCGGAGGACCACTCCCTGGAGTTCCACGCCTGTCCCGGCCGGCTGCGCCAGGTGCAGATCGTGCGCGACCGACTGCTGCAGCTCCTGGCGGCCGACCCCGGCCTTGAACCGCGGGACATCCTGGTGATGACGCCCGACATCGACGGATTCGCCCCCCTGGTGGCTTCGGTGTTCGGCGATGGCCACGCCACGGACGTGGAACTCCCCTGGCGCCTCACCGACCGCAGCCAACAGGACGGGGCGGGGATGGGCAGCACCCTGCTGCTGCTCCTGGAGCTGGCCGGCACCCGGCTGACCGCCACCGGCCTGGAGACCCTGCTGGGCTGCCGGCCCCTGCTGGAGCGGTTCGGCCTCGAGCTGGCCGAGGCGACCCGCCTGGTGGAGGCGCTGCAGGAGGCGGGCTTCCGCTGGGGCCTGGACGGCCAGGAGAAGGACCCGCCCTGCCACAGCCTGGGCTGGACGATCGACCGGCTGCTGCTCGGCCTGGTGCTGCCCGCCGATGCGGGCCTGGCGCCCGGGGAGACCGCCCCCTGGGAGGGGGGGGTGCCCCTGGAGCTGGCCGGCCGCTGGCTGCACCTGCTGGGGCGGCTGCGCCACTGGCTGGCGGAGCTGCGCCGGGGCGGCACCGTGGGTGTCTGGGCAGAGCGGCTGCGACGGCTGATCGATGACCTCTTCGGGGACACCGACGACGATGCCGGCGAGCGGCCCGAGCTGATGGGGGCCATCGACGCCTGGCAGACGGCCGCCGGTCCCTGCGCCCTGTCCCTGGAGGCGCCGGTGGCGGCGGCCGCGCTGCGGGAGCTGCTCGGGGCCGAGAGCGGCCGTTTCGGCCACCGCAGCGGCGCCCTCACCATCAGCGCCCTTGAACCGATGCGGGCCATTCCCTACCGGGTGATCGTGCTGATGGGGCTGGATGCGGGCCTGTTTCCCCGGCCCGGCGACCGGCCCGCCTTCCACCTGATGGAGGGCCAGCGCCAGCTCGGCGATCCCCACCCCGCCGACCAGGACCGCTACGTGCTGATGGAGGCCCTGCTCTCCGCCCGGGACCATCTGCTGCTGAGCTGGAGCTGCCGCGACGACCGCACCGGCGCCGCCCTGCCCCCCTCCGGACCGGTGGGCCAATGGCTGCAGTGGCTGGCCGGCCCGCTGGATGCGGAGGCCATGGGGCAGCTGCTGGTGGAGCACGCCGCCAACCCCCTCGACCGGCGCAACTTCCTGCCCGCCCGCGGGCGGGAGCCCCCCAGCTGCGACCGGCGGCTGCTGGAGGCGGTGCGCCGCCTGGCCGGCGATCGGCCGACACCGCCACCGGCGCTGCTGGCCGGAGCGACCCCTCGGGAGGCTCCCCCCGCAGGCGAGAGCGAGGCCTACGCCGACCTGCGGGACTGGCTGGTGGCACCCCAGACGCACTGGCTGCGGTCCCTGGGCCTGCGGCCCGGGGAGTGGGAGAAGCGGGTGGACGACCTCGAGGCCCTGGCCCTGGGGGAGAGGGAGCGCTCGTCCCTGCTGCGGGCGACCCTCAGCGAGGCGGACACCGGCGGGGAGGCCCCCCTTGAGGCGGCCGACTGGCTCGACCGGCACCGGGGCCAGGGCCTGTTGCCGCCAGGGGCAGCGGGCGCCATGGAGGCGGAGCTGCTGCAGCGCCGCTGGACGGGCCTGGTGAACGCCCTGGAGGCCCTCGGCCCGCCCCGGCGCGCCAGCCACCACTGGGGCCCCTGGCAGGCCGCGGTCCCCTGGCGGGGCGAGGCCGTCGTGCTGGCGCACACGGCCCAGGCCCGGGTCAGCCACCGGCTGGAACTCTGGCTGCAGCTCCTGCTGGCCAGCGCCGCCGGTCCCGCCCCGCGCCGAGGGGTGCTGATCGCCCGGGACGGCGATGGCTACGTGCCGGTGATGGAGCTCACGGCACCGGACCCGGAGGCGGCACGGGATGAACTGGAGCGGCTGGCCGGCCTGCAGCGCCAGTGGCGCAGCAGGGGATGGCCGGTGCCGCCGGAGACGGGCTGGAGCCACGTGACAGGCGAGCGCAGGAAACCCGGCCAGGGACGGGCCCGGGCCGCCGGCACCTGGGAAGGCTCCGGCTTCCACGCCGGCGAGCGGGATCGGGCCGAGATGGAAGCCTGCTTCGGCCCTGGCCTTGCGGCGGACGATCTGCTGACGCCGGACGTCCTGGCCCTGGCGAGCGACCTCTTCTCCCCCCTGCTGGCGGCGGAGGTGGAGCGATGACCGTCGCCGCCGACGGCACCTCCGGGCCCGAGCGCTTCGAGGCCAACAACGTCAGCCTCGATGACGGCGTCGTGCTGCTGGAGGCCAGCGCCGGCACCGGCAAGACCTTCGCCCTGGCCCATCTGGTGCTGCGGCTCCTGGCCGAGAAGCGGATCGGCCTGCGGGAACTGCTGGTGGTGACCTACACCAACGCGGCGGCGGCGGAACTGCGCGATCGCATCGGCCGCCGGCTCCAGCAGGCCCTCACCGGCCTCCAGCCCCCCGACGGCTGGGCGGCGCCCGATCCGGTGCTGGCCGAATGGCTGGAGCGCCAGCCCGGGGAGAGTGGCGCCCGCGCCACCGTGCAGGGCCTGCTGCTGCTGGCCCTCGAGGAGCTCGACGCCGCGGACATCACCACCATCCACGGCTTCTGCCAGCGCACCCTGCGGCGCCACGCCATGGAGGCCGCCCGCCCCCCTGAGCTGACGCTGGAGACCGACGCCGCCGACCTGGTGCGCCAGGTCGCCCACGACTACTGGCAGCAGCAGGTGCTGGCCCTTCCCCTGCACCTGGTGGAGGGGCTGGCGGAGCGCATCGGCCTGGGGGATCTGGAGAGGCTGCTGCTGCTGCTCGATGGCGACCCCGGCCTGGCCCTCGATCCCCTGCCGGCGGGCCTGGGCCTGGAGCGGCCGCTGGCGGAGCAGCTGGGGGCGCTGTGGGAGGAGCCCTGGGCACGGTTCCGGCAGTCCTGGTCGGACGGGGGCCGGGACCTGGAGCAGGCCTTCCGCGCCGCCGCTGCTGAATGGCGGGCCGCCGGGGCCAGCGCCACCACGCCCTATGCCGTCAGGCCCCGAAGCGATCGCAGCGAGCTGGTCGACGTCTGGCTTGACGAGCAGCCCGAGGGGGGCAGCTACGCCGCCCTGATGGCCCAGAAGGAACTGGGGTCCTATTTCCATCCCGAGCCCTTCTGCCGGGCGGCCCGCAAGGCGGAAGGGGCGGAGCGGGAGATCCGGCTGCCCGGCCATGGGCTCCTGGAGGCGGTGGCCGCCCTGCGGGAAGGCCCGGCGGAGGCGGTGCTGCTGCATGGCTGCCACTGGGGGCGGGCGGAGCTGGCCCGGCGCCGGGCCCGCAGCGGCAGCATCGGCTTCGCCCAGCTGCTGGAGGGCCTCGACCCCGGCCCGGACGCCACCGCCCCCACCCCCCTGCTGCGGGCGGTGGGACAGCGCTACAGGGCCGCCCTGATCGATGAGTTCCAGGACACGGACCCGGTCCAGTGGCGGATCCTGCGGCTGGCCTTCCCCGGCGACGCCCACCTGCTGGTGATGGTGGGGGATCCGAAGCAGGCCATCTACCGCTTCCGCGGCGGTGACCTGGACACCTACCGGCTGGCCCGCCGCAGCGCGGCGCGGGTGCTGGCGCTGCAGGAGAACCGCCGCTCGACTCCGGCGCTGATCGGGAGCCTCAACGGCCTGATGGCACCGGCGGGCCTGCCCCGCTCCGGTCTGCCGGTGCCGGCGGTGCTGGCCCGTTCGCGGCGAAGCGGACCCGACGGCATGGCGCCGGTGCGCCTGCTCTGGCTGGGGGGCGATCGGGGGGCGGGCGATTCCCTGCCGAGCCGGGGTGGCCTGGAGGACCGCCTGCCCGCCCTGGTGGCCGACGCCGTCCTGGAGCTGCTGGAGCAGGCCCCCGCCCTGGCGGTGGGCGACGGGCGGCCACCCGGCCCCCTGCGGGCCAGCGACATCGCCCTGCTGGTGCACAACCACCGCCAGGCGGAGGAACTGCGCAGCGCCCTGGAGCGGCGCCAGATCGCCAGCCGACTGGTGAGCAAGGCCGACGTGTTCGCCAGCCCGGCCGCCACCGCCCTGCAGCGGCTGCTCGATGCCCTGGCCGATCCCGCCGATCCCGGCCGTCTGCGGCTGCTGGCCGCCTCCCCCCTGCTCGGCTGGTCGGCGCGGCGGATCGCCGAAGCCGCTCCGGCCGAGTGGAGCGAACTGGCCGGCCGGCTCCAGGCCCTGGCCCGGGACCTGCCCCATCAGGGACCGCTCGGGGTGCTGTCGCGGCTGGTGGACGGCGAGGGGCTGGCCCGGCTGAGCGTCAGCGGCCGGCTGCTGGCCGACCTGCAGCAGGTGGCCGAACTGCTCCAGGAGCGACTGCACGTCGAACGGCTCTCCCTGGCGGCCGCCGCCGACTGGCTGCGGCGCCTGCGTCTCGACCAGACCCGGGCCAGCGGCACCATCCCGGAGTCGCACCAGGCCCACAGCGACAAGGCCGACGAGGCGGTGACGGTGATCACGGTGCACCGCAGCAAGGGACTGGAGTTCCCCGTGGTGATCTGTCCCTACCTGTGGCAGGCGGCCGGCACTCCCCCCGCCGGCGGCCACCGGGTGGGCCTCCGCTGGCATCCGCCCGGCGGCGCCGGCGCCCACCTCGACCTCCACCTCCGTCCTGCCTGGGGACGGGGATGGCCGGCGCTGCGCCAGCACCGGGATGCGGAACGGGCCGAGCGGGAGCGGCTGGCCTACGTGGCCGTCACCCGGGCCCAGCACCTGCTGCTGCTCGCCTGGGGGCCGGCGAAGGGCCAGCAGGCCAACCCCCTGTACCCCTGGCTCTTCCCAGGCGACCCCCTGCCCGACCCCGAGGACGATGCCCCCATCAGCGGGCGCAGCGACGGGGACTGGCTCCTGCGGCTGGAGGAGGAGATCGGGCGTCGGGCCCTGGGGCTCGAGCTGCACCAGGTCGCCGCGGAGCCGGGCGCCCCGCGGACGCTGGCGCCGGCACCGGCGGCGGTCGATGCCCTGCGCTGCGGGCCCGTGCCCCGGCGCACGCTGGACACGAGCTGGAGCCGCAGCAGCTACACCGGCTGGACCCGCTCCGCCCACGGCGCCGGCGTCTCGGAGGCGACCCTCGACCAGGGCCGCGACACCAGCGATCCCAGCCCCGAAGGCGAGGCTCCGGAAGGAGCCGACGCGGCCCTGTGGCCAGAGCAGGGTCCCCTGGCCGGCTTCGCCCGCGGCCCGGGGGCCGGGGACTGTCTGCACCGGATGCTGGAGCAGCTGGACTACCGGGTTCCCACCGACTCGCCCGCCAGCCGGGAGCTGGTGGAGCGGGAGCTGCGCCGGGCCGGGCTGGAGGCGGAAGACCTGGAGCCGCTGCTGCGGGGCCTGGAGCAGGTGCGCCTCACCCCCTTCGGCGGCGGGCTGGGGTCCCTGCGGGTGGCCGATCTCGGGCTGGAGCGCCGGCTCAACGAACTCAGCTTCGACCTGACCCTCGGCTTCGCCAGGGCGGCGCAGCTGGCGGCGGCCTTCAGGGATCATCCCGGCGGCGCCTTCGGTGCCGCCTACGCCGCCACCGTGGGCAGCCTGCCGGTGGCCAGCCGCGGCTTCCTCACCGGCTCGATCGACCTGATCTTCACCGCCATGGATGCCGATGGCCAGGAGCGCTGGTGGGTGGCCGACTGGAAGAGCAACTGGCTGGGCCGGCGGGACGGCGAGGGCAGACCCCTGGCCTGCGGCCCCCGGCACTACGGCCGGGAGGCGATGGCCGCCCTGATGGCCCAGAGCCACTACCCCCTCCAGGCCCACCTCTACCTGGTGGCCCTGCACCGCTACCTGGCCTGGCGCCTGCCCGGCTACGACCCCGAGCGCCATCTGGGGGGGTACGCCTACGTCTTCCTGCGCGGGGCACCCGGAGCAGCGGGGGCACAGGCCCCAGGCGGAGCGGTGCCGGGCATGTTCGTGGAGCGCCCGCCCCTGGGCAGGCTCCTGGCCCTCAACGGGGCCCTGGGCGGCCAGGCCGCGACCGGCGCCGGCGAGGGGGCGCCATGAGAGACCCCCTCTTCCCCACGCCCCAGCCCTGGGTGGCAGCCCTGGCCCTCGGCCTGGCCGAAGCCCTGCCCCGTCTGCACGGCACCCCTGCCGATCCCCTGGTCGGCGAGCTGATCGCCGCCCTCACCGCGGCCCTGGCCCGGGGCGAGCTGGAGCTGGACCTGCGGGGTCCGAGACCGGCGGAGGTGAGCGAAGGACCCTGGCCGGAGGGGCACCGCCAGGCCCTGGCGGCCAGTCCGCTCTGCAGCGATCCGGACGGGCCCCTGGCCCTGGATGGGGATCGGCTGCAGTGGGGCCGCTGGCAGCGGCAGCGGCGGGCGGTGATCGAGGCCCTGATCGCTCGCGCCGGGGCCGTCGAGCCGGGCCGCGTGCGCGAGGTTCCAGGGGCTGCGGCTCCCGGCGCTGCGGAGCCCGGCGCCCCCCGGCGCCTCGATGACCGGCAGCGACAGGCGGTGGCGGCGGTGCTTCGCCACGGACTGGTGCTGCTGGAGGGGGGACCCGGCACCGGCAAGACCAGCACGGTGGCGGCGATGATCGCGGCCCAGCGGGCAAGCCAGCCCGACGCCCGCGTCCATCTGGCGGCGCCCACCGGCAAGGCGGCGGGCCGGCTGCGGACCGCCACCGGCGGCACCCTTCCCTGCACGACCCTGCACCGGCTGCTGGAGAGCCGCGGCGACCGTTTCGGCCGCCACCGCGGCCGGCCCCTCGACCTCGATCTGCTGGTGGTGGATGAGGTCTCGATGGTGGATCTGGGTCTGATGGGGGCCCTGCTGGAGGCCCTGCCCAGCACCTGTCGGCTGGTGCTGGTGGGCGACCCGGCCCAGCTGCCGCCGATCGCCCCCGGGGCCGTGCTGGAGGACCTGCAGCGGCCTGAACACCGCCACCGGCTGGGGGACGCCGCCATCACCCTGACCACCACCTACCGCAACGCCGGGGCCATCGCCGCCGTGGCCGCCGCCCTGCGCCAGGGGCTGGGGGCCGCCGCCGGCCCGCAGGATCCGGATCCGATCGCCGCCATCCGCCCGCTGCTGCAGGCCCTGGAAAGCACCGACAACCTCCAGTGGCGCCCCTGCTCCCCCCGGACCCTGCCGGCGGAGCTGCTGGAGCGGCTGCGCCGCCACCAGGCCGAGCTGGCCCGGGTGGCGGGGCGCTGCCGGCCGGGCTCCGAGCAGGGATGCCGGGCGCTGCTGGCCGAGCGGGACCGCCTGCTGGTGATGGCCCCCCAGCGCCAGGGCCGCTGGGGTCTGGAGGCGATCCATCGGACCCTGCTGGGGGGCCGGCGGGACGGCGATCTTCAGGATCTCCCCCCGGGCACCCCCGTCCTCTGCCGCCGCAACCTGCCGGAACTGGACCTGGCCAACGGCGATGTGGGCGTGCTCGTGGGCGGCCCCGGGCCCTCGGCACGCCTGCTGTTCGGGGACGGGGAGGGGGAGCCGCTCTGGATCCACCCCGGCCAGCTGGGCGGCGCCGCCGAGCCGGCCCTGGCCCTGACGGTCCACAAGGCCCAGGGCAGCGAAGCCGAGGAGGTGATCGTGCTGCTGCCCAGCGGCGGCGACCGCGACGGGCGGCTGCTCTACACCGCCCTGACCCGGGCGCGTCAGGGGGCCCTGCTGCTCAGCGCCGGGGAGGACGGGCCCGCGGCCGGGGAGGAGCCGTAAGGCTTCTTCATTCATCGCCACAGCCGGCAATGTGTCTACGAAAAGTGAACCGCACGGAGGCAGCTCCGACCCCTGTTCCATACTTCGTCCATCGGCGCGGTTCCCCCGGGCCGAACTCACCGGAGCCCCTGCTCCAATAGTCTCCACCGCTGGGATCTCTCCCTTTTCGGGAGCCCCTTGATTCCTCGAGTCCCCCCTTGAGGAATGCCCTCCTGCATCGTCACGAAGGTGCGAACCGGCCCCACCGGATCAAACCTTTCAGGTGCCCCGAGGTCGACAGGGACAACCCCATGGATTCCCTGGCCCCAGGTGGTTCCGGTCAGTCTTTTTTCCCATCCGCCTCGCCCCCTCCCGCCGCCATCGTTCCGGACCCGCTGACAGTGTCTCTGCCTGCGATTTCAGGAGAGCAATGCGATGACTGAGCGGACCCAGCGGCCCTGGGGATGGTTCGAGACCCTCGCCACCGGCCCCGGCTACCTCGTCAAGCGTCTGCGGATCACGGCGGGGCAACGCATCAGCCTGCAGCGCCACCGCCAGCGCAGCGAACACTGGGTGGTGGTGACGGGCGAAGGGGTGATGGAAGTCGACGGCGGCTCGATCACCGCCTGCCCCGGCGCCACCCTGTTCGTCCCCCGGGGCGGCCTGCACCGGGCGTCGGCCGGAGCCACCGACCTGGAGATCATCGAGGTGCAGCTGGGCGAGGAGCTGCGGGAGGAGGACATCGAGCGTTTCGACGACGATTACGGCAGGGTGGTAAAGTCTCATTTCAACCTTTGAGCAAGGGCAAGGCAGCCCGGGTGCAAGGCACCCATCTCCAACGGTCCGCTGCCGGCCTGCGTTGAAAAGGATTCACCAGGCTCCCGCATCCCGTGACCCAGATCATTGACGGCAGCACCCTCGTCGGTGCTGTCGATTCCCAGGCGGCCCTCGCGCAGCCCTGCGAGGCCCAGACGGTCTCGTCCCCCATCTCCCTGGGGATTGCCACCGACATCGATTTCCCCGAAGCGCCGGAATCCGCCCTTCCCCTGGTCGTCATCCCTGCCGATGACGCCGCTACCGAAACGGCCGCCGCTGAAACTTCAGCTACCGAAGCGGCCCCCGCTGAAACGGCAGCAACCGAAACGGAAGCTCCTGTCAGCGCCTTCGCCGCCTTCGGCCTGCGCCGGGAGCTGCTGGATGGCCTGGCGGCCATCGGCTTCGAGGAGCCCTCGCCGATCCAGAAGGCCGCCATCCCCGAGCTGATGCTCGGCCGCGACCTGGTGGGCCAGGCCCAGACCGGCACCGGCAAGACGGCCGCCTTCGGCCTGCCCCTGCTGGAGCGCCTCGATCCCGGCCAGCGCACCCCCCAGGTGCTCGTGCTCACCCCCACCCGCGAACTGGCGATGCAGGTGGCGGAGGCCTTCAACAGCTACGCGGCGTGCATGAAGGGCGTCAAGGTGCTGCCCGTCTACGGCGGCGCCGACTTCCGCGACCAGATCCAGCAACTGCGCCGGGGCGTCCAGATCGTCGTGGGCACCCCCGGGCGGGTGATGGACCACATGCGCCAGGGCACCCTCGACCTCTCCGGGCTGCGCAGCCTGGTGCTGGACGAGGCCGATGAAATGCTGCGCATGGGCTTCATCGACGACGTCAAGTGGGTGCTCGAGCAGCTTCCCGCCGAGCGTCAGGTGGTGCTGTTCTCCGCCACCATGCCCCCGGAGATCCGGCGGATCTCCCAGAACCATCTGAAGAACCCGGCGGAGGTCACCATCCGCCAGAAGGCCGCCGACGGTCGCCGCATCCGCCAGCGGCACCTGGTGGTCAACGGCCCCCAGAAGCTCGAGGCCCTCGAACGGGTGCTGGAAGCCGAGGGCAGCGAAGGGGTGATCATCTTCGCCCGCACCAAGGCCATCACCCTCACCGTGGCCGAGTCCCTCGAGCAGCACGGCTACGACGTGGCGGTGCTCAACGGCGACGTTCCCCAGACCCAGCGGGAGCGCACGATCGAGCGTCTGCGGGATGGCCGGGTCAATGTGCTCGTGGCCACGGACGTGGCCGCCCGGGGCCTCGACGTCGACCGTATCGGCCTGGTCATCAACTACGACATCCCCTTCGACGGGGAGGCCTACGTGCATCGCATCGGCCGCACCGGCCGCGCCGGGCGCAGCGGTGAGGCGATCCTGTTCCTCACGCCTCGGGAGCGGCGCTTCCTCGGGGGTCTGGAGCGGGCCGTGAACCAGCCCATCGAACCGATGGAGGTGCCGGGCAACGCCAGCATCAACCAGCACCGCCTCGACCGGCTGCGCCAGAAACTCACCACCGTCCTCCAGCAGCCCGCCTGCAATCCCGAGGAAAGGGCCCTGCTGGGCGAGATCCTGCAGCGGGTGGCCCAGGAACAGGCCTGCACCCCCGAGCAACTGGCCCTGGCCGCCCTGGAGCTCGGACTGGGTGGCAAACCCCTGCTGCTGCAGGGCGAGGAGCGCTGGGGCCAGGGCCGTGCCGGCGCCCCCACCCGGGACCGCGACCGTGACCGGGGTGAGCGGGATCGGGGCGGTGAACGCCGCCCCTTCAACGACCGTCACCAGGAACGCGGCGAGGACGGGCCCGAGGACAACATGGAACGGTTCCGCATCGAGGTGGGCTGGCGGGATCGGGTCAAGCCCGGCAACATTGTCGGCGCCATCGCCAACGAGTCCGGCCTGGCCGGACGATCGATCGGAAAGATCCGCATCTTCGATGCCCACAGCACCGTCGACCTGCCCAAGGGCATGCCCGACGACGTCTTCGCCGACCTGCGTCGGCTGCGGGTGATGAACAAGGAACTTCAGATCTCCCGGCTGGGCTCCTGACATCCCCTCAGCGGCGCTCCTCACGCCAGTCCCCCATGCCTACCCAGCAGCGGCCCCCTTTGGCTTCCCTCCGCTCCCGGCGCCTGCCGGGCCTGGCCGGGCTGATCCTCGGCGTGGTAGCTCTGGCGGCCTTCGGGCCGCTGGAGCGCCGGGCTGAGGCGGCCTCCGGCCCCATCCTCGAGGTGGTGCGCTCCATCTGCCTCTCCGCCTTCGAGACGGAGCTGGCCCAGTCCGGGAAAAAGGCCCCGGACGGGATGGCCAGCTTCGCCTGCGACTGCGTGGCCGATCGCATCTCCAGCGGCAGCAGCATCGCCTCGGCTCGCAGCAGCTGCCGGGACGCCACCTCGAAGCGCTATCCGATCTGAAGCCCGATCAGGCGCCTGGGCAGACCATCAGGCGCAGAGCCGGGTGACCTGCTTACAGCCCGTCACCTGGAGCTCGCTCACCGCGAGCTGCTCCACGGCGGCGATCAGGGTCATCTGCACCTCGTGACTTTCGCTCGCCACCAGGACCTGCAGCAGGTCGAACAGATCCTGGGAACCGAGCTCTCCATCCTCACGCCAGGTGAGGCTCCAGGGCACAGGGGCGGCTTTCATGGGATCAACTGGATCAGGGTTTGCTGACAATGGAGCGTCGCCGGCGGGGGTGGGGAGATTTTTTTGTTTTCCTTCGCATCTGCTTCAAACTTCGCCATGGAGGCCCGGGTCACGGTTGTAGGCTTCCGGGAATTCCATGCCGCTCTGGCTCCCTTCGGCACGCATCGACGGCTCGGGCCCAACGGAACCGGACCCGACCCTGGGTCCGATTCCAGCTCCATGCCGACCGCCTGCTTTCCCTGGGATTCCCGACACCGGAGGAATCCGTTCCAGCTTTTTCATTGAATGACCATCTACGTCGGCAACCTCTCGTTCCAGGCCGAACGCGAGGACCTTCTCGATCTCTTCGGCCAGTACGGCGAGGTCCGTCAGTGCAGCCTGCCCCTCGACCGTGAGACCGGCCGCAAGCGCGGTTTCGCCTTCATCGAACTCGCCGACGATGCGTCCGAGCAGAAGGCCATCGACGACCTCCAGGACGTCGAATGGATGGGTCGCATGATCCGTGTCAACAAGGCCACGCCCCGTGAGGGTGGCGGCGGCGGTGGCGGCGGTCGCTCCGGCGGCGGCGGCTACGGCGGTGGCGGTGGTCGCCCCGGTGGCGGCGGTGGCCGCTCCGGTGGTGGCGGCGGCTACGGCGGTGGCGGTGGCGGTGGTTACGGCGGCGGTGGCGGCGGCGGCAATCGCTGGTGAGTCCGGCGGCGGCCAGGGCCGTTGATGGCCCCACGGGGCCAGCCCCGACAGCGGCAGGGCTGAAACGCCTGCTGCGCAGCCTGCGGCCCCATCGCAGGCTCGTCGTCCTGGCGGCCGCCTGCTCGGTTCTCAACAAGCTCTTCGACCTCGCGCCCCCCGTCCTCATCGGTCTGGCGGTCGATGTGGTGGTCCAGCAGCGCACCTCCTGGCTGGCCGGTCTCGGCTTCACCACGGTGCCGGGCCAGCTGGGGGTGCTGGCGGTGCTCTCGTTCCTGATCTGGAGCGCCGAGTCCCTGTTCGAATACCTCTACGCCCTGCTCTGGCGGCGCCTCGCCCAGACGGTGCAGCATGAGCTGCGCATCGAGGCCTACGACCACCTCCAGCATCTGGAGATGGGCTTCTTCGAAGCCGGCAGCAGCGGGCGTCTGCTCACGGTCCTCAACGACGACATCAATCAGCTGGAGCGCTTCCTCGACCAGGGCGCCAATGACATCCTGCAGCTGATCACCACCGTTCTGGCGGTGGGCGGGGCCATGGTGGTCCTCTCCCCCACGGTGGCCGGCGTCTCCTTCCTGCCGATCCCGGTGATCCTCTGGGGCTCGCTCCGCTTCCAGCGGCGCCTGGCCCCCCGTTACCGGGAGGTGCGCGAGCGGGCCGGGGACCTGGCCAGCACCCTCAGCAACAACCTGGGCGGCATGCTCACCATCAAGAGCTACGCCGCAGAGGCGTGGGAGAAGCAGCGGCTGATCGCCCAGAGCCAGGCCTACAGGGCCAGCAACGGCCGCGCCATCCGGCTGTCGGCCGCCTTCATCCCCCTGATCCGGTTCGCGATCCTCTTCGCCTTCATCGCCATCCTCGTGATCGGCGGACTGCAGGCCTGGAGCGGCGCCATCGCCATCGGCACCTACTCGTTCCTGGTCTTCATCACCCAGCGGCTGCTGTGGCCGCTCACCACCCTGGGCCGCACCCTCGACGACTACCAGCGCGCCATGGCCTCCACCCACCGGGTGATGGACCTGCTGGACACCCCCGTCGCCATCCCCAGCGGCAACCTGCCGCTCCCCATCGCCGACGTCCGCGGCCAGATCCGCTTCGAGCGGGTCGACTTCGCCTACAGCGGCCGGGAGCGGCTTCTCGAAGCCTTCGATCTGGAGGTTCCCGCCGGCGCCACCGTGGGGATCGTGGGGGCCACGGGCTCCGGCAAGAGCACGATCGTCAAGCTGCTGCTGCGGCTTTACCCCATCCAGGGCGGGCGGATCCTGCTCGACGGCCTGGCGATCGAGCAGCTGTCCCTGCAGGACCTGCGCCGGGCCATCGGCCTGGTGAGTCAGGAGGTGTTCCTGTTCCACGGCACCGTGGCCGAGAACATCGCCTACGGCACCTTCGCCGCCACCCGCGCGGCCATCGAACGGGCAGCCGGCCTGGCCGAGGCGGCGGGCTTCATCGAGGCCCTGCCCCAGGGGTACGACACCCTGGTGGGGGAACGGGGCCTGCGCCTGTCCGGGGGCCAGCGCCAGCGCATCGCCCTGGCCAGGGCGATCCTCAAGGATCCCCCGGTGCTGGTGCTGGATGAGGCCACCGCCGCCGTCGACAATGAAACCGAGGCGGCGATCCAGCGGTCCCTCGATCGGATCACGGCCTCCCGCACCACCCTGGTGATCGCCCACCGCCTCAGCACGGTGCGCCACGCCGACCGCATCGTGGTGATGGAACAGGGGCGCATCGTCGAGAGCGGCGGGCACGACGAGCTGCTGGCCAGAAACGGCGCCTATGCGGCGCTCTGGCGGGTGCAGACGGGGCTGAGGCCGGAGGAGGCCCTGCGCTGAGCTCACTGGGCTTAGCTTGGATTCAATGAAGATTTCTCAACCCAGCACCGAGGCCAAGGCCAGGAAGGCAGCCAAGCCAAGGGCGTCCCGCCGGCGCACCCCCGTGCTTCTGGCCATGGTCTGCGGCCTGGGGGCGGGCCTGCTGCTGGCCGGACCCCTGGCCCAGCTGATCTCGGCCCGGGCCACCGCCGGGGGCAACCCGGCGCTGACCAATCCCTTCGCCGCCTGGAGCGGCGGCATGGACGGTCAGGACGTCCTGATTCTGGGCACCGACGTGGGCGGCGGCAACACCGATGTGATCGCCACCCTGCGCATCGACGGCAAGCGCACCAGCATCACCCAGATCCCCCGCGACACCTACATCGAGGCCGAGAGTTTCGGCCCGGTCAAGATCAACGCCCTCTACAGCCTGGGCGGCATCGAGGCGGTGAAGCGGGAGATCTCCCAGCGCCTCGGCCGCCCCATCCAGCACCACCTGGTCGTCAACCTCTCCTCGATCCGCCAGATGGCCGATGTGCTCGGGGGCATCGAGGTGGACGTTCCCAAGCGGATGCTCTACGTCGACCGCAGCCAGGGGCTGTCCATCGATCTGCAACCCGGGGTGCAGACCCTGCGCGGCAAGGATCTGGAGGGTTTCCTTCGCTTCCGCCATGACGAGACCGGCGACCTGGGGCGCATGGACCGCCAGCAGCTGGCCCTGAAGTCCCTGTTCCGCAAACTCACCCGGCCCGAGTACCTCGTGCGGCTGCCGGCCCTGATGATGGCCGCCCGCAAGGACCTCAAGACCGACCTCGGACCCATGGAGCTCGGGGGCCTGATCACGGCCATGGGCAGCACCCAGCTCGACACCGAGCGGCTGGACGGCCGCCCCTTCTACAAGGACGGCATCAGCTACTGGGACGCCGTCTGGCCGGCTCCGGAGAACGACCCCCTGGAGGCCGGCAACGAGGGCCAGGCCAACGCTACGAACGGCCGCCACCGTTTCCTTTTCTGACCTCTTCCGCCGGAGGCGGAACTTCGTCGCTGCCCCCGTCGGGCGGGTGGCCGTCACGGTCGGAGAGGGTGATCAGGGCCAGGCCGAGGGCCATCAGCACCGGCACCGGGCTGGAGACGGCCACCGTGACCCCCAGGGCCGCCGTGAACCAGATCGAGGCGGCACTGCTCAGGCCCCGCACCTCCGGAACGCCGTGCTTCGAGCGCACCGGAGGCACCAGGATCTCGCCGGCCCCCAGAAAGCCGATGCCCGCCGCCACCCCCTGGATCACGCGGCTGCGGGCCTGGGCATCGGGCCCGGCCGCCAGGACCATCAGACAGGCACTCATCCCCACCAGCACATGAACCCGCAGGCGGTTGGGGTGGGCGCGGCTGCCGTGGTGCGCCCGGTTGAGACCCACCGCCAATCCACAGAGCACCGCCATCCCCAGCCGCAGCAGGGCCTCGAGATCCGGGCTCAGCGAGAGGACCATGGCTGTCCGCGGCACGGTGAGGGGTGTTCAACCATGGCGCATCGGCCAACGGCCATGGACCATGGGCCTCCATAGGCTCCTGCCAGCCCAGCGCCACGAGGTCCGTGCGGTCCGCCCTGCTTCGCAACAGCCTGAGGCTCGGGGTGGCCGCCTTCCTCACCGCCGCCCTGTCGCTCTGGTTCGAGCGGATCGCCTACGTCTGGTACCCGATGCTGGCCGTGGTCACGGTCATGGAGGACGGGGATGACCTCAGCCTCCAGGCCGCCAGGGTGCGGGTTTTCGGCACCATCACCGGAGGGTTGGTCACCTTCCTGGTCCACACCGTGCTGTCCGGCTGGCCGGGGGTGCTGGTGTCGCTGCTGCTGATGCTGCCCCTGCTGCGCTGGCTGGGGTGGCAGTCAGCCGCCGGGACCGCAACGCTGGTCAGCCTGATGTTCCTGATGATCCCCAGCCATGTGGCCCTGAACTGGGACTACGTGTTCAACCGCACCCTGGACACGGCCGTCGGCTGCGTGATCGCCATCGTGGTGGGCCTGCTCTTCTGGCCCCGGCGGGGATGCGACCGGCTGATGCGTCTGGAGGCCGGGCTGCGCCAGGGCTATGCCGCCCAGCTGGAGCAGCAGCGGAGCTGGCTTGAGGGCCGTGGCGAGCGGCCCCAGCCCCTGCCCCCGGCCAGGCTCAGCCACGACCTGGTGGCGATGGAACAGCTGCTCGCCCAGGAGCGCCGCGGCCCCCACGGCCTGCGCCTGCAGCGGCAGCACTGGTCGCAGCGTCTGCAGCTGTGGGGCGCGGTCCAGCACCACTGGGTGCAGTGGGAGCGCCTGCTGGGGGGCCTCCCCGACCGGCTGGGCCAGGACGCGGAGCACGGCGATCCCCTGCAGGCCGGCATGGCACGCATGACCGCCCTGCTTCGGGGGGAGACCCTTCCGGTCCTGGCCCCGGACCCTGGGCCCTGGCAGACCCTGGCCCGGCGCCGCTCCCTGCCGCTGCTGCCGCTGCTGGCCCTGGCCGAGGAGCAGCATCCGCTGCTGGCCAGCCTGCGCACCCTGAGCCTGGTGGCCCGATGCTGATCCGCCGCTCCGAGCTGCGTCTGGCCCTGACGGCCGGGCTGATGAACGGGCTGGGGTCCCTGGCCCCCTTGGCCTACGGCTTCTACGCGCCGATGGCCGTGCTGGTGGTCTGCACCGGCACCTATGGGGGTTCCATCGGCCTGGGGCGCCAGCGGCTGCTGGGGTCGCTGGTGGGGGGGGTGGTGCTGGTGGTCTCCTTCACCGGCCTCAGTCACCTGCCCCTGCCCCTGGGGCTGAGCCTGTCCCTGGTGGCGATGCGGCTGCTGGGGGGGGCGCTGGGGCTGGAGGTGGGGTACAAGGTGGGCAGCAACATCATCGTGATGGGCTGGCTGGTCCACGACGGTGAACTGGGGATGTGGGTCCCGGTGCGGCTGTTCTGGACCGCGGCCGGCATCCTGGTGGCCCTGCTGTGCCTGCGGCTCTTCTGGCCCGACCTGGCGGTGGAGGGCAACCGGCAGCGGCTGCGGCGCTTCCTGGCCGAGCTCGGCGGGGCCCTCACCGCCCAGGCCGACCGCCTCGAGGCGCCGGCCGTCCCGGCGCCGCCGGGGGCCCTGGTGGCCGCCCGGCAGCTTGAGCTGGAGACGGCCCAGGGGCTGCGGCGCCAGCTGGTGGCGCTGCGCCAGGCCATGCCGGCGGTGGCCGATGAGCTCGGCAACAACCCCACCAGCCATGCCACGTTCCGGCTGTTCCAGCTCCTCAACGGGGCCGGCTCCCAGCTGGTCGGCGTGGTCGAAGGACTGCGGCTGCTTGAGCACACCCCTGCGGATCGGGGGCCCCTGGAGGGACTCCACGGCGCCCAGGCCGAACTGCTGCGCTCCGTGGCCGGGCGCCTGGAGCAGTGGCGCCACTGCCTCGAGGTGCCCCACCGCCATCGGCCAGCGCCACCCGCCAAGGCCATGACACCTCCGGCCCGCTGGCGGGACCTGGAGCGCTCGCTCCACGATCCGGACCTGGACCGTTTCGATCTGCCCCTGCTGCAGCGCAATGCCAGCCGGCTGATGCTCTGCGGCCAGGCCCTGCGCAGCATCGAGCAGGCGGAGCACAGCTGGCGGGCCCTGGGGGAGGCCAGCGGCTGACGCCATGGCTGCAGCGCGCCCGTCCCCACCGCAGGCCCCCGGGTGCCGCCGGGCGCTGGCGCAGGCGCTGCTGCTGCTGGCCGCTGCCGGATCCGGCAACGCCCAGCCACTCGCCCCCGAGCCTGAGGCTGAGCCACCGCCACCGGAGCCGCCCCTGGTCCGGCTCGAGCCGGGCTGGGGCACCCTCCAGCAGACCCTGGGTCTGCCGGCCTGGGTCGATCTGGATCTGGAGATCCTGGCCGAACCGATGGCCAATCCCGTCGGCGGTCTGGTGAGGGAGGCGAACTGGATCCAGCAGACGACCCTGGCCCTCACCCTGCGAGCCCCCGCCGGCGACGTGGCGTCAGGGGAATGGAAGCGATGGGCGATGCATCTGGCCATCGCCGCCTACAACGGCGACCCCACCTATGCCGAGAGGCTGGGGGCGGCGCTGCCCCTGCAGGAGGTGGCCAACCCGGTGGGGTTCTGGCCCACCCGCGCCAGCCTGGAGCGCCGCTCCGACGACGGTCGCTGGAGCCTGGAGGCGGGGCTGGTGGGCATGGCCCCGGACCTGTTCAGCACCCCGATCGAAGGCTTCTACGTCCACGACGCCCTCAACGGGGCGCCGGTGGTGTTCACGATTCCGAACTTCCCCGTCTTTCCCGTGGCGGCGCCGGGCGCCCTGCTGGTGCTGCGGCCGACCCCGGCCACCACCCTGCGGCTGGCCAGCTTCAACCTGGCCGCCACCGACGAGGTCGCCAGGCTCCTGGGAACCGCCAGCGGCCTTCCCCCCGGCCGGGGCTGGACCCACCAGCTGCAGTGGAGCTACGCGGCCCCCTGGCTCAACCGCCGGCTGGGGGCCCCGATCGCCGCCTGCCGCGAGGGCAACGGCATCAGGATCCAGGGCCGAACCTGCCCCCAGCCGGTCCAGGTGGAGCGCCAGCTTCCCGGCGGACTGCTGCAGCTGGCGGCCTATGCCGGGACCGGGCCGAACCGGGGCCTGTACGGCAGCGCCACCGTGCCCGTGGCCCTGCCCTGGGGCCTCGACCACCGGCTCTGGGCCGCCACCGCCGCGGGCTTCGACACCGCCGCCAATCCCACGCCCAGCTACATCGGCGGCGGTCTGGTGAGCCAGGGGGTGCTGCCCGGCCGTCCCCTTGACCTGCTGATCCTTGGCGTCGCCCGCACCGGCTTCAGTCCGATCACCCAGCCCGGCCTGAGCCACGAAGGCGTGGTGGAGCTGGGGTATCAGATCCGTTTCAACCAGTCCTTCAACCTGCAGCCCAGCCTCCAGTGGATCCTCAATCCCGGTGGTGCCGGCCGCGTGCCAGGCCTGTTCGCGGCGGGCCTGCAGCTGGGTTTCAGCTTCTAGGAGCCGGGGAGGCCGATGTCGAGCAAACTGGGCGCCGGATGGGGGGAACGGGAGGCCATGGGGGGCAGCGGAACGGGGCGGCCCCTGGCCAGGTGGATCCTCGCGGGGATGGTGCCCGGGATGGTGCTCGGTCTCGGCCTTGGAACGGGGCCCGTCGCGGGCCAACCCCTGCCGGCGGCCAGCGCCGGCGACGTGCGACGTCTCGAGCGCCGCTGGAACGAGCTGGATCGCCAGATCCGTGCCCTCGAGGAGCTGCTGCCCGCCGAGGCGGCACCCCACCACGGTGACGGGTCCGCCAGGCCGGCGCTGCCGGAGGCGCTGCTGGGGCCGGCGGAAGCCAGCGCGGTTCCCGGGCCACCGCAGGACAGCGTTCCCCTGCCGCCCCTGGCGCTGCCGGAGGCCGGCGATCTCCGTCCGGGCCAGCTTCAGGCCCTGAGCCTGGAGCAGTCGCTGGCGATCGGCTTCGCCAACAGTCCGGGCCTGCAGGCCCGTCGCGAAGCGGTGGCGGCGGCCCTGGCCGAGCTGCAGAGCCAGATGGGCACCTACTGGCCCCGGATCTCCGCCTACGCGGCCGGCGGCACCGACCAGGCGAGCACCAGCTTCTTCTCCCCCACCGGCACCGGGAGCCTGTTCGCCCCCAGCAACCCTTTCTTCATCCCCCCCGGCGGCAGGGGCTCCCTCAACAACAACGCCAACGGGGTGAGCGGCGGCCTTGAGCTGCGCTACGAACTCCTGGATCTGGCCCGCACACCGAAGGCGCGGGCCGCCCTGGCGCGACTGCGCGGCAGCCGTCTGGACTACGCCGATGCCCTGCGGCGGCTGCAACTGGCCCTGAGCGAGAGCTATTACCAGCTGCAGCGGGCCGACCAGCTGGTGCGCATCCGCGAGGCCGTCGTGCGCAACGACCTGCTGATCCTGCAGGACAGCCTGGATCTCAAGCAGGCCGGGCTGGTGCCCAGGCTCGACGTGCTGCGGCGGCAGGCGATCGAAGCGGACGGCCAGGAGCAGCTGATCGCGGCCCTGGCGGAACGGGCGGTCGCCCGCCGGCGGCTGGCGGCCCTGCTCAACCTGCCGCCCCAGCTGACCCCCACCGCCAGCGACCCGATCCGCCTGCAGCCGCGCTGGCCCCTCGACCTGGAGGCCAGCCTGCTGGCCTCCTTCCGGGACAACCCGGAACTGGAAGCCCTGCTGGCCACCCGCGAGGCGCTGCTGCGCCAGAAGGATGCGGTCGCTGCCGAGCTGCTGCCGAAGCTGTCGCTGTTCGCCAGCGCCGGGGCCGGGGCCAGCAACGCCAACAACTGGAACGTGCGCATCGCCGACGGAGGCTGCTGCGGCACCACGGTGGCCACCTCCCTCAACACCTACGGCACCGACTGGTCGGTGGGCCTGGCGGTGAGCTGGCTGCTGTTCGACGCCGGCACCACCCGGGGCCAGGCCCGGGCCCTGGCCCGACGGGGTGCGGCGGTGGCCCAGCAGTACGCCGCCCAGCGCAACGACATCCGGCTGCGGATCGAGCAGGCCTTCCTGGGCCACGAGGCCAGCCTGGCGCGGCTGGTGGCCGCCAGGCGAGGCGTGGCGGCGAGCCTGGAGGCCTTCCGGGACGCCCGCCTGCGCTACCAGGCGGGGCTGAGCAGCGAGCTGGATCTCTCCAACACCCAGGAACGGCTGATCGCCAGCCTGGTCCAGCGCCTGGATGCCACCGTGAACGTGAACATCACCTACGCCCAGCTGCTGCGCGAACTGCTGCCCATGCCGACGGACCCCGATGCGGCGGTTCCGGCGCGCCTCGAATGGACCCCATGACGATTCCAGCGGAAGCGATCGATGCCGCCGATGCCCGTCGTGACGGCAGTCTGCGCCTGGGCCAGGTGGTTGCCCTGCTGCTGGTGTCGCTGCCGCTGCTGCTGCTGCTGCAGCCCTACCAGTGGCTCTCGGCCCTCGGCTTCCGCCTCCAGCAGGCCTGGCCCCTGGGCGGGGATGGGGGCATCCCCGGCGGCAGCCTGCTGCTGGTGTTCGCCGGCACGGTGCTGCTGACCCTGCTGGCGAACGGCCCCCTGAAGGGCGGCCGGGGGGGCGGGCTCACCGGGGTGCTGGCCCTGCAGCTGGAGCAGGTGCAGCAGGGCCCCGCCCGCAGCGCAGCCCTCGCCTCCCTGGATCTCAGGCGCCAGCTGGCCCGGCTGCCGCTGCTGCTGCTCACCCACGGCGCCGGCCTGACGGTGGGGCTGGAGTCCCCCTCCGCCTCCCTGGGGGCGAGCCTGCTGCTGGCGCTGCGGGAGAAGGTGGGCCCCCTGAAGCGTCTGCCACTGCCGGTGCTGCTGGCGACCGGCGCCGGGGCCGGCCTGGGCATCGCCTTCAACTCCGTCCTGCTGGGAGTCACCTATGCCGTCGAGGAGCTCTGCCGGCGGCGCTCGGCGGCGCTGATCAACGGCACCCTGCTGACCACGGGGCTGGGGGTCGTGGTCGGAGCTGCGACGGGCCTGTGGCAGAGCACGGCCGAAGCGGCCCCGGCCCACCACGCCGGCATCAGTCTGCTGGTGGGCGGTGGCCCCCACCTGATCGCACCGGCCCTGCTGCTCACCTTCGGGGCGGGATGGCTGGGGGGAGTCTTCAGCGCCGCCACCGCCTGGATGGCCAAGCGCTGGGGCCAGTGGCTCTCAACGCCTGCAGAGGCGCGGGGGGCGGCCGTCTCCAGGCCGCTGATGGGCGCTCTGGTGGCCGCCTTGGTGATCAGCCTGGCGGCGGTCGCCAGCGAAGGGTGGAGCCTCAACGACGGACAGCTGCTGATCCTGCGCATGGCCTACGGGGAGGATCGCCCGGGGCTGGAGATCCTCCCCTGGAGGCTGCTCGCCTCGGTACTGAGCATCGCCATCGGCGCCCCTGGCGGTGTGATGCACGACGCGATGTCACTGGGAGCGCTGCTGGCCGGGCCCCTGATCGGGGACCTGCCGCCCCTGGAACGTCAGCTGCTGGTGTGGACCGCAGCGACAGCCCTGTTCAGCGGCGCCTGCCGCACGCCTCTGTTCTGCGCGCTGTTCGTGGCCCAGATCGCCGGTACGGTCGCCCTGGTACCGCTCTTGTTGCTGGTGGCCGCCCTGGCGGCGCCGATCGGTCGCTGGGTCAGCGAGGACACCTGGAACGAAGTACAGCTGGAACGCTGGCTGGAGGCCCACGCAGCCAGCGGCGCAAGGAAACTGAAAGACGACTGAAAGCTTGCCGTCCATCCTTTCCTTCAATGACAGCAGCGCTGAAGTCGGCGCTAAGGAACAACGGCCGGAAGGGACAGGAAAATCACGCTAATCTGTCCGATGAATACTCACGGTTAACAATCGGCAATCCCAGCCCCTAACGGATTGATTCCCGCAACGGATGGAATCCCCTACTCAGGATGGCGGTGTCCACCACGGCTCCCTGAAATCGGGAGTTCACCCATCACTTGCTCGTTCCGATGCTTGTCCTGTCGACCCGTCATGACCCAGAGAGGGATCGTTTGAAACCACCCGAGACCCCAGACGACGAACACCTTCGTCTCGCCAAGCTCCGGTCGCTCCGCCTGCTGGACTCGGCACAGGACGACCCCCACTTCGACCGCCTCACCCGGTTGGCAAGGCACATCTTCAACGTGCCGATCTCAATGGTCAGCCTCCTGGATGAAAACAGGCAATGGTTCAAGTCCTGTGTGGGTTTCGAAGTTTCAGAAACCCCCAGAACCGTTTCCTTCTGCGGCCATGCGATCCTCGGTTCCGACGCGTTCATCGTCCCCGATGCCCTTGGAGATGAACGCTTCCACGACAATCCTCTGGTCCTGGGCGAGCCCCATGTCCGCTTCTATGCCGGCTGTCCTCTGACGGTGGACAATCGCAAGATCGGAACGCTCTGCATCGTCGATCAGGTGCCCCGAACCCTTGATGAGGATCAGATCGAGATCCTGAAGGATCTGGCGAAAGTGGTGGAACAGGAGATCGCCTCCACGCTTCTTGCCATCAGGGATCAGCTCACCGGCCTTGAGAACCGCCGCGGCTTCCTTGCCCTCGCCCAGCAGAGTCTGCAACTCTGCACACGCCAGGCAACGCCTGTTTCGCTTCTCTATCTCGACCTGGACGATTTCCAGAGCTTCAATCAGCTCCATGGGCGTCAAGCGGGCGATGACGTGCTGATCAACCTGGCAGATCGGATCAAGGATGTCTGCCGAGACTCCGATGTGGTGGCCAGAATGGGGGGTGATGAGTTTGTGGTCCTGCTGATCAACGCGACCCGGGAACAGGCAGAGATCGTTGTCGATCGCATCAAGAAGGCCCTCAGCCAGGCCCACGGACTGACGAACAATGGGTATCCCATCGCGTTCTCTTTCGGTATCACGGCCTATCAGCCGGAGCGGCATGAAACGATTGTCGAGCTGCTGGCCGATGGAGAGGCCTTGATGGAGGAGATCAAGAAGCTGCGAAACCACTACCTGGACGATCGCGAACCAACCGACCCCGTAGTCTCAGAGGCCGACCGCGCCTTGGCCGGTTTCAACAGCAAACTTCAGAAACGTACCGGCTGATCCTCCCGTCCGGGGCAGTAACCGATTGGATGGCGGTCGCTTGATCGGCGATCATGCACCAACATTTCAACATTTCTGGCCAGCCGTCTCCAGGATTTTCCTGATCGTCTGATCCAGCTGTTGGAGTTTCACTGGCTTGGCCAGATACTCGCTGGCACCGGCAGCCAGGCACTTTTCCCGATCACCTTTCATGGCCAAGGCCGTCAGCACGACGATGGGCAATGCCACGAGCTCTGGCCTGTCACTGGAGCGAATCATGCGCAGGACAGTGAAGCCGTCCACGATCGGCATCGACATATCGAGAATCAACAGACTCGGAACACGCTCCCGCAGGAAATCAATCGCTTCCTGGCCATTGACCACCTCATGCACCTGGTATCCCTTAGCGGTGAGATAGCGGGAATAGATCATGCGGTTGACCCTGCTGTCCTCGGCCAGCAAGATTGAAGGCCGATCAATTGGGGCGCGGGAATCGGGTTCGTCCGTGTCAGTCTGCCCCGTTTCGGGAACAGAACCATCCGTGGCTGTCGCAGGGACGAGCGTGACGGGAAGATGAACATCGAAGCGTGTACCCGTCCCCAGGCTCGATTGCACACCGATGTCACCACCATGCGCCAGGAGGATTCGCTTCACGATCGAGAGGCCAAGGCCTGAGCCTGTGAACTGGCGATTCAGACCACTCTCGATCTGCACGAATGGCTGGAAGATCTTGTTCTGATCCTCGGGGTCGATGCCGATTCCCGAATCGATCACGCAGAGCTCAAGCGTGGCCTGGCCCGATGAAGCCTGTGGGGAACGGACCAGCCTGACCTCAAGGCGAACGGTTCCTGCCTCGGGAGTGAACTTGACGGCATTGCTCAGGAGATTGATGAGAACCTGTCGGAGCAGCCGCTCATCCAGCAGGACGACAGGCAGATCAGGTTCAATCTCTGAGGAAAGCAGGATCGACTTGGCCTCCGCCATTCTCTGAATGGTGGAGATACAGGAGTGGCAGAGCAGCGTGATCGAGGCAGGATGGAGGTGGACCTCAAGCTTGCCGGCTTCGATTTTGGTGATGTCAAGAATATCGTTGATCAACTCCAGCAGATGGTTACCACTGCGTTCGATCTCTTCCAATGCCTTGCGTTGGATCGTGGAAACCTCACCATAGATATGGTCCTGCAGCGATTCGGCCATGCCGAGGATCCCATTCAGCGGGGTTCGCAGCTCATGGCTCATGTTGGCCAGGAACTCATCCTTCAGGCGCGTGGAGCGGGCCAGCTGATCATTGGTGGAGGCCAGCTCCTCATTCACCGTGATCAGGCGTTCTTCAGCAAGCTTCTTCTCCTGCAATTCGTCTTCCAGCTTGGTGAACAGATCAGCCTGCTGGATGGCGATACTCAGTTGGCTCGCGACATGATTCACGACCTGGACATCTTCTTCGGTCCAGTGACGAGGCCGCTTGGAGTGATGCATACAGAGCAGCCCCCATAGACGGGAACCGCAGATCAAGGGAACCACCAGATTGGATTGAATCTTCAAGCCAAGAAGCAGCTCTCGGTAGCAGGGCTCCAGGTCAGCTGTCGCCACGTCGTCAATGACCTGGTTTCCGCCCTTGAGATAGCGCGCCACCAAGGCATCGTCAAAACATGTATCCTCAATGGAAACAGATAACAACGATTCCGTCTCTGGATGAACAGCCTCGGCAATGAAGGCACCCCGATGACACTGGAACTCCTGATCAAAGCGGTAGATGGCTACCCGGTCAACCGCGAGATAGGGAAGCATTTCATTAACCGCCACCTGAAAGATGCGCTTGAGCTCAAGAAACGTCAGAATCCGCTCGGTGATCTCACGCAGGATCAGTTCTCGTTGCACCTGCCGTTGCAAGTGCACGGCATTCTGCTCCATTTTCTCCGCCATCTGATCAAACGCCTCGGATATCCCTGCCAGTTCATCGGAGCCACCCAAACCGCTTCTCACCGCCAGGTCCCCTTCCCCCAGGGCATGGCTGGCATCGATCAGCTTCCTGATCCGGCTGGTCAGCGCGTACTGAAAAAAGAGCCATACGCAGATTCCGAGAACAACCAGGAGAACATTGAAGGCCAGCGTTCGGCTGAATGCTTCACGGAAGGCGCTGCTTTTCGCCTCTTTCAGGCTGTAATCAACGTAGAAGATTCCGACGCGAGACGGCTTCAGTTCATTCGCCAGGGGTTTGAGCAGAATGGGATAAACGGCCGACAGATGAAGGCGGTCCCTGGACAGGCGGACCTCTCCCCGAAGCGTACGTCGGGTCTCGGAAAAGATGGGCGCCAATGGCGCGGCGTTGGTCGCCCCCACGGGTTGGCCCACCAAGCCGTAGTCATTGGCACGGAGCACGACGTTCTTGTCATTGAACAGAATCACGCTCCGATAGCCTGGGTTCGTTCCCAGCTGGCTGATCAATGCAACGACTTGATCACCTTCATCGACTGTTCGATAAAGATAGTCAACCATCCGAACCGCTTGGGAGACCGAAGACTTCAGATAAATGGTGGCGCTTTGCTCGGTTCGACGATTCACATCTTGAACTTCCAGGGCAAACTTGATGGCACCCAAGGAAAAGCCACTGGCGACGATCAGCGCCGGGATCGTGAAGCGAAGTGGTGGAGGGAAACGCGTCATGACGCCAGCGACCACCTAACGTCCAGCCCTTACACGTTCGACAAACTGTGGATCCAGGAGACTGGCTGGGTCGATCTTTTTCGTGATCAGCCCGTTTTCATGCATGACCTGGATCAGGTTTGTCATAGAGACCATCAGGGCTGGATCCCGCTGACTCAGCAACGCCACATTCTCTTCAAGGGATGGCTGCTGGATGAGACGGAAAGCCTCCAGCATCTCCTCCGGCTTCACCTGGGTGCGCCTGGCCATGCGCCGGGCGGCATCGGCGGGATTCCGTTGAAAATAATCCAAGGCCTTGAATCTTGCCGCCACGAGGGCCTGCAGATTCTCGGAGTTGTCGGTGATCGCCCGGGTGCTGGCAGCAAGCGTATCCACAATTTCGCCCGGGATCAGGCTGCTGTCGAACAATTGGATGGCTCCCGCCTTCAGCAGATTGGTCCGAGCCGGGCCGAAGGTCACCACCGCATCGACCCTGCCAGCCTTGTAGGCGGCTTCGTGATCACTCAACTCCAACGACACCACCTTGACATCCTGGGGGGTCATGCCATTGAACTCCAGGGCCCTGGCGAGAAAGAAAGCTCCCAGGGCGGTGGACTCCACGCCGATGCGCTTTCCCTTCAGGTCTCGCATCTCTGTCAGGCCAGGCCTGGCGAGGATCACATCACCACCGTTGGAATAGTCCATAACGGCAATGATCCTGATGTCCCCCTGGGTGGCAGCCAAGGTGATCACCTGATCAATCGACAGGCCGGCTCCGTCGATCTCATCGTTGCGGTAGGCCCGGACTTCCTCGGTCCCGGATGGAAAATCGATCAGTCTGATGGGCTTGCCTTTGAGTTCTCCCAGATCTCTCGCCAGAAAGAGGGTTTCGTATCCCGTCCAAAGGTTGGCGCCGATTCTCAGGGGCGCTGCTGACGGCCCGAAACAACTCGTCAGCATGGCCATCACGGCCAGGGCGACCATGCCGAGCAGAAACCACGCCGGCCGACTCCGCGGTCTCAGCATTCTCGGCGTTCTCAGCGTTTTCTGTTCCAACACGGAGCTGGTATGCATGGCTTCCATTGTCGGCCTCACAGGAAACAATGCTTCAGGAATTGAGGAGAAAGTTTATCCGCTACTACATTTTATGAGCAGCAGATCATCACTGGTCGGGCGAAATACCCAGGCGAAAAGATCATTCCGGCCGTGAAGCATACCAGCGCTCGATCCTGTAACCCAGGATCACCAGCAGCACCACCAGCCAGAACCACAGTTCCGGTGGGTTGGCATTGCACAGCACCACCAGCAGCACCACCTCGCTGACCAGCCAGGGAAGCTCCTGACGCAGCAGGGGATTGCGGATCTGCCACCAGCGACGATCACTCATGGCGGAGACCCACTCTGACGCAGGGACGGACGGTCCCAGAGCCGATCGATGCGCAGGCTGCGGTAGCCGCCCGTGAGGGAACGCAGGCCCGGAATCACGTAGGTGATCGGGGTGCGCCACTCCACGTAGGCATGGGCGGCGATCGTCAGGCCCTCCCGCACAGGGAACACCCCACTGCCGCCGGAGAGGGTCCAGCGGTAGCCGTCCCGGCTGCCGGGGTCCCTCTCCAGGGCGATCTCTGTGCGCATCACCGGTCCGTGCTTGAGCAGGTCCCGGGCCAGCTGGGGGTTGCCGATGGTGGTGGAGATGTCCTCCTCCGTGGCCGGCAGGGCCAGCACCTGGACCACCTTGCCGACGATCCCGCCGAACCGGCCCCGCTGGTCCCAGAGGGGCACCACCTCCACCGGCAGGCCGGCCGGCAGTCGGCGGGCATCGGCCGGGGCGAAGTAGGCCACGGCCTGCAGCCGCGGCCCCCCGGCAGCGCCGCCCCCGGCCCGGCCCAGGGTGCCAAGGCGCTGGCCGGTGGCGACCGTCTGGCCCTGGATCACCTGCAGATCCAGCACGGTGCCGTCCCGGTCGGCGAGCACCTGGCCGTCGAAAGCCAGACGGGCCTCGGTGACCCGGATCTGACGGCGCATGTCGTCGATCTGGTAGCGGCGACGCAGCGCCTGGGTCTGGATGTCCAGCCGCACCTGCTCGTAGCGGGTCAGCAGGTCCTTCTCCTGGATCCTCACCGCATCAAGACTGACGCTGGTGCTGGTCAGCCCCTGCTCAGCCGCCACCACCTCGGAGGCCAGGGGCGCCACCACCTCCCGCTTGCTCAGCCAGCGCAGGTTGCGCACCTTTTCTGCATAGGTGGCCGCCAGCTCCTGATAGCGGCGCCGATCCTGGGCCAGCTTGGCCAGGGCGGTGTCGACGCTGAGTCGCTCGCTGGAGAGCCGCAGGGCATCGCGCCTGTCGAGGTCGCGGTTGTCGCGCTCCAGCTGGGCGAGGTTGCCGCGCTGCTGCTGCAGCTGGCGGTCGAGCACCGGCAGGTACAGCTCCATCAGCACCTGCCCCTTGCGCACCTCCTGCCCCACAGCCACCCGCAGGCGCCGCACCTGCCCGCCGGCGCGGGCATCGAGCAGGCCGGCGGTGTCGGGGTAGATCAGCACCCCCTGCCCCATCACCTCGGTGGGCACGGGCCAGAGCAGCACCCAGAGCCCGAGGGCCCCGCCCATCGCCACCAGACAGGCACCCACCTGGCCCCGGTCGCTGAGGCCACTCCAACGGCGGCGCAGGGCCGCCACCGGCCGGCGAGACTGGGCTGCTCCGGGCGGAAGGGCTGCACCGGTCGGGGGAGCGGAGGTGGCCATCGCCGCCAGCATGCTGGATGGAAGGCCGCCTGTCAGCCCGGCAGGACGCCGAATCCGGCCAGAACCCCCGGATCGGCCGCCCCGGCGATCACATCGGCCAGCAGGGGCGCGAGCACCGGCACCTGGGCGAAGGCACCGCCGAAGCCACTGAAGACCCACAGACCCGCCGCGCCGCCCAGGGGCCCCACCAGGGGAAGCCCGCCGCTGCAGAAGGCCACCGGCACCTGGCGGTAGGGGCCCTGCAGGGCGGCCAGAACCGGATCGAGCCCGGCCAGGGCCTGGCGCAGCCGGCGTTCCATGACGGCCGCATCGGGCGGCTCGCCGCTGTCCAGGCCCGGCCGCACCAGGCTGATCTGCCCCAGCAGCAGTCCCTCCCCCTGGGGGGCGAAACCGGCATCGACGATCCAGCGTTCCTCCCCCAGCTCCGGGGCGCGGGCCTCCAGGGACGGTCGCTGCCAGTGCCGCGGCTGAACGATGCGGCGCTGGGCCGCGTGCCCCAGCCAGGGACTGGAGGACGCTGAGGAAAGGCTCGGGCGCACCGGCAGGGTCAGCACCCCGGCCCAGCTGGCGCGATGGCGCTCCGGCAGCCCGGGGGCCAGGGCGCGGCTGCCGGCTCCGGCCGCCAGCACCACCTGATCCGCCAGGTGGGTGCCGCCCGGCTCCAGCTCCAGGTGCCAGCCACCGGACAGGGGCCGCGGCGGCGCCACCACCCTGCCCGGCCGCCGCTCAACCCCGGCCGCCGCCAGCACCCCGGGCAGGGCCGCCATCAGCACGGCGGTGTCCACCTGGGCGAAGGGGGGGCGCAGCAGGGGGGTGGTCCAGTCGCCGCCATGGAGACGCAGGCCGCAGCCCCGCCAGCCGAGCGGCCCATGGCGCGCCTGCAGCCGTCGCCAGCGGGCGGGGGCCTGGCGCAGCAGCTGGCCCAGGGGGCCAGGAGCCCCGGCCCACCAGGCCACCCCGCCATAGCTGAGGGCCGTTGCCGTGGCCTCCGAAGCATCGATCAGGGTCACCGCCAGGCCCCGCTCCGCCAGCTCCAGGGCCAGCAGGCTGCCGGCCAGCCCGCCCCCGATGACGGTCAGCCGGCCGGGGGCGGCCACGCTCAGATCTGCAGGGTGAAGGAGCCGATCACCACGGCGAACAGGTCCTTCACCTTGTTCCAGCGGGCTTCGTTGGTGCTGGCGGCGAAGGTGTAGAGCCGGCCGCGGTCGACCACCACCGTGGCGAGCTCGTGGCGGTCCCGGTCGGCCAGATGGACCGTGTACTCGAGGTCGTAGTAGGTGCGGCCGCCCTGCTCGCGCTCGTGGGCCTCCACCAGTTCGGCATCCCGGCCGCTGCCCTCCGGGGAGATGACGCTGCGCCGCAGGGTCTCGCCCACCTCGACGGCACTGCCGAGCTGGCTGAGATCCCGGTCGGGGGTGACCTCGGACACCACCAGGCTGAGGGTCTCGTCGCTGTTGATCAGGTCGTGGAAGACCACCTGGGGACCATTGGAGACCTGCACCCGGGTCCAGCCGGTGGGGTACAGGAAGGCGTAGCGGCCATCCGGGCTCTGGAAGGAGTTCAGGCCCGCGGCGGCGGCGCTGCAGCCCACCAGCATCAGAGTCATCAGCAGGCCCGCCAGCAGGGAGCCGGCGCGGGCTCGCCAGGGGCCGGCGGCGGCGGGGGCAACGGGCTGGTGGGTGGCGGGGAAACCCATGGCACGGGGCGGGGCGGGGGAGCTGGCGGGAGCCGGGGCCATCCTCACCCGGCGCCGTCGCCCGCCGCGAGCGTGCCGCCTAGATTCGTTCCTACCTGCAGCCGGTCCGCTGAGCGGTTTCACCCGACCCCTGGCCCGGCTGATCGACCAGTTCGAACGACTGCCCGGCATCGGGCCCCGCACGGCCCAGCGACTGGCCCTGCACCTGCTGCGCCAGCCGGAGGAGCAGATCCGCAGCTTCGCCGATGCCCTGCTGGCGGCCCGCAGCCAGGTGGGCCAGTGCCGGCGCTGTTTCCATCTCTCGGCCGAGGAGTTCTGCGAGATCTGCCGCAATGAGGAGCGCCGCAACGGCCAGATCTGTGTGGTCGCCGACTCCCGCGACCTGCTGGCGATGGAACGCAGCCGTGAATTCCACGGCCAGTACCACGTGCTGGGCGGGCTGATCTCACCGATGGATGGCATCGGTCCGGAGCTGCTGCAGATCCAGCCTTTGGTGGAGCGGGTCGACCGGGAGGATGCGATCGAGGTGATCCTGGCCCTCACCCCCAGCGTGGAGGGGGACACCACCAGCCTCTACCTGGCCCGGCTGCTCAAACCGTTCACCAGCGTCACCCGCATCGCCTACGGCCTGCCGGTGGGGGGGGAGCTGGAGTATGCCGACGAAGTCACCCTGGCCCGGGCGTTCGAAGGACGCCGGCGCATGGAATGAACCCCACCGCGACACCATGACCGCCACCAGCCGCTACAGCGCCATCCCTCCCTCCGAGCGGCTGCCGGACTGGATCCGCCGTCCCCTCGGGGAGGCCTCGGCCACCGAACGGGTGCAGGGGGTGGTCAAGGCCCAGCGGCTGCACACCATCTGCGAGGAGGGCCGCTGTCCCAACCGGGGCGAGTGCTACGCCGCCGGCACGGCCACCTTCCTGCTGGGGGGGCCGATCTGCACCCGCAGCTGCGCCTTCTGCCAGGTGGACAAGGGCCGGGCCCCGATGCCCCTGGACGGGGCCGAGGCGGAGCGGGTCGCGGAGGCGGTGCAGGTGCTCGGCCTCCGCTACGTGGTGCTCACCGCCGTGGCCCGCGACGACCTCCCCGACCACGGGGCAAGCCTCTTCACCACCACCATCGCGGCGATCCGCCGCCGGGATCCCCGGGTGCTGATCGAGGTGCTGACGCCCGATTTCTGGGGCGGACACCCGGATCCCGAAGCGGGTCGCCGGGCCCAGCGCCAGCGGCTGGCGGCAGTGCTGGCGGCCGCGCCGGTGTGCTTCAACCACAACCTCGAGACGGTGGAGCGCCTGCAGGGGGAGGTGCGGCGCGGCGCCACCTACCGCCGCTCCCTGGATCTGCTGGCCACGGCCCGGGAGCTGGCACCCCAGATTCCCACCAAATCCGGCCTGATGCTGGGCCTCGGGGAGACCGCCGCCGAGGTGGTGACCACCCTGGAGCACCTGCGGGCCGCCGGTTGCCAGCGGCTCACCCTGGGCCAGTACCTGCGCCCCTCCCTCGCCCACATCCCCGTGGCCCGCTACTGGCGGCCGGAGGAGTTCGAGGAGCTGGGCGCCATCGCCCGCGGCATGGGCTTCGCCCAGGTTCGCAGCGGCCCGCTGGTGCGCAGCAGCTACCACGCCGAAGCCTCCGGGGCCTGATCAGAGCCGCAGCAGGAAGGCGTCCCGGCGGTGGAAATCGGGCTCGGCCCCCGGATGGACCAGGGCCCAGTAGCTCAGCTGGCCGTGACGGTCCTCGATCACGGCGGCGATCGCCACCTGCAGGGGGGCATCGGGGGCAATCGGGGCCGGCAGCGGCAGATCCAGCTCCATGGACAGAACTCCGCCCCCCTGGCTGACCCGGTGCAGGGGCCGGTCGTAGCCAGGCTCCGGCCTCAGCCCCAGCCGGTAGTCCTCCAGTCGGTACAGGTTCCAGTGGCCCGCCGGGGAAAGATTCAGTTCCCAGTAGGGCCGCTCCCCCTCGAGGCCCCAGAAGCACTCGAAGCAGGTCGTGGTCCAGAGCCCGTCCCTCCGTGTGGGCGAGGCGACCGGTGGCGGCAGCTGCACCGTCTCGATCACGCCGCTCAGCCGGTAGCGGAGCCGCAGCAGGGCCCCCTCCCGGCAGACCTCACCCTCCAGCCGCAGGCCCGGCGAGGGACCGTCAGCACCGAAGGGGCGCAGGTCGAAGCCATGGCGGAGCGTCCCGGACATCAGAGGCGGCTGGCGCAGCCGGCCCGGAGCTCGTCGATCACCGCGAGGATCTGCCGCTCCTGGGCCTCGATGCTGGCCGTCAGCCGGAACTGCACCAGGGCCCGCTGCAGGTTGTGGTCGGGCCGCTCCGTCCGGAAGTAGACGTTTCCAGCCAGGTGATCGGTGAAGAAACGCAGGCCAAGCTCGAAGCTGATCAGGCGGATCGCGGCGTAGAGGTGGTCGTAGTCGGCCTCGGTGAGAAAGCCTGAGGCGGCGGACAGGTAGCCGCCCAGCACCGCGCGGCAGAGGTCCACATCGAAACGGACGGCCTCCAGATCCGCCGTCTCTTCGCCGAGGGGGTTGCAGCAGGAGCGCAGGCAGTCGCCGATGTCGTAGTGGATCAGCCCGGGCTTCACCGTGTCGAGGTCCACCAGGGCCACGGCCCGGCCGGAGCCGGCCTCCAGCATCACGTTGCTGACCTTGGGGTCCCCGTGGATGGGGCGAAGCCGCAGACGGCCGCTCACCCTGGCCGCCTCCAGCACCGGCACGAAGTCCCGGCGCTCCTCCACGAAGGCCCGGCAATGGCTGACGTCGCCCCCGGCCGCGGCCGGTGCGCCGGCCAGCACCGCGTCGTACTGCTCCAGATACCTGGGGGTGACATGGAAGCCCTCCAGGGTGTCGGCCAGCCGCTCCGGAGACAGATCACTGATCAGGTGGTGGAACAGACCCAGGCCGACGCCCACCTCCCGGGCCTGGTCGGCACCGGTCACCAGATCGAAGCTCCTGGAAGATTCGACGAAGGTGATCAGGCGCCAGAAGCCGTCCCCCCGCTCCACCCAGGGCCGCTGGTCGGCGCGGCAACGCACCACCCGGGGGACCTCCCAGCGCCGCTCCCCCAGGGGGAAGCCCTCCCCTGCCAGGCGCCGGTCGACATGCTCCCCGAGGGCGAGGATGTTGGCCATCACCAGATCGGGCCGGGGAAACACCCTGCGGTTCAGGCGCTGCAGGACGAACCGCCGCTCGGGCGGGCCGTCGCAGACGACGACGAAGCTCTCGTTGACGTTGCCGCTGCCCAGAGGATCGAGGCTGCTAACCCGGCCGGGAAGCTCGAACGCCTCGGCGATGGAGACCAGGGCGCCGTCGGATTCCCCCAGGGTCATGGGCCGCTCAGCGGTGGCGCAGGTGGGGTTGATGGTATGCCGCCCAGGCAGCCCTGCAGAAGGGCGAGCACCTGACGGTCGCTGAGTTGCTCGAAGTGCTCGTACCAGAGCCCCACGGCCTGCAGGTCGCTGACGACGGCCAGGGCCTCCATGCGTTCCACCAGGTGGCCCAGTTCGTCGGCGACGTCCCGATCCACCACCGGCACCGCCAGGGCCAGGGAGGCCGGGCGCACACGGCGCAGGGACAGCAGCGCCGCCTTCACCGTCATGCCGGTGGCGATGCCGTCGTCCACCACGATCAGGTGCCGGCCGCGCAGCTGATCGGCGGGTGGGTCCCCGAACCGGCGCTGCCGCCGTTGCAGTTCCAGCTCCTGGTCCCGCAACCAGCCGTGCTCCGTTGCCGTGGTGGCCCGCTGCCGGCCCCCCGCCCCGTTGCGCCAGACCACCATCCCGCCGGCGGCGACGGCCCCGATCGCCAGCTCGGGCCAGCTGGGATCGGCGACCTTGCGCACCGACCAGGTCACCAGGGGCAGCTCCAGCCGCGACGCCATCGCGGCCGCCACCGGCACACCGCCCCTGGGCAGGGCCACCAGGGTGGTGTCGCCGCCGAGGCCCCGACGATCGGCGAAGGCCTCGGCCAGGGCGAGGCCTGCCTGGTGGCGACTGGTCCAGAGGGGAGGTCGGAGCACCATGGCGACGGGAACGGCGGGACGGATCTGGCGAAGGCGCCCGGGCTCCACGGACCGGCGTGGTGGCCACGGGCGCGCCCGGCAGGACCCGGAAGAAACCCCGCCCCCTCCTTCCCCGTGCTAGCCACCGCCCCAGGCGGCGGATGCAGCACATCCGCGGCTGCATCGCGCTGCTGCCGCCATCACCCGGAGCGGTTGCCGCTCCCCTGTCAGGGGACGCTCTGGAGGGAGCCCCTCTGGGTCTTCACCTTGGCCCAGACGGCCTCGGTGCCGGCCGCCATCGGTGTCGAGCTGAGGGCGTGGATCCGCAGAACCTGTCCCCTGGGGATGATGCCGAGGGACGAACCCGAGCGGATCGTGTTCTGGGAACGCAGATACACCGACGTGATGGTGGTGACATCGGCATTGGGGGAGGGCTTCCTGGCGACGTTGATGGTGCGGTCGTCGAGAAGGGCGCCGGAGGGATGCGCCTTGCCGATGTAGATCCAACCCTGCAGGTCGGAGGCGGCGATCCTGGCCGTCGTGATGTCCTCGAGAGCCTGGGCAACCGGCGAGGGTTGAACCTGAGCTTTCACCACGGCCTTCTGCTGGCGAGCCGCTGGCGATTCGCCGATCAGCTTGTCTTCCTTGCGGATCTGGCGCTGCACGATCACATCCTCCGTACGCGCCAGCATCTCCAGGGCGTTCTTGCAGGTTGACTGCTCAGGAATGGCGCGGCATCTCTGAGGTTGTTCTTTCCGCTCTGGAGCGCGATATTAGCGATATTAATCTTGTCTTTGTCATTGGCCGCAATGATGCAGAGGCCAATCAGGGCAACCTTGCCCTTGGTTTCATTCTCGCCCGTGAGATTGTCCATCTGATCGAGGATCTGCCTGGAGAAGGCCTGCGTTCGCCTGGCCTCCTCAAGAGAGTGGGTGATCTGCATCGAGCTCCAGGCCTGGAAAGCCCCGGAGAGACACCACCGAAGCCGTGAAGATGCTGAGATTTCTGGTCAGAGAGGAGGTCTCATCGGAAGGAGACGGTCCCATGCTTCCTCAGACCACACCGCAGACCTCAGGCTATGGGCGGCCAGCCTCCATGACCTTCAGCTCCAGGCAACGTCACACCATCTCCGCTCTGCGGTGGCCCCTGCGGATCGTGACGCCCGGACGTTGCCCCCCGCCGTTGACAGTCGCCGCGGACGTGCTAGATCAGTGCAGTCTGCCGCTGAGGCGGGCTTCATCTCAGGGATTCTGAGGTTCACCATGAATCACGACGTCGCCGTCCTCATCGGACGGTTCCAGCCCTTCCATGTGGGGCATTTCGGGTTGGTCGAAGCGGCCCTGGAGAGGGCCGATCGGCTGATCCTGCTGCTCGGCAGCCACCGCTGTGCCCCCGACACCCGCAACCCCTGGAGCAGCGAGGAACGGGAGGCCATGATCCGGTCCGCCCTTCCGGCCGCGTGGCAGCGGCGGCTGGAGGTGATCCCGATCCGCGACCATCTCTACTCCGACAATCTCTGGCTGGCGGAGGTGCAGCAGAAAGTGCTCGCCGTCACGGCCGAGGACGAACGGGTGCTGCTCATCGGTCACCGGAAGGATCGCAGCAGTTACTACCTCGATCTGTTTCCCCAGTGGGACTTTCAGGATGTGCCCCTCAAAAGCGACGTCCACTCCACGGCCATTCGCCAGGCCTACTTCTCTGACGCCGCTGCAACCGAGTGGGCCGCCCATGTCCCGGAGGCGGTGCGGGCCTTCCTGACGGACTACCGGGACACGGGCCGCTACCGCTGGCTGCGCCAGGAGGCCGACTACATCGCCGGCTACCGCCAGCTGTGGTCGGTGGCGCCCTATCCACCCACCTTCGTCACCACCGATGCGGTGGTGGTCCAGTCGGGCCATGTGCTGGTGGTGCGCCGCCGGGTGCGGCCGGGCCAGGGGCTGATCGCCCTGCCGGGGGGCTACCTCAACCAGCAGGAGCAGGTGGTCGATGGAATGCTGCGGGAGCTGCGGGAGGAAACGGGCCTCAAGGTGCCCAGGCCCGTGCTGGAGGGCTCGATCGCCGATCGCCACGTCTTCGATGCTCCGGGACGCTCCCTGCGCGGCCGGGTGATCACCCACGCCTTCCTGATCCAGCTCAAGGGCGGGGCCCTGCCCTCCGTCCGCGGCGGCGATGACGCCGAGAAGGCCTTCTGGATGCCCCTCGCCGACATCTACGCCCACGAAGACAGCTTCTTCGAGGACCACGTCCAGATCATCCAGCACTTCATCTCGCGACTCTGAGCAGTGCACACCATGGACTTCAATCTTCTGCTCGACACCGACAGCTACAAGGGCAGCCACTGGCTCCAGTACCCCCCCGATCTGACTGCCATGGGGGCCTACATGGAAAGCCGCGGCGGCGAAAACCCCGACACCCTGTTCTTCGGACTGCAGATGCTGCTGCAGGACACCCTGGAGCGGCCCGTCACCCGGGACGATGTGGAGGAGGCCGCCGACCTCTGGAGCGCCCACGGCCTGCCCTTCAACCACCAGGGCTGGCAGCGTCTGCTCGGCGTCCACGGCGGCCGGCTGCCCTTGCGCATCCGGGCCGTCCCCGAGGGCAGCCGGGTACCCACCGGCAACGTGCTGATGACGGTGGAGTCCACCGATCCGGCCCTGGCCTGGCTGGTCACCTGGGTGGAGACCCTGCTGCTGCGCCTCTGGTACCCCACCACCGTGGCCACCCGCAGCTGGCACTTCCGCGAGCTCCTGCGGGCAGGCCTGGAGCGCTCCGCCGATGACCCGGCCGCCGAACTCCCCTTCCGCCTGCACGACTTCGGCTCCCGCGGCGTCTCGAGCCGGGAAAGTGCCGCCATCGGCGGCCTGGCCCACCTGGTGGCCTTCCGCGGCACCGACACCGTCGCCGCCCTGGTGGCGGGCCGGCGCCACTACGACGGCCCGATGGCCGGCTTCTCGATTCCGGCCGCCGAGCACTCCACGATCCTGGCCTGGGGGAAGGAGCACGAGCTGGAGGCCTACCGGACCATGCTCGACCGCTTCGCCAGGCCCGGTGCCGTGCTGGCGGTGGTCTCCGATGCCTACGACCTCTGGAACGCCGTCGACCATCTCTGGGGGGAGCAGCTGCGGGAGCAGGTGATCGCCTCGGGCGCCACCGTGGTGATCCGGCCCGATTCGGGCGACCCGGTGGCGATCGTCCCCGAGCTGCTGCGGCGCCTGGAGGCCCGTTTCGGCAGCCGGCTCAACGGCAAGGGCTACCGGGTGCTGGAGCACGTGCGGGTGATCCAGGGGGATGGCATCACCGCCACCAGCCTGCCGCTGGTGATCGAGGCGATCCTGGCGGCGGGCTTCAGCGTCGAGAACGTGGCCTTCGGCATGGGTGGCGGCCTGCTGCAGCAGGTGAACCGGGACAGCCAGCGCTTCGCCTACAAGGTGTCGTGGGTGGAGCGGGCCGGCCGGATCCGGCCGGTGCACAAGTGCCCCATCACCGATCCCGCCAAGACCAGCAAGGCCGGCGTGCTCGACCTGATCCGCGACGAACGGGGGTACCGGACGGTGGTGCTGGAGCGACCGGAGCCCCATCCGGCCAGCTGCCTGCAGACCGTTTTCGAGAACGGGGCGCTGCGGCGGCGCTGCAGCCTCGAGGAGGTGCGCTCCCGGGCGATGCAAGGCTGAGGGGCCGCCCTCCCTGCCCCCCGGCGCCATGCCCGGCCACCGGTTGCCGTTGCTGCTGATCCTGCTGGCCCTGCTGCAGGGCGGGCCCGCGGCAGCGGCACCGGCCTTCCGGGCCACCGTGGTCTCGGTCGGCGATGGCGACACCCTGCGGGTGCGCCGCGGCCAGGAGCGGATCACGATCCGCCTGGCCTGCATCGATGCCCCCGAAACGGCCCAGAGCCCGTGGGGCCAGCAGGCGCGCCAGGCCCTCCTGATGCGCCTGGCCGTCGGGCGGCCGGTGACGATCCAACCCCACAGCACCGACCGCTTCGGGCGCACGGTGGCCGAGGTGATCCGTGACACCAACATCAACCTGGCCCTGGTGGAGGACGGCCTGGCCTTCGCCTACCGGCGCTATCTGGCCGGCTGTGACGGGGCGGCCTACCTGGAGGCCGAGGAACGGGCCCGCCGCCAGGGGCTCGGCGTCTGGCGGGTGCCGGGTGGGATCACCCGGCCCTGGGACTTCCGGCGCGGCCGCCGTTCCGCCCGGATCCCCGATGGCACCACCCCCGACGGCCGCCGCCACTTCTGCAGCCAGATCGGCTCCCATGCCAGGGCCCAGGAGCTGCTGCGCCAGGGTCACAGCTACCTGGACTCCGATGGCGACGGGGAGGCCTGCGAAAGTCTGCGCTCCTAGGGTTCAGGGGCCACAGGGTGGCTGGCCATGATCCCTGCCGAGGCCACGGACTGGCAGGCCCTGTCCGGGCCGGAATGCCTGCGCCGGCTCGGGGTCGAGAGGGAGGGGCTGGGCGGGGCCGCCGCGGCCGAACGCCTGGCCACCACGGGCCCCAACCGGCTCCACCTACCGCCGGGTCCCGGGCGCTGGCGGATCCTGCTGGACCAGTTCAGCAACGTGATGCTGCTCCTGCTGCTGGCGGTGGCGGCAGTGTCGGCCGCTCTGGCCGTGGTGGACCACGCCATCCCCAAAGATGCCATCGCCATCCTGCTGATCGTGGGGCTCACCGCCCTGCTCGGCTACCTGCAGGAGAGCCGGGCGCTGCTGGCCCTGCGCAGCCTGCTGGATCTTGCCCAGCCCCTGGCGCGCGTCCGCCGCGACGGATGCTGGCAGCGCCTCCCCGCTGACCAGCTGGTGCCGGGGGACCTGATCCGCCTCGAGAGCGGTGATCGGGTGCCCGCCGACGTCCGGCTGCTCGAGGCCAGCGACCTGGGAGCGCAGGAGTCGGCCCTCACGGGCGAAGCCGACCTGGTCAGCAAGCGCCCCGAACCGCCCCTGGCAGCGGACACGCCGCTGGTGGAGCGCAGCAACTGCCTCTTCCTCGGCACCGCCGTGGGGCGGGGCCGGGGCCTGGCGGTGGTGACGGCCACGGGCATGGCCACCGTGCTGGGTGGCATCGCCACGCTGATCCACACTGCCCGCCCGGAGCCGACGCCCCTGCAGCAACGGCTGGCGGACCTCTCCCGCCGGCTGGTGGCCTGGGCCCTGGGGCTCGTGGCGGCGGTGGCGCTGGGGGGCTGGCTGCTCGGCGGCTCCCCCCTGGCGCTGCTGGAGCTGGCCCTCTCCACCGCCGTCGCGATCGTGCCGGAAGGGCTGCCGGCGGTGATCACCGTGAGCCTCGCCATCGGCACCCAGCGGATGGTGCGTCGCGCCGCCCTGGTCCGCCACCTGCCCGCCGTGGAGGCGCTGGGCGCCATCACCGTCATCTGCACCGACAAGACCGGCACCCTTACCCAGAACCGGCAGGTGGTGACCGAGCTCCGCTGCGGCACCCTGGCCCTGCGCCCCGACGAGGAGCACCAGGGCGGCCGGGGGGCCGACGACAGCCGCCATGGCTTCCTGACCACCGAGCTGGCAGCGCCGCCGGGGGCCGTGGCCGGGCTCATCCCCGCCCACCTCGAGCTGCTGCTGCAGGCCGGGGTGTTGTGCAACGACGCCGAGCCCCAGCAGCGGGGGGGAATGGGCGATCCCACCGAAGTGGCGCTGCTGGAGATCGCCGCCCGGGCGGGCCTGGAGGCCACCAGCCTGCGGGCGCTGCACGGCCGTGCCCACGAGATGCCCTTCTGCTCGGAGCAGCGGATGATGGCGGTGTGGGTGAGTGACACCGACGGCCGCCTGACGGCACCTCTGGGCCCCCCAGTCCTGGGTCTGAGCCCCGCCGGGGGCTCCCTGCTGCTGATCGCCAAGGGAGCACCCGAGGCGATCCTGCACCGCTGCGACCGCTGGCTGGACGGCGCGGGGGTGCGGCCCCTCAGCGAGGCCCAGCGGGACTGGTGGCTGGCCCAGGCCCGCGGACTGGCCGCCTCGGGGCTGCGGCTGCTGGCCTTCGCCGCCGCCCCCCGGCATGGGGGCCCGCAGGCCGGGCTGCAGACCATGGTGCTGCTGGGCCTGATGGCCCAGCGGGATCCGCCCCGGCCGGAGGTGCCCGCTGCCGTGGCCCGCTGCCGGGGGGCCGGCATCCGGCCGGTGATGGTCACCGGCGACCATCCGCTCACGGCGCGCTCGATCAGCGAGGCCATCGGCCTGGCGGAACCGGGAAGCCCGATCGTTCAGGGGCCGGAGCTGGAGGGCCTCGACGCGGCGGCGCTTGAAGCGCTGGTGCGACGGACCAGCCTCTTCGCCCGGGTGGTGCCGGAGCAGAAGCTCCGCATCGTGCGGGCGCTCCAGGCCACCGGTGCGGTGGTGGCCATGACCGGGGACGGGGTCAACGACGCCCCGGCCCTGCGCCAGGCCCACGTCGGTGTGGCCATGGGCATCAGCGGCTCGGACGTGAGCCGGGAGGCGGCCGACGTGGTGCTGCTCGACGACAACTTCGCCTCGATCGTCAATGCCGTGGAGGAAGGCCGGCAGGTGTACGCCAACATCCGCCGCTTCGTGCGCTTCATCCTCGGCTGCAACCTGGGAGAACTGATCACCATCGGCTCGGCCCCGCTGCTCGGGCTGGCCCTCACCCCCCTGCAGATCCTCTGGATCAACCTGGTGACCGACGGACTGCCGGCGCTGGCCCTCGCCCTGGGCCCGCCCGCCGAGGATCTGATGCGCCAGCCGCCGATCGAGCCCGGCGAATCGATCTTCGCCCGGGGTCTGGGCAGCGCCATCCTGCGCATCGGACTGGTCTTCGGTGCCCTGGTGGTGGCGCTGATGGTGGTGGCCGCCCGGCTGGGACGGCCCTGGCAGACGATGGCCTTCACCACCCTCTGTCTGGCCCAGCTGGGCCATGCCCTCTCCGCCGGCAGCGATCGGGCCCTGTGGCGCTCCGCTCCGGCGGCGAACCCCTGGCTGCTGGGGGCGGTGCTGGCCAGCGCCGCCCTGCAGCTGATGCTCCTCTACGTGGCGCCGCTGGCCCATTTCTTCGGCGTCACCCCGCTGACGGCCAGCGAGCTGGGGGCCTGCGGGGGCGTCAGCCTGCTGTTCGTCACCTACCTGGAGCTGGAGAAGCTGTGGAGCCGATAGGGGCCTGCGCCATGCTGGACGGCCACGCCACCCCCACCGGCGCATGAGCCTCGATCAGGCCCGTTCCTTCCTGGCCCGCATGCAGGACGACCAGGCCCTGCGCGCCGAGGTGCTGGCCGCCGCCACCGCCGACGACGTCGCCCAGATCGCCGCCGGCAGGGGCTTCGACTTCTCGGGCGATGAGTTGCTGCGCCTTTCGGGGAAGAAGGTCGGTCGGGTCACGGTGACCAAGCAGGACATCCCCGGGGAATACAACTGAGGGGGACGGCCAGCGCCGTCGATCAGGCGACCGCCAGCCGGCGCCACTGGCTGCGGAACCTGGGCGGCACCGGATGGGGCTCGTAATCCCTCGGATCACTCGGTCCGTGGCGGAGCACGGCATTGACGAGCAGGGCGGGGATCCGGCCCCGGTTGATGGCGCCGTGGGGCACCCCGGGGGGAATGCAGACCCAGGTGGCCTCGTCCTCCCGCAGGGGGATGCGGCGCATCTGGCGGTTCTGGAGCACCACCAGATCGATCGCTCCCCGCAGCACCAGCAGCTGATCGGTCTGAAAGCGGTGGCAGAAGAGTTCGAAGGCGTCGCCCCTGGCGATCTCGGCGATGAGGGTCTCGTCGCTGGTGCGGGGCGCGGAGAAGAGGGCGTCTCCGTGGAGCGTTCGCTGGACGGGGACGAGCTCGACAACTCGGGACAGGGCGTGTCCGGACAGGCCGGTTCGGGACAGGGCCATGGTGGTCACGGCAATATCGTTAACTTTCGCGACCATTTCCCCGGGCGGTCGTCGTATCAGCTACCGACAACCGCGGCTGTCAGGATTCACTCGCGGTTGTCGCCGCGCCGCCAGCGGCGAAGCGCCGGTTCACCTCGTTCCAGTTCACCAGCGACCACCAGGCGGCGATGTAGTCCGGCCTGCGGTTCTGGTAGTCGAGGTAATAGGCGTGCTCCCACACATCCAGACCCAGCAGGGGCACGCCCCGCTCGATGCCCGGCAGATCCATCAGCGGGTTGTCCTGGTTGGCGGTGCTGGTGATCGCCAGGCTGCCGTCGGGTCGCCGGATCACCCAGGCCCATCCCGAACCGAAGCGGTCGGTCGCCGCCCGGGCAAAGCGCTGCTGCAGGGCTTCGGGGGAGCCGAAGGCCGCGGTGATCGCCGCCCCCAGCTCCGCCGAAGGGGCACCGCCCTGGCCCGGGGGCGCCATCACCTGCCAGAAGAGGGAATGGTTGTAGTGGCCGCCGCCGTTGTTGCGCACGGCGGCCGGGTAGCGCGACATCCGGCCCTGCAGATCCTCCAGCGCCATCCCCTCCAGCTCGGGGTGGTCGGCGATCCGGGCGTTGAGGTTGGCCACGTAGGCGGCGTGATGGCGGTCGTGGTGGATCGTCATCGTGGTGGGCTCGATCGCCGGAGCCAGGCCATCGACCGGGTAGGGCAGCGGCGGCAGCACAAAGGCGGCCAACGCCGGCGCCGGGTCGGCCATGAGCACCCCCAGAGCCATCAGGGCGGCAAGGCCGCAGGCCCGCAGAACCCGGAAGAACGGAAGCAGGAGCATGGACCGGACAGGGCAGTGGCGTCGGTTCTAACCGCTCCACCGATCGGCGGCAGGGGCTCAGGCGGAACGCCAGTCGAGCCAGGGCAGCCCGGGAAGGATCGCGGCGGTCGCCTGGCGGTAGGCGCCGTAGTCCGGATGGAGCAGCACCAGGCGGGCCTCCTCCCGGCGGGCCTTGAAGCCGAGCACGACCACCAGGCCAAGCATCAGGCCCAGATGCAACAGGCTGCCGAGGGCCACGGTCACACCCAGGGAGCAGAGGATCAGGGCCTGGTAGAGCGGGTGGCGGCAGCGGCCATAGGCCCCGGTGGTCACCAGGGGGGCGTCGGCCATGGGCTCGGGCAGGGGGCTGAGGCTGGCGCCCAGCTTCAGGGCTCCCTGCCCGGCCAGCACCAGCCCGAGGGCGAACAGGGCCAGCCCCCCGAAGCGCGCCGGCAGCGGCCAGGCCAGACCCAGGGAAGCGGGGGAGGGGGTGGCCGGCAGCAGATGGGCCACGATCAGGGCCATCTGGGCGATCAGCCACCACTCGCCACGGCGGTTGTCCCGCAGGCCCCCCCAGGAGAATCCCCAGGCGGTGAGCCTTGCGGCCAGGGCGTTCGGCATCGTGACCTCGCGGATCGGCGTCCACCCCCATGCTGGGGCCGGAAACGGCTCAGGGGCGCAGCAGATCCGCCACCAGGGGATCGAGGGCCGCCGGGTGGCGCAGCAACTGCTGGTGGGTCCAGACCGGCAGCATCCGCCGCGGCCCGATCGGCAGCACCGCCCGCCAGCCAGGCACCACCATCAGATCGAAGACCGTGGCGTAGCTGCGGCAGTCGATCCCCTGCAGCAGGCTGAGGTCGGCATTGAGTTCCCGCAGCAACGGGCTGCCCACCTTGAGGTCGGCGATGCCGGCCAGCGGCCTGCGGGGCCAGGGCTGGGCCGTCAGGGTCCCCTGCTGGGGGCTGCCGAGGCTGATGAAGCGGCGGGTGCGGGCATGGCCGCCCATCCGCTGGATCCAGGTGCGGGCGATGACGCCGCCCATGGAGAAGCCCAGGATGTCGACCGGCGTCGCGCTCCCGAAGGCCGCCTCGATCGTGGCGGCGAGCCGCTCGGCCGAGGTCTCGATCGCGGCGGCACGCAAGGGGAGCGGCAGGGCCGGCTTCAGCAGGGGCTGGCGCCTCCCGGCCAGTTGGCGATCGAGTCGGTCGAAGACCCGGGGCGTGTCGAACAGACCGTGGACCAGCACCAGCGGCGTCCCCTGGGGAGGCTCAGGGCCGGAGGACATGGCAGTGGCGAGCATCGCCTAACCATCCTGAGGCGCAACCAGGAAACGATGGAGGTGAGGATTCCGTTGATGGACTGGCGATCAGCGGGCCGGCTTGGGGTCTCGCGGCTGAACGGTCAGTGGGGGCTCTCTGGCGGGGAATCTGTTGCCGGAAATCTGCTGCTGCAGGAAATCTGCTGCGGGATGGCTGGCTGAACTGTGTGGCTTTGGCCGGGAACTGGGGGACGAACGGTGCTCGACCGTGGCCGTGACGGACCAGCGGATCGGTCGTTGGTTGAGGCTTACTTGACCAGAGGAGGGGCGGAGGACTCAAGGGTGCGAAGCATGCTGGCGCTCGTCTGGGAGGTCGGGGCGATGCCCGCCGAGGAATCGGCCTTCGACTCTGGGAAGGGGATCACAACCATCGAAATCAGGAAGGCGGCGCCGCTGATGGCGGCGACTGCCAGCTGGGCTACCGGGCTCACAGGATCCATGGCCGTCGTTTCACTGCCCTTTAAGAGTACACCAAGTTATCGCTCATGGCCATGGCCAGAGCAGCGGTGCTGCTGCAACCCTGCCGCGATTGGGCTGAAGCTCCTGGAAAACCGCTGCCGACAGGCGTTTCGGGAGGTGATGCGCCCCTTGCCCGAGCCTCGCCCGGGGCGGCGCGACCACCCCCTGGCCCCCACACCGACCGTCGATAAACTGAGAAAGTGAGGAGAGCATCGGTGACTGGCCCCACGGGACCCACCCCCCAGGACCTGCCCCAGATGAACCGCTATGAGGCGCTGGCCCAGCGCTGGCGGCTTCAGAGCAACAGGACCGACGAGCTCCACGAGACCCTCCGCACCCATTCCTATCTGCTGCTCACCGAGCTGGCGACGGAGCTGGGGGTGGAAGCGAGGACCTGGAAGGAGCAGAGAAACCCCTTCCATCGCCGCTACGTCGAGTACCGGCTCTCCCCCTTTCCCGGATCGGACGGGGAGACCCGGATCGACCGCTACACCCCGAAGGGCGAGCTGGAATTCGCCATCGTCCTCACCTTCGATCACGGGGAGGACCAGTTCCCCAAGACCCGCTTCCTGGTGCCCCTGGCCACCCGCATGTACCGGCAGCACCCCCAGTTCTGCCTGTGGGACCCACACGCGGCGGCTCCCCTGGAGGGTTTCCTCTGGGTGGCCACCCGACCTGCCGTGATCCAGGACATCCTCACCGTGCTGGATCGGGAGCTGGCCATTGACCCGTTCGAGGGGCCGCCGACGCCGCCGAGGCTCGGTTATCTCTGAGCAGCCGGGGGGGACGCCGCGGCCCTCAGGCCAGCACCGGAAAACACCCCCGGAGGCCACTGACGAGCATCTGAACGGCGATGGCGCTCAGCAGCAGTCCCATCAGGCGGCTGATCACCTTCTCCTGCAGTTCCCCCAGGGCCTGGCGCAGGGGCATCGAGGCGATCAGCAACAGATAGATCAGGATCGCCAGCAGGCCGATTACACCGCTGAGGGCGAGCCTGCCCTGCCAGGCGGCGGGGGCATCGGCCACCACCAGGGAGATGGCCCCCGGGCCCGCCAGCAGCGGCAGGCCGATCGGCACCACGCCGGCACTGTCCTCGGTGCCGTCGAGGGAACCGTGGCTCACCTCCCGGCCATCGATCAGGCGCAGGCCGATCGGCAGCAGAATCAGACCCCCGGCCACCCGGAAGGCGTCCAGGGTGATGCCGAACAGGTCGAGCAGGCCCTGGCCCCACCAGCAGGCGGCGATCAGGGCACACAGAAAGGTGAGCACCGCCAGGCGGCTGATCCGGCGGATCCGCACGGGGTTGCCCCCTCCGGCCTCCACCACCACCGGCAGCAGACCGATCGGCGAACTGATCGCCAGCAGACCGACGGCCGTGTTGATCAGGGACATGGGGGCCCCGGGGACACCGGCAGAGCGATGTCCATCATCGGAGCCCCGGGGGCGTCGCCACGCCGGACACATCCGGTCATCACCCCGCGGCCCCGGCCCCATTGCGCCGTCGGCGAGCGTCGATTGACTGGCACGACCCTCCACGCTCGACCCATGACCGTCACGCGAGCCCGGCTTCGACGGCGAGCCTGCCAGGCCTCTCCCTTGCTCCTGGCCCTGCTGCTTCCCGCACCGGCGATGGCCACCACCTATCAGGCCCTCTGCGGCAACAACCCCTGCAGCATCAACCTCGACGCCAACGGCATCGGAGACAGGAGGAGCTTCATCCCCATCGGCCGCATCGCCCGCTGGTACGCGGGCGGGCAGGAGACCTACGACAGCACCAACGGCACGGTGGGAGCCGTGGGTGGCGGCACCGCCGGGGCCATCGCCGGTGGCCTGCTGCTGGGCCCGATCGGCCTGGTGGGGGGCATGGTGGGCGGGGCCCTCGCCGGCTCCAAGGCCGGCAAGACGGCGGACCTCTACTTCACGGTGGTGGGCTACGACAGCGGCGGCGACAAGACGACGCTGAACTTCCGCTTCGTGAATCCCAGGCCCGCCAACCAGCTGAAGCAGGAACTGGCGGTGCTGACAGGCCTGGCCATGGGCGAAACCCGTTCTCTGGCGGAACTGCAGCGCCAGCGGGACGGCCTGCCGCAGCGGCTCGGCAACGGCACCGGGCCGCAGTCGATTCCCTCCCAGTCCTACGTGTCGCCCTCCCGTTACCGCTGAGCCTCGAGCGCCAGCTGATCCAGGGACTCCTGCATCGTGGCGGTCACCTGCTGGTAGCAGGCCTGCACATAGGCCCGGTCGCGGCTGGCGGCGTGGCCGCTGCGCTCCAGGCGGATCGGCGGGCACACCCGCGTGTGGATCCGCACCGGTAGGGGCAGGTTGAGCAGCGGCCCCAGGGCCAGGCCCCAGGGAAGGCCCAGATAGAGGGGCATCACCTCGGGATCGATGCCGAACAGCCAGGGCATCCCCCGCTCGTGCAGCGCCCGGAACTGGGGGTAGAAGTCCTCCAGCACCACCAGGGTGTCGTGGGCCCCCCAGGAGATCACCGGGACGATCGGCAGGTCATGCCAGATCGCCAGGCGCAGGAAGCCGGTGCGGCCGGCGAAGTGGATGCGGCCCCGGTCCCGGTGGGGCCGGAAGGTGTCCTGCCCGCCGCCGGGATAGACCAGCAGGCTGTTCCCCTCCTCCAGGGCCGCCAGGGCCAGGCGGGGGTGATAGGGGATGGCTCCGGTGCGGGCGGCCAGATCCGCCAGCGGCGGATAGCCCAGCCAGACCTTCGGGTGCGCCAGCCCCAGCACCGGGCGCTCCAGGCCGAAGCGGCGGAACCAGTCGTACATGACCATGTGCATGTCGGGGGCCGCCAGCCCGCCGTTGTGACTGCCCACGAACAGCAGCGGATCGGCGTCGGGGATGTGCTCCCAGCCATCGGAGACGACGCGGAAGTAATGGGCGTAGAACCAGCCCCAGAACGGCATCAGCCGCTGGATCAACTGCGGATCCCGGCGTTGCCAGCGACGCAGCGCGGCCTGGCGGCAGACGGACATGGGGGAGAGGGGAGCGGGCTGGAGTCTGGCCACCGGACGGGCGCCACCGGGACGGTGACAGCTCTTTCTAGGCTCACCAGGCGTCTGGAGCCCCATGGCCGAGCTCACCCTGCTGTTCGAAGGCGGCTGCCCCCTGTGCCTGCGGGAGGTGAACACCCTGCGCCGCCGCGACCGGGGGGTGGGCCGGCTGGCCTTCGTGGACGTCAATGACCCCGCCTACGACCCGGCCCGCCACGGCGGCATCACCTACGCCGAGGCCATGGGCCGCATGCACGCCCTGCGCAGCGACGGCGAGGTGATCCGGGATGTGGAGGTGTTCCGCCAGGCCTATGGGCTGGTGGGTCTGGGCTGGCTCTACGCCCCCACCCGCTGGCCCCTGCTGCGGCCCCTGGTGGATGCCCTCTACGGACTCTGGGCCCGCTGGCGTCTGGCCATCACCGGCCGGCCGTCCCTGGAGGTTCTCTGCCGCGAGCGCTGCGCGGTCCCTTCTTCTGCTGCCGTGGCACCGCAGACTCCGGCTCAGCACCTCCACCCCGCATCATGAGCGGCCGATAAAAAATCCGGCAGAGCCCTTGCAGGTGCCCCACCGGATCGGGATTCCAGGAGACAGCAACCCTAGAAAACCGATTCTGTTGACGCTGACAACCGGACACCTGGCCGGGTAGCTGCCACGACCGATCGGCAAGGCGGATCGGGCTGACAGGATCCGGAGAGTTCTCTCAGGGATTGCAGCGTGGGCAATCCCCGGGATCGGCCGTGAGTCGACCATCCGGGCGGGGCCGCTCCTCCCGATGGGCGCAGGCGACGCAGCCCCACACCTCGGTCTGAAGGCGCTCGGTGGGGTGGCCGCACCAGCGGCAGGGCAGGCCGACCCGCACGTCGCAACGGCCCCAGCCCGGCGCACCGCAGGCCGGACAGGGACGGGCGATCCGCCGGACCAGCCGGAACGCCAGAGAGCGGATCGCCAGCCGTCGGGTCGGGTTGCAGTGGGCCCGCATGTCGGTCTCCAGCCAGACCGAGCCATCGCTCGAGGCCCGGGCACAGCGGCCCATCGCCTCGGCCAGCGCCGCATGGGTCCGCAGTCCTTTGATCAGGGGGGTACCGGGGCTGCCCCCGTCGCCGTCGCCGCCATGGGGACTGGCGATCAGGGCATGGGAGGGAAAGCCCACCCGATCGAGCCAGTCCTGGATGTCGTCCTGCGGTGACACCCGCCGGCGGTCGAAGTTGGTGCGCGTCGCCACCAGGCTCTCGGCGATCAGCAGACCCTCGCGGCGGTCAACGAAGGTGAGCCACTCGGTGCCCACCGTCATCCAGGGGAGGGCGGGGTGGGACCCGAAGCTGCCCTCACTGGCCAGCCCGAGATCCAGACCCGTGTCGTCCATGCCGGCCTCCGCCTTGCGCCGGCAGGTCTCGAGGGCATCGGCGGGACGGGGCCGTTCACCGCTAAAGGTGCCGAGCAGGTCGGTGTCGAAGCCGCTGGCCAGAACGAGGCTGAGGTCGAGGCCATGGCGGAAGGGCCTGGCCAGCAGCCGCTCCTTGCCATGACGAGTGGCCAGGCTGACCGGACGGCCAGCAAAAGCCGCCGGAGGGCGACAGGCGAAGGGCGGCAATCCGATCACCGGGACTTATCGGCTGGATTGGTAATCCTGCGTTGACCTAGCACCCAACACCCACATCTGGTCATTAATGTTCCCGGACTCCAACACCAGGTCCTGCCCGGTGGTTGGGCACCACGCAACGATCACACCATCAAGCCCAATCATCCGCAGCTCGCCATGCAGCCCGCCGGAGCCTCCCGCCATGCCATTCGCCGTGACATGACCCTCGCCATGCCCGCCCGACCGCTGCAGCTGACCCTCCGCGCTGATGATCATGTGCCCGCCGACATCAGCTGGCGGATCGACGATGGCTACATCCGAGCCAACACCTGGAATGAAGAGGGAGAGTCCATCACCCTTGGCATCTGGGGACCGGGCGATCTGATCACACCCATCGGCTGTGATGTGACTCCCTACGAGCTCATCTCCCTCACCCGGGTGGTGGTGGTCGAATTCGAGCCAAGCGAGGGCGAGACCCTTGACTTCATGAGGGATCTGTTCACCCAGACCACCCAGTTGCTGCAGATCCACCGCGTCCGACCCGCCGACTCCCGGCTGCTGCGGTTGCTGCACTGGATCGGGGCCCGCTTCGGCCGGGTCAGCACCAGCGGCACCACCCTCTCGCTGGAGGACATGAACCTGACCCACCGCCAGCTCGCCGACATCGCCGGCATGACCAGGGTCACCGTGACCAAATCCCTGACCCGGTTCCGCAGCAAGGGCCAGGTCGTCAAGGTCAGCGAGGCCGATCTGCTCGTCCCTCGCGCCGCCAGCCCCCAGATCCCGAGCGAAAACCCAGACACCCTTCCCGTGGCCCCCTTCCCGTTCCCGAAAACCCTTCGCCATGAACCACCCGCCCACCGGAACGCCGGTTTCGACACCCCATGACGCCATCCCCTGGCATCAGCAGCTCCGCCGCAGCCAGATCGTCCAGTCCCTTGAGGCCGTCCAGGACCTGATCGCCATTTCCCTCTGCCTGGGGCTGTTCGGCGTGATGGTGCTCCAGCTGAAGCGAACCTTTTCGACCCTCTTCTCCACATCGGAGTTTCACGAGGTCACGGCCGACATCCTGTTCATCCTGATCCTGGTGGAGCTGTTCCGCCTGCTGATCATCTATCTGCAGGAACAACGGGTGTCGATCGGGGTGGCGGTGGAGATCGCCATCGTCTCGGTGCTCCGGGAAGTGATCGTCCGCGGCGTGCTGGAGACGGACTGGCAACAGATCCTGGCGGTCTGCCTGTTCCTGATGACCATGGCCCTGCTGATGGTGGTGCGGGTGTGGCTGCCTCCGACATTTGCCGGCGTCGACCCTGAAGCCCAGGTGTCGGCGCGGATGCGCCAGCAGCAGGAGTAAGCAGCCCTCCAGGCCATTTAGCAGCGGATGTTGTTCGGGATACCTGTGTCCTGAGCCTTGTATTCCTGAATGCATAAGCCAGATTTATTCAGGAGATTGGCAGGTCTGCTTCAAGTCGACACCCAGGTTTAAAACTCAACCACTAATGTTGCCGGACCCCAAATCCGGGGTCGCCAAACCACCCTCGAACGCACCGTTTCAACCCTTCTCCCTTCGCCATAGTCTCCACGCTGAGGAGACGCTGACAACCACGGATTAGCCCCATGGGACTGTTCTTTGAGCAGCCCCTCTTCTTTTCTTGCCAACCCTTTTCATCTCCCTCCATCAACACCTGAATGCCATGACGAGTCGCCGTCGCTTCCTCACCCGGTTCGGGGCAGCCCTGGGATCCTCCCTGCTGCTCGCCGGATGCCTGGGAAATCCACCAGGCACCTCCGAGTCCACCAGCTCGCCCCAGGCCGCCAGCCCTGCGGCCGGCCAGGAGCTGGGCACCATCAAGCTCGGCTACATCCCCATCCTGGAAGCCGCTCCCCTGGTGGTGGGTGTGGAGAAGGGCTTCTTCGCGAAGCACGGGATCAAGGTGGAACTGGCCAAGCAGGCCAGCTGGCCCGCCGCCCGCGACAACGTGGTGCTCGGCTCCGCCGGCGGCGGCATCGATGGGGGCCAGTGGCAGCTGCCGATGCCCCACCTGATCACCGAAGGGATCATCACCGACGGCAAGAAGGTGCCCATGGTGGTGCTGGCCCAGCTGAACAGCCAGGGCAATGGCATTGCGGTCTCCAACAGCCTCAAGGCCGACAACCTGGGGCTGGATCTGGCCCCGGCCGTGGATGTCTTCCAGCGCTTCCCGCAGAAGGAAGGCCGCAAGTTCCGCGCCGCCTACACCTTCCCCAATGCCAACCAGGACCTCTGGATCCGCTACTGGCTGGCGGCAGGGGGTGTCGATCCCGACAAGGACATTGAACTGCTGACCGTGCCCTCCACTGAAACCCTCCAGGGCATGCGCAACGGCACCATGGATGCGTTCAGCACCGGCGATCCCTGGCCGTTCCGGATCGTCAAGGATGACATCGGCTACCTGGCCGCCCTCACCGCCCAGATGTGGCCGGTGCACCCCGAGGAATTCCTGGCGGTCCGCAGCGACTGGGTCGACAAGAATCCCAAGGCGGCGGTGGCGCTGGTGAAGGGCCTGATCGAGGCCCAGCAGTGGGCCGACAAGCCCGAGAACCGCAGCGAGGTGGCCAAGCTGATCAGCTCCCGCGCCTATTTCAACACCCCTGTGGAGGTGCTCGAACCCGCGCTGAAGGGCGAGTACCTGCTCGGTGCGGATCGCAAACCGGTGAACGATCCGAAGCTGGGCCCGATCTACTGGATGAGTGATCGGGGGGTGATCTCCTATCCCTACAAGAGCCTGAGTCTGTGGTTCCTGGTGGAATCGCTGCGCTGGAACATGCACCCCGGCAAGCTCACCTCGATCGAGCAGGCCAAAGCCCTGGTCGACAAGGTGAACCGGGAAGACATCTGGCGCCAGGCCGCCACCGAACTGGGGCTGCCCGCCAAGGACATTCCCACCGGTTCCTCCCGCGGCAAGGAGACCTTCTTCGACGGAATCGTCTTCGATCCGGAGAACCCCCAGGCCTATCTCGACAGCCTCAAGATCAAGCGCTGATTTCTTCGCCCATCGGCCGGTGCCCCATCGGCCCTGCACCTCCCAGACCCGTGACTGCCGTCACGGGTCATTCCTTCCAACGGATTCCATCCCTTTCTTCCAGGACGAACCCCTTCCATGACGACCACATCCCCCAACCCCACCAGCAACGCGGCAGGCCCCCTGCTCTGGTGGAAGCGCAACCGCAAGCTGATCCTGCCGCCCCTGTTCGGCATCGCCGGCTTTCTGCTGGCCTGGCAGCTCAGCGCCAGCCTCGGCCTCACCCGCCTGCCCGGTCCCCTGAGCCTGTTCACCGAGCAGCGCACCCGTGAACTGCTGCTCTATCCCTTCTACGACCGAGGCGGCCTCGACAAGGGCCTCTTCTGGCAGACGATGGCCAGCCTGGGCCGGGTCGCCCAGGGTTACTTCCTCGCCGCCGTGGTGGGGATCAGCGCCGGCATCGCCGTGGGCCTCAACAAGACACTCAACCGTGCCTTCGACCCCCTGTTCCAGTTCCTGCGCATGGTGGCCCCCCTGGCCTGGGTGCCCATTGCCCTGGTGATCTTCCAGAAGAACCAGCCGGCGGCCATCTTCGTGATCTTCATCACCGCGGTGTGGCCGATCCTGATCAACACCGCCGAAGGGGTGCGCCAGATCCCGCAGGACTACCACAACGTGGCCCTGGTGCTGCAGATGTCGAAGAAGACCTTCTTCACCAAGGTGCTCATCCCCTCGGCCCTTCCCTACATCTTCACGGGCCTGCGCATCTCCATCGGCCTGGCCTGGCTGGCGATCATCGCCGCCGAGATCGTGATGAGCGGCATCGTCGGCATCGGCTTCTTCATCTGGGATGCCTACCAGCAGAACTACGTCAGCGACATCGTGCTGGCCGTGATCTGGATCGGCGGCATCGGCCTGCTGCTGGATCGCCTGATGGCCTGGATCCAGGCCCGCATTTCCCCCGGCCAGTGAGGCACACCCAGCCATGAATCTGCCCTCCGCCCTCAGGCCCTTCGGATGGCTCGACGCCTGGATGAGCGAAAGGAAGAACGTGATCCGCTTTCTGCTGGCCCGCCTCCTGCTGATGACCGCCATGGTCCTGGCCTTCTGTGTCCTCCACTTTCCCCAAACGTGATCCGCCATGACAGCACTCGTTGATGTTCAGAATCTCGAAAAGAACTTTCCCCTCACCGGTGGCGGCAACTACCTGGCCCTGAAGGGGATCGATCTGGAAATCCGCAAGGGCGAATTCATCTCCCTGATCGGCCACTCCGGTTGCGGCAAGTCCACCCTGCTCAACATGATCGCCGGCCTGGATCTGCCCACCGGCGGCACCGTGCTCCTCGAAGGCGAAACGGTGAAGCGCCCGGGGCCCGACAAGATGGTCGTCTTTCAGAACTACTCGCTGCTGCCCTGGCTCACCGTTCGCCAGAACATCGCCCTGGCAATCGAGGAGGTGATGCCCGACCTTGGCAAAGCGGAGCAGGACGCGCTGATCGAAGAGCACATGGAGATGGTGGGTCTGACCCAGGCGGCCACCAAGCTCCCTGCCCAGCTCTCGGGCGGCATGCGCCAGCGGGTGTCGATCGCCCGCGCCCTGGCCATCAAGCCCAAGCTGCTGCTGCTCGATGAACCCTTCGGCGCCCTCGATGCGCTGACGCGGGGGAATCTGCAGGAAAAGCTGATGCAGATCTGCAACGAGCACGAGCTCACGGCGGTGATGGTCACCCACGACGTGGACGAGGCGGTGCTGCTCTCCGACCGGATCGTGATGCTCACCAACGGGCCCGGTTCGAAGATCGGCGGCATCCTCGAGGTGGACATCCCCCGGCCCAGAGAACGGCTCACGGTGGTGCACCACCCCAGCTACTACAGCCTGCGCTCGGAGATCATCTACTTCCTCAACCGCCAGAAGCGGGTCAAGCAATGGCAGGCGCGGCCCCACAAGGTGCTGGCCCGCCACGGTCTGGAGAAGGTGAATCTCGACCTGGGCTTCATCCCCCTGGCCGCCTGCGCCCCCCTGGCGGTGGCGGAGGCCAAGGGTTTCTTCACCAAGCACGGTCTCGACGACGTGCAGCTGGTGCGGGAGACCAGCTGGCGGGGTGTGGTCGACGGTCTGGTCGACAGGACCCTCGACGCGGCGATGATGCCCTCCGGGATGCCCACCTGGATGACGGCCGGCGGCCACGGCAGCGACCCGCTGCCGATCGTGTCCTCCCTCACCATCAGCCGCAACGGCAACGAGGTGACCCTCGCCAAACGACTGGCGGAACAAGGCGTCAGCACGGTGGAGGACTACCGCGCCTGGTTGGGCAGCCACGAGCGGGAGCCCCACCGGATCGGCATCGTCCATCCCGCCTCCATGCACAACCTGCTGCTGCGCTACTGGCTGGCGGCCAACGGCATCGACCCCGACAAGGACGTGCACCTGCAGACCCTGCCGCCGGCCCAGATGCTCGCCGACCTCAAGGACGGCTCCATCGACGGCTACTGCATCGGTGAACCCTGGAACTTCCGGGCCGCCAGCAGCGGTCACGGCGTGCCGATCGTGGGGGATCTGGAGATCTGGTCGGGCCATCCCGGCAAGGTGCTCGGCGCCCGCGAGGACTGGGCCCAGGCCTACCCCAACACCCACATCGCCCTCACCAAGGCGCTGCTGGAGGCCTGCCGCTACTGCGCCGATCCCGCCCACTGGGCGGAAATGAGCGAACTGCTCAGTGACCGCCGCTATCTGGGGATCAAGGCCGATCTGATCCGCTTCAGCGGCCAGCAGGGCGATTCCGGCTCCTTCGCTCCCCACGGCGAACCGCACCACCTGTTCTACAGAGCGGGGCTGAACCGGCCCAGCCGCAGCGAGCACCTCTGGATCCTCACCCAGCTGGCCCGCTGGGCCGAGATCCCCTTCCCCCGCAACTACGTGGAGATCCTCGAGCGGGTCTGCAGCGTGGGGGTGTTCAGCACCGCCGCGCGGGAACTGGGTCTGGACGACGTGAGCTATCAGCGCCAGGGCATCGAACTGTTCGACGGCCGTCCCTTCAACCCCGAGGACCCGATCGGCTACCTCAACGATGTGTCCCTGCACCGCGATTTCAGCGTCGCCGAAATCCCCATCGGCCAGCCCCGTGCCATCAGCCTCTGATCCGCCGTCCCTCCGCCCCTTCCTCCCATGATCACCACCGCCACCCAGCCCCTGCTGCGTTTTGAAGGCCTGGGCAAGGTCTACCCCACCCCCACCGGCCCCTACCCGGTGCTGGACAACATCAACCTGCAGGTCGAGCAGGGGGAATTCATCTGCGTCATCGGCCATTCCGGCTGCGGCAAGTCCACCCTGCTGAACATGGTCTCCGGCTTTTCGACACCCACCGCCGGCCAGGTGCTGCTCAACGGCAGGCCGATCGAGAAGCCCGGGCCCGATCGGATGGTGGTCTTTCAGGGATACGCCCTGCTGCCCTGGATGACGGCCTACGAGAACGTCTATCTGGCCATTGACGAGGTGAAGCCCGACCTCTCCAGCCGCGAGAAGCGCGAGATCGCCGTGGACCATCTGGCGATGGTGGGCCTGGAGAAGGCCATGGACAAGCGCATTCCCCAGCTCTCCGGTGGCATGAAGCAGCGGGTGGCCATCGCCCGCGCCCTGGCCATCCGCCCGGAGGTGCTGATCCTCGATGAACCCTTCGGGGCCCTCGATGCGATCACCAAGGAGGAGCTGCAGGAGGAGCTGCTGCAGATCTGGAACACCCAGAAATGCACCGTGCTGATGATCACCCACGACATCGATGAGGCCCTGTTCCTCGCCGATCGGCTGGTGATGATGACCAACGGCCCGGCCGCCTCCATCGGCGAGGTGATGCCGATCGACTTCCCCCGGCCCCGCAACCGGGAGGACATCATGGAGGATCCCAAGTACTACGAGCTGCGCAACACGGCCCTCGACTTCCTCTACAACCGCTTCGCCCACGACGACGTGGAATGAGGCCCACGGGGCGGGTCATGGCCGTTCATTTCTGCCAGGATGCGCCCCCCACAGCGGAGTTGCTCTGGTGATGCGGATCTCTCCGTCCCTGGCCGCTCTGGGCCTGGCGCTCGCCGCAGGCCTGGCCGCTGTGCCGCCGGCCCGGGCCCTCGAGACGATCGAGCTGAAGCTGCCCCTGGTCGAGACCACGTTCTCGATCCGGCTGGCGGAACTGAGCGATCCCGGGGCCCTGCTCGCCGGCAACAGCGACCTGGCCGAACTCGACCAGGCCACCCGGGGCGCCATCGGGCGCTCCCTGGTGGATCTGTTCAATGCCCCCCTGCCCCTGCAGGCCCTGGACGTGGCCCGCCAGGTCGTCCCCTCCCCCCTGGCCCAGCAGGCCCTGCTGCTGCTCTCCTCCCTCGGGGGGGTCGACGGTCTGCCGGCCGACGTGTCCAGCGACACGGTGCTGAAGGTGCTGGACCGGGCCGCCGGCCGCGGTCCCCTGACGATGCTGGGGGTGCTCCAGGCCGTGCCGGGCCGCACCGCCAGCGTCGATGTGGGCAAGGGCCTGTTCCTGCTCCAGCGGATGAACGCCCAGCTGCTGTCGGCGAACCGTCTGCTGGAGGGGGGGACGGCAGCGACGCCGGCCCCCTCCCTGCGGGATCCGGGCCCCCTGCCCGTGCGGCGCGACACCCTGACTCTGCCGGTGGCCTACCGGCCCCAGCCCCTGGAGGTGGTGGTGATCCGCCCGACCCAGCAGGCCTCCGGCCGGCTGGTGGCCATCTCCCATGGCCTCTGGGACGGGCCCGAGAGCTTTGAGGGCTGGGCACGGCACCTGGCCAGCCACGGCTACACGGTGCTGCTGCCCCGCCACCCCGGCAGTGACCGCACCCAGCAGCAGGCCATGCTCTCCGGCAAGGTGCCGCCGCCCGGTCCGGCGGAGCTGCGCCTGCGCCCCCTCGACATCTCTGCCCTGATCGATGCGGCGGCCGCCGGGACACTGGGGCTTCCGGGCGGACTGGACACCGGTTCGGTGGTGGTGCTGGGCCAGTCCTGGGGGGCCACCACGGCCCTGCAGCTGGCGGGCGCCCGACCCACCTCCCAGCAACTGCAGAAACGCTGCAGCAATCTGCAGGATCCCCAGCGCAACCTGAGCTGGGTGCTGCAGTGCAGCTTCCTGGGCGCCATCGACCAGGCCGCCCTGGCCGATCCGCGGGTGAAGGCCGCCGTGGCGGTGAGTCCGCCGATGTCGCTCCTGTTCGAGACCGGAACCATCCCCGTCTTCCAGGGGCGGGTGCTGGTGGTGAGCGGCAGCCGTGACTGGGTGGTGCCCCCCGGTCCCGAAGCCATCGCTCCGATGGCCCGGGTCGCCCGCCTGGGGAAGGACGGCCATCGGCTGGTCCTGGCGGGCGGCGGTGATCACTTCAACATGGGCTCCCCCTATGACCAGGGCGGCGGACCCCTGCGGGGACTGCTGCTGGCCTGGGTGAACGGGGCCTTCGCCGCCGGCCCCGCCGTCGCCCCCGGGCCCAGAGCCCCGGCCCTGCTACCCCCGGGTGGCTGGGGGGGTGACGGCCTTCCCCTGGTCGACGTGAGCGACCGGCTGGCGAGTTGGAACCCCTGAAGCGCCGGTGCCTGTCGTCTGACCCACACTTGATCCGGCACCCAAGGATCCGGCCACCCGATCGATGCCCCCCCTGCCTTCCCTGCCCTCAACGGCCCACGCCTGGGGCGCCACCGGCTTGGCGGCCCTGCTGATCCTGGCCGGGCCGGCGGCCGAGGCCGCCGAGCAGGTGGTCTTCGTCAGCGGAGCGTTTCGCCGTTCGATCCCCGTCGCCGACCTGGAACGGCTGGCCCGGACCGGTGAGGCCGTGGGCCTGCTGGGGGATGCCCTGCGGCTGGGCGGCAAGGACCCCGCCGAGGTCGGCAGGCTGCTGAACCACCGGGTGACGCTGCCGCTGGCGCTGACCACCCGGCTGCTCAGCACCCGCTTCGGCGAGAACGCCCTGGAGCGGCTGTCCGGCATCCTCTATCCGCTGAGGGCGCCGCAGGTGGGCATGGTGGCGCTGCGGTCAGCGACGATCCTGGGGATCGAGTCCGGCTCGGGAACGCTCTCGGCGGTGGGATTCCTGCGGGCCTACCCCAACGAGGAGATCGCCATCAACCTGCCGGCCCTGCAATCGGCCCTGGCGGGGCTCAGCGGCATGGGCCATGTGGTGAAGGAGTTTCTCGAATCCGACCTCGGCGCCAACCTCGAGCGGATGCAGGAACCCGGCCCGCCGGCCAGCCCCTGACAGCGCCATCCGGGGGGCGGGCCGGCAAGCCGGAGCTCAGGCAGGCTGCGCCATCAGATCCGTCAGGGCCTCGGATTCCGGCACGGCCAGCCGCTTCAGAATCGCCACCAGGGCCGCCAGCTGGGGACCCTGGAGGTGGAACAGCCCCGGCTCGGCGCTGGCCTGCCAGCCGCGTTCCTCGAGGACCGCATGGATGGCGGTGCGGATGGTCAGGGCCTGGGATTCACCGGCGACGGGGAGCACCTGGACCGTCTCCTGCTGCCCACCGGGGTCGGCGGGGCTGTCCCTGATCTCCAGGCGAAACCAGCGCAGACCATCCGGCATCGACTGGGCCGTGAGGTGAAGCTCGCAGCGGCAGGCGCTGAGGCCGCGGTCCACCGCCCGGCCCAGCTGCAGGGCCAGGTCGCCGTCGGCCTGGGCATCGAGGCCGAGCTGGGCATGGAAGGCGGCCGCTCGATCCTGCTGCTGGGCCTCGGTGGCTTGCCGCCGTCCGCGGTCCGCCTCCGCCTGGAGGTGCTCCTGCCAGGCGTGGGCCACGAACACCGGCAGCAGGCTGAGGTCGTTGGACTGGAAGGCCCGCGAGAGGTTGTCCGGAAGGGTCGCCGTGCTGCCGTCCTCCGCCCTCAGGAGCAACCAGTCCTGCAGGGCCGTTGCTGACTCAGCCATGGTTCCAACCTTTTATTCAATTTTCATTCACCCTAGCCTCATTTTTGCCCTTCATCCCCCTCAAGGAGCCACAGGGCGAGGCCGCCGCCGCGACCCCGGGCCGCCAGCCAGTGCGGGCGTTCGGCGGCGATCAGGGCGAAGAAGGGCCGGCGCAGCGGATCGGGCTGGGGCAGGGCCCGCTCGATCAGCACCCGCCCGCCCAGCAGCAGCAGCAGGCGCTCGAAGCTGAAGACCAGCAGGGGGCGGCGGCCCTCCAGACGGCCCACACCCTCGAAGCGGAGCTCCAGAGCACCGAGGCGCACGCTGTTGGCCAGCCGCAGGTCCCCAGCCTCCGGACCGGCCCCGTCCGCGGACAGCCGCAGCCGGGCCGCCAGCCCCCGCAGCAGGCCGGCGGCCACCGAGGCCGGCTCCCGGCTCCCCTTGTTCCAGATCCGCTCGAGTCGCCAGCAGCCGACCAGATCCGCCGTCGTCAGGCCGCTGCCCTCCCGGCGGCAGCGGCGTTCCCGTTCGAGCAGCCATGGGGCATCGGGGATCACGGCAGCGCCTCTGAAAGCAGCTCTCGACGCTAGTGACCCCCGCCTCGCAACCACCAGCTGCTATTGAGAATCGCTTGCAAAAGTGCCCGTGGGTCCTCTAGGTTGAGAGCCATTCGCAATAAGGCCCCTCCCTTCGCC
>NZ_JAFKRJ010000003.1:0-84848 GCF_019038515.1 Synechococcus sp. CCAP 1479/10 | reverse complement strand
CACCCGGCTGATCTCCCGCATCCGGGCCGCCGACCTGATGCAGGTCCCCAGCGGCGAGACCAGCCTGCGCCTGGCACCGGCCCTGGTGGATGGCGCTCCCCTGGCGGCCTGAACCGCGATGGCCGCCCCGATCCACACCGGCGACAGTCTCATCGGCAGCCTCTGCCGCGACATGGCCGCCGTGCGCCAGAGCTGGCAGCGGCTGAAGGGGCAAGGGGCCGCCTGCCGCGACGAACGGCTCCGCCTGAGGCTTGGCCGTGAAACCCGCCGACTCGAGCAACGCCGCCTGGAACTGCAGCGCCAGGCCCATGCACTGACGCGTCTGCCCCTACGCGATCCCCTCGGCGCCGCCTTTCTGCTGGAGATCACCAGCCGGCCCCTGGCCGCCTGATCCGCCGGGGGGAAGGGGGCCGTTCCCCGAGGGTTCAGACCTAAGCAGCGACCGCCGCCTGGGCCGCCGCCAGTTCCCCATCGATCAGCAGCATCGAGGCAGCCTCCTGGCGCCCGAAGCGCACCCGACCGAGCAGGTGGGCCGCGCCGTTCTCGGCGGCGATCTGGCCCTGGATCATCGGGTCGAGGAAGACGGTGGTGCGCACGTCGCCGGCGCGCTCGGCCATGGAATAGAGGAGCTGCAGGGACGTGGTGACATCGGCCTCGAGGCGGAAGGCGTCCGCCAGCACAGCCTCGAAATCGCTCCAGCTCTGGCAGGGGGCGGGCAGCTCCCCGAGGTCCACCGTCTGGCCGCGGGCGATCAGGTAATCGGCCAGCAGGCCGGCATGCTGCTGTTCACCACGGGACTCGGCCATGAGGTGGGCGGCGAAGCCACGCAGTTCCCGCTCAGCGAACCAGAGGGCCATGGCCCAGTAGGCGGCGCTGGCCTTGCGCTCCAGACCCAGGTGGTCCTGCAGACCCTCCAGCAGCCCGGCATCCATGGGCTGGGCCATGGGCCTCCCGGCGGGCCCGGTGGCCACCGCGGTGCTGGGCAGGGAGGAGGTCGTGGAGGTCATCACAAGCAGCCTGGGGGGAAGGACCCATGGACCGTCCGCCCAATGTAAGGAGCCTGGCAACGAACCGGCCCATCAAGAACCGAGCCATTCCGCACGCGTCGCAGGCGGGGCTGCCCAGACTCAGGGGGCCCTGGAACGTCCCCATGGCCACCGTTGTCGACCACGCCCTGCGTCTGCGCAGCCTCTGGATCGCCTGGCTGCTGGCGATGCTGTTCCATGTGGAGCTGGGCCTGATGCCCCTGTTCCACGGGATCTCCCCGGAGATCCACGGCCATGTGGCGGCCGCCCGGCTGCCGCTGCTGTTCGGCGCCATGCTGGCGTACTTCCTGGTGCCCCTGGCTGCGGTCGTGCTGATCGCCTACGCCGCCAGTGATCCGGGCCAGCCGCGCCGCTGGCGCCACTGGCGCTCTGCCCATTTCTGGCTGAGCGTTGTCTATACCCTCACCAACCTGCCCCACCTGGCCGCCGACATCCTGGTGCCGGACGCCCGGGCCGACCAGATCGTGCTGATGCTGGCGATGGTGCTGATCGGCCTGCTGATCAACCGCGAGGCCTGGTTCTGGTGGCGTGGTCAGCGCGGCCCGCTGTCCCCCAGCAGGCAGGCCACGTGGGCGACACTGGCCGACGCCAGGCCCTTCAGGTCGTAGCCGCCCTCCAGGGCGGACACCAGACGGCCCTGGGCATGGTCGCCAGCAATGGTGAGCAGCAGCTGGGTCAGGGCCGTGAAATCCCCGTCCTGCAGCAAGAAATCCCCCAGGGGATCGCCGGCCCTGGAATCGAAACCGGCCGAGATCAGCACGAAGTCCGGGGCGAAGGCCTCCGCCAGCGGCAGGAGCTCCTCCCGCCAGGCGGCCACCAGCTCGGGCCCCGACGTTCCGGCCGGCAGGGGGCAGTTGCGGGTGGTGCCGGCCCCGGCCCCCTCCCCCCGCTCCTGGCGGGTGCCCGACCCTGGATAGAGCGGCGACTGGTGGCTGCTGAAGAACAGCACCGAGGGGTCGCTCCAGAAGATGTCCTGGGTGCCGTTGCCGTGGTGCACGTCCCAGTCGACGACCAGGATCTTCTCGAGACCATGGACCGCCTGCAGGTGGCGGGCGGCGACGGCCACGTTGTTGTAGATGCAGAAGCCCATGCCCCGCGCCGCACTGGCATGGTGCCCAGGGGGCCTGACAACCGCATAGGCCCGGCGCACCCGCTGCTCCATGACGGCCTCCACCGCCGCCAGCACCCCCCCCGCCGCCAGCCGCGCCGTGCGCTCCGATTGGGGGCTGATGGCGGTGTCACCGGTGGAGAGCTGGTCACGGCCCGCCTGGATGTCCTCCTTGACCCGCTGCAGATACCCCGGGGTGTGGCAGCGCAGCAGCTCCGCGTCCGTGGCCGGGCGCGGTGGAAGGATCCGGCAGCGGGCCAGCAGACCGGCCCGCTCCAGGCCCTGGATCACGGCATCGACCCGGGCGGGGCACTCCGGATGCCAGGGGCCGGTGATGTGGTCGCGGTAGCTGGCGCTGCAGACGATGCCGACGTCCGCGGCCGGCGTCAGTGGGGCAGAAGGCAGACCGAACTGGCGTTGCCCCTCACCCCCACCGCTCGGCTGGGAACCTGGGGCAGCCATTCCGGACGGGGCGACACCTCACTCTGCTGCATGGCCAGGGCGTCGGCGGGGAGCTGTTCGCTGAGGACGACACCCACCGAATCCCGCGCCCAGATTTCCACATCCGTAGCGGGCGGGCAATGGAAAGTGAGCACTTCGAAGGGAAAGACAACCCGTTCGAGGAAGAAATCCTCGGGCCCACAGCAGCGGATGATCCGCATCCGTTCCGAACAGTTGCGATAGCTACAAAGTAAGGCGTCCATGGTGCCCTCCGACCTGGCTGAGACCTGACCATGGCATCAACACACGGTCCCTACGGCATGTCGGTTGCCGATGCGACGAAGAATCGGCAATGAGTGTTTCTACCGCTTAAGGGCGACTCAACTGCGCCTGAGCCAATGCGGAGCTCCGCTGAACCAGTCGCCCAGATCGTCCCGGCCGGGATCGAATCCGCCGCTGTCACAAGGGTCGCCCAGATCCAGCGAGCCCGTGAAGCGATCGAGTTCCGATTCGGGCTCACCCCGTTGCTGGGTGCGCTGGGCCCGCCGCAACCAGCTCCAGACACTGGCATCGCGATCAGCGAACTTCTGAACATAGATGCGCTCATGGAGGCTGACCGGGCGGGAATCGGCAATCCTGCCGATGATCTCCTGGAGCCTCAGACGGGTGGTTGGTGTGAGCATCTTTCCAGTCATCCATTGGCAGAGGATCTAACCGTTCTGAGGAATCGAACGGTGCCGAGGATCACAGAATCCAGCCACCTGTCAGGACTTGGTGAAATCGATCCTTCGACGCCCCTGCGCCGCTCTTCTGCCGCCGGCGCCAGAATCGAATCTTCCGATCACGCTGCCGAAGTCTCGGCCGCCCACCCTTGATCCCCCCTGCCGCGATGGGCGCCCCCCCATCCCCACCGCCCGATCCGGCCCCGCAGACCCTGGGGCTCGTCGCCCCGCAGACCCTGCGCCTCGTCTACGACGGGGGCTGTCCGTTCTGCCGTCACTTCGCCCTCAGCAGCGAACTGCGCGGCGGGATCCCCCATCTGCAGATCGTCGATGGGCGGGCCGACGCGGCCCTGCGCCATGACCTGCGGGAGCGGGGCCTGCCGCTGGCCCAGGGGGCGGTCCTGCTCCAGGGGGAGAGGGCCTGGCACGGGGCGGAGGCCGTGCGGCAGCTCTGCGCCCTGATGCGGCCCAGTGATCCCCTGCTGCAACTGCTGGTGCCGCTGTTCGACGGACCGTCCCGCAGCCGCCGCCTCTACCCCCTGCTGCTGGCAGCGCGGCGCCTGGCCCTGGCCCTGAAGCGCCTGCCGCTGGATCCGGACCACGCCTGAATGGCGAAGCCCGCCGACACCCTGGCTCAGGGCAGCGGCGGCAAGGGCGCCCGGCCCGCCACGGAGGGGCCGGTGCCGATCGTCTGCAGCAGCGGCGAGGGGTCCACAGCCACCAGCCGTCCCTGGCGCATCTGGCGCCACTCGAAGTGCAGATGGGCCGTGGTGGCCGAGCCACTGCTGCCCACCCGGCCGATGGGCTGCCCCGCCACCAGGCTCTCCCCGGGCAGAACCGCCACATCCAGCAGGTGGGCGTAAAGGCTCTGCCAGCCGAGGCCATGGTCGATCACCACGAGCAGGCCGTAGCCACCCACCTCATCCACCAGCCGCACGGTGCCGGGCAGCACGGCGAACACCGGCGTTCCCTCCGGGGCGATCAGATCGAGGCCGGTGTGCACGCGCCAGGCGTTGCGCGCCTCCGCCAGCCGCCAGCCGAACGGGGCCTGCTCGCTGGGCTGCAGGCCGAGGGGATAGCCCAGGGCCCCGGCCTGGGGCACCGGAAACGCCCCCACCGGTGCCGGCTTGTAGCGGGACCGCAGTGGATCCGGCAGACGGTCGTTCTGCCCCAGGTCCCCCACCGGCACCTCCAGGGGAATCTCCAAGGGCCGGGGCGGCGGCTCCCCCATCGCCAGCAGGGGCAGGGGCGCCAGGGACACCAGCCAGGGCAGGGCCAGCGCCGTCAGAAACCGTGGGAAGCGGGAGTCCATCCGCCTGCTGCAAGGGACCGTGAAGGCCTTGGTAACGCCCCTGGCCGCCGCTGCCAAGACGGGGATGTCGGGACGCGGATGCCCGTCGAGCCCGGCACGGTCAGGGAGCGCTGGCGGGCTCCGGGCTCTGGGGCAGCACCACCATGGCACTGGCGATGGCGGTGTCCATCACGATCCGCAGCGCCAGGCAGGGATCGATCACCTCCCGGCCCATGGTGATCGCCTTCTGGGCCACCAGGCCGTACAGGATCGGCCACTCCACCGCTTCGGGGCAGAACCGCTGGGCCAGCGGCAGCAGGGCCGGCCAGAGGCTCGGCAGCGCCTGCAGGGATTCGGGCGACGGCTGGTGGGCGTCGGGCACCTGGGGCACGCCGAAGTCCCCCTGGCCGAGGTGCTCCATCCCGTGGCGCCACAGCGCCGTCGGGTCCGGCAGGGCCGTGCAGCCCGCCTGCTGGGCGGCACCGGCGGCCAGACCCCAGGTGGAATAGGGATCGTTGAACAGGGCCTGGACCAGCCCCTCGCCCACCAGGCAGGAGCCCCCGTCCCCGGTGCCGACGACGTGCAGGCCCGAAAGCTCCGCCAGGCCGGCCGCCCTGGACCGGGCCCGCACACCGGCCTGACAGGCCTGGCCCGCCAGGGCACCGCAGACCGCCAGCAGCGATTCGACGTGCACGCCCCGGTCGGACGCCATGGCCTTCAGGAGCCGGCGGCTGATCTCTTCGGCACCGATCCGGGCCCCCACCAGGGGGTCCTGGGCGCGGCGGGCGGCGATGGCCTCATCGAGGGGATCGGGGGAGGGAGCTGTCATGGCCGCAGGGGACGGATGTCAGGGAGGTCCAGCACCAGCGTTCCCGGCCCCGGTCGCGCGATGGGGCACACGGATCACCACCGTGCCGGCGAGCTTGTCGTGCCAGCCCTGGTGCCGGGGATCCCAGGCGATCCAGAGGAAACCCAGGAGCAGGGGCAGGGTCGAGAGGATGTAGCCCCCATAGCGCAGGCACCACTGACGCAGGCCGGGCTCGCCGCCGGTTCCGGCATCGACGATTCTCAGGCGGAGCATCAACTTGCCGGGCGTGCCCTGCTTCCAGCGCCAGAACAGGATCACCACCAGGGCCGACACCACCGTGCTGAGAACCAGCACCGCCGTCTCGTCCGGCACGATGAAAACCAGGAGCGGCAGGGGGGCGGTGATGATCAGCATCAGCACCGAATCGATCAGCGAGGCCGCCGTACGGACCCGGAATCCCGCGTAGGCGATGGCCGGGGCGGGGGAGGTTTCGCTGCGCTCCATCGGGCCATCTTCTCCTCCCGAGAGCGACATGGGGCGGAGTGGTGTTAGGACTGTGGAGATTCTGTCCTTGGCCAATGAGAGCCCTTACCTTCCTCTTCGCCCTGATGGTGGGTCTGGCCATGGCGTTTCTCGCTCCGGCGATGGCCGGCGGCCACGACCAGGCCCCCGCAGCGATGGTGGCTCCCGAGTTGGCCGATGCGGCGGCCACGGATCTTCTGGCCACCGATCTCCTCGCCAGCGATCTGCTCTCCAGCGACCTGCTCGCCGAACTGAGCATCGATCCGGCCCCCGGCCTTGACGTCGCGGCCTGAGTCGCGACCACCCTCTCAACCCAACCTCATCAACGCAACGGTCGGGCTGGCACCTGAACCCATGGCTCGCACCCTGCTTGACCCCCGCCTGACCCTGGTCTCCCTGCGGCCGGAGCAGCCCGACAGCGCTCCCTCGGACAGGCCCGATGAGCCGCTCGGCAAGGGCTTTGCAGCCTCACGCACCCGCGGCCAGGGAAAGGCCACCGGCACCAAGGGGCGCCGCAAGAAGGGCACGGGCCTCTCCGCCGCCGACCACGGCCCCCTGGGCCGAAGCCCCAGCCTGGAGGCCATCGAGGCCAGGGCCCGTCTCGGGCTGGCGCTGGCGGGCCGGCTCCGGGAAGCCGATGTGACCGTGGCCTGGAAGAGGGCCGCCGCCGAGCATCACCCCGACCGGGGCGGCCGCCACGCCACGATGCAGGCGGTCAATGGCGCCAGGGATGTGCTGCTCGGCAGGGGTCTCGGCTGAGGCCAGGCGTTGGGGCCCTGCCCTTCTTCCCCTGCAGCGCTAGACGAGCCCGGGCAGCAGCCACCAGCTGCTCTGGCGATAGGCCTCGAACGCGGGATAGCGCTCGGCCATGGAGGCTTCCTTGCGGATCATGCGAGGGAGGTAGAGCGCCAGCACCGAGGCGGGCAGCAGCCAGGCCCACGGCGAACCGGCGATCACCGCGAAGCTGCTGTAGCGGAGCAGGTCGCCCAGGTAGTTGACATGGCGGACCCGGCGCCAGGCCCCGTCCGCCACCAGGGTGGCCCCCAGGGCCTTGGCGGTGCCCTTCTGCACATCGGCCGCCGTGTTCAGCAGCGATCCGAAGATATACAGGCTGAGCCCCAGGGCGATCGTCAGCGGGCCGATGGGCACCGGATTGGCCATGGCCAGCCAGCCGGGCACGGCGTAGAACACCCCGACGTAGAGCACCACCGCGACGGCCTGCGGCGGCTGAACCACCTCGGTGAAGAGCTGGGTGGTGCGCCAGGGGAACAGCACCTCCTCCAGCAGCCACCAGAGGCAGTAGCTGATGTGGAGGGCGAGGTAGATCGCGACCCGCCCGGAGTCCAGCCCCAGCACCAGGGCCGGCACCAGCAGCCCCACGATCGTGGTCACCTTGGCGATGTTGATCGCTTGCAGCTGGGTCATGGGCCGCTGGGTCATGGGGAAGCCGGGTCATCGGAGCCCAGCGGGATCCCATGCTGGCAGGCCCCTCAGGGTGCTGGAGGGGCCGAGGCGGGGAAGCGCTTCAGGTAGGTGGCGACCGGAAGGGGGCGGGGCTGGTTGTAGCCCACCGGCAGCCAGAGGTCGCCGGCGGAGGAGGCGTAATGGATCTCCCAGTGGTACAGGCCCGTGAAGGCCTGGGGATCCATGCGCAGCAGCTCGGCGTAGAGCAGCACGGCCCTGACGTAATGCCGGCTGTTGTTGTAGCCCCAGAGCCCCCGGCGGATGTCCCGCAGGCCACCGCGCCGCACCAGGTAGCGGGCGGCGGCGTGGATCGCGTCTTCGGGATCGCGGATGTCGCCCTTGCCGACGCCCGGCTGGGCCCAGGTGGTGGGAAGGAACTGCATCGGGCCCCGGGCGTCGGCGACGGAGACGCCATCGATGCGGCCCATGCCCGTTTCGACCAGGTTGATGGCGGCCAGGACCTCCCAGGGGATGCCGGTGGCGGCGGAGGCCTCCCGGTAGTACCGCAGCAGGTCGGCGGCGGGCTCGGGCGGGATGATCCGCCAGGCGGGAACGACGGACGGGCGCCGCCCCCCCCGATGCATGGCAAGAAACTCCCGGCGGGCCGCCACGTGGCGGTCCATCACCCCCTGCCAGCGGACCGGCAGGAAGGCCCGCACCCGGGTGGCCAGGGCCGGTTCGGTGGCGAGCCGGCGGTAGATGACCTGCTGGCGGTGCCCCAGCTCGCCCAGGAGTTCGGCCGGGGTTTCGGCGGAGCGGAGGGCCAGCTCGGCGGCGGCCAGCTGGGAGGCGATGGCGGCTGGGTCCGCCGGCAGCCGGGGATAGGCGCGCGGGGCTGGCTGCGGCGGCGATGGCTCCGGCGTCGCGGGTGTTGTCGCGGCTGGAGTGGACGCTGCGGGGGTGCTGCCGCTGGGGGGCGGCTGCACCGACACGGTGACGGCCACCGCCGCCGAGGCCAGCAGCAGGGCCAGCAGAACGGGGGTGACGACGCGCATGGGCAGGGGAAGCGTCGGGCGGGGGGAGAATCGGGCGCTCAGGTCTTGGTCAGCCAGTAGAACTGGTAAGCCTGCAGCACGATGCGACTGCCGGACTGGGACGGCCGCCGGCCCGAGTGAAGATCGACCAGTCCATCGTGGCTGCTGAAGACCGGCGGCACCAGGCTTTCGAGATCGAAGAACCGGGGCTGGTCGTTGAAGTTGGCCACCACCAGCACCAGCTCCGATGGCCGCAGGTGGTTGGTGCGCACAAAGGCCAGCAGATGGTCGTTCTCCAGGGGCAGGATCTGGCGATTGTTGAAATCGGCAAAGGCTGAGATCTCCTTGCGGATCGCGATCATCTTCTTCATCGCCGAGAAGATCGCATGCTCCACGGTCCCCTGCTTCCATCGGAGCTCGGCCCTGGTCCAGTCGATCTTCGGGCGATGCACCCAGCGGGTGTCATTGCACTTGCTGGGGTCGGCGTAGAAGCTGTAATCGTTCAGCACGCCAAGGGCATCGCCGTTGTAGATGAGCGGGATACCCCCGAACGACAAAATGACCCCATGCATCAGCAGGATGCGGCTGATGGCGGTGGCGATCAGCTGCTGATCCTTCGATTCGAGGGCCGACTCCAGACCGACGAGGGAGGCCAGGGAACCGCAGATTCGCGCATCACCCGTGGTGTCATTGGGCATGAAGATGAGCCCGCGGGGAATCGCATCGAAGTCCCCCTTGAAATACTCAATCAGAAAACGCCGGTGGGCACGGGGGTCGTAGCCCACCTGTTCGATGTCACTGTCATCGAAACCGAAACCGATGTCGTCATGGCAGCGGACGTAGTTCAGCCAGGTGGCCCGCTCCAGCTTGCTGGGCAGGCTCTTGAGGCCCTGGCAGAGGAGTCGGGTGTTGCGGGTGGCCACACCGTCCCAGAGCAAGGCCATCAGGGTGGCGTTGTAGGCAATCTCACATTCCTTGGCCACGATGGCGTCTTCACCGAAGTATTTGGTGATTTCGGTGGGGGCCACGATGGCCTCGGCGATGAACAGGACACCCGGGGCGGTCACCTGGCAGCAGTCCTTCATCAACTGCAGGATGAGGTGGGCCTTGCGTTCGTTCTGGCAGCTGGTGCCGAGCTTCTTCCAGAGAAAGGCAACGGCATCGAGCCGCAGAACATCCACACCCTGGTTGGCCCAGAACAGCAGCACATCGAGCATTTCGATGAACACCGCCGGGTTGGAGTAGTTGAGGTCCCACTGGTATTCGTGGAAGACCGTCATCACCCACTTCTGCATCTCCCCATTCCAGGTGAAGTTACCCGGATCGCTCTCGGGGAACACCTCGGGCATGCTCTGCTCGAAGACATCAGGAATATCCCGGTTGTCAAAGACGTGGTAATAATCCTGATAATGTTGTTCACCGTCCATGGCACGCTGGGCCCATTCGTGCTCATCCGATGTGTGGTTCAGCACGATATCCAGCACCAGCAGAATCTCACGATTTCTGAACTCGTCGGCAATCCTGCGCAGGTCATCAAGCGTGCCGACCCTGGCATCGATGCGGCGGAAGTCACTGATCGCATAGCCACCGTCGCTCTTTCCGGCTGGGCACATCAGGATCGGAAGGATGTGCACCATGTTGATCCCCAGCTCCTGGAAGTAGCCGATCTTGCTGGCCAGATCAGGAAGATTCTCGGCGAAGCCATTGGAGTAAACAGCCATTCCGACCCACTTCTGGGAGAGGAACCAGTTGTAGTCATCCTCTCTCAGAATATCGAGCGCTTCAAGATCTGGCGAACGGTCGATGTAGCCACGGGCCATGGTTTCGACCAGGCGCAGAAGCTGGAACTTGAAGTCGTCACGATGGCCATAGAGGGTGACGAACAACGAATGGATGGCGTAGAAGTTGGCGCCCAGCCTTGTGTAGAAGTGACGCAAGTCCTGGCGTCGGATCTCTGGACGCAGATCATCCAGGATGGAATTCAGCAGGGAGTGGGAAATCTGTTCGTACATCGGATCAGCCAACCCCCCATGACGCCAGAAACTGCGTGTAGACCGACGGGTCATCGATGGTGGCACCCCGCTGTGACACCAGGGCCGCGGCGAAATCGCCGGCACGGGCGACGGTCTCGGCCCATGGCCACCCCTGGCTGAGCCCCAGCAGCAGGACGGCGGCGAACCCGTCCCCCGCACCCACCGTGTCGACGACGGGGCCAGCGGCGGCGGCGGCGACGGAAACGATCGCGCCGCCACGCCAGTGCAGGGCACCGAGGGCACCGCGGGTGACCACCAGGGTCTCCAGCCGGTGACGTTCGGCAAAACGGTGCATGGAGGCGGCCAGGGCATCCCGATCGTCCTCGGGGGGCGCGTCGTCCTCGGGCGGCGCGTCGTTGCTCAGCAGGGCCAGCTCCGCCGCATTGAGCTTGACGTGATCGGCATCGTCCACCAGGGGCAGAACCGTCTCGATCGACCACCAGGGACGGCGCAGGTTCACATCCAGGACGATCGGACCTTGGTGCAGTGACTTCAGGGACGCCAGGGCAGCCGCCGAGGGGGGATGGCGAAGGGCCAGGGTGCCGTGATACAGGAGGCCTGTGCCCGGAACCATGGACGGTTCGGGCGGATCGATGAAGTCGTAGGCGCTGCCCGACACGATCGCGTAGCAGGGCTCGCCATTCACGAGGGTGACGCTCACCCGGCCGGTGGCATGGATCGGGTCGGTCTGCAGAGCGGAGACATCCAGGCCCCAGTGCCCCATGGCGGAGCGGATCCGCTCGCCCCTGGCATCCCTGCCGACCCGGCTGACAAGTCGGGAAGAGAGACCAAAACCCCTGAGGTGCCAGGCCACATTGAAGGGCGCACCACCAAGAACTTCGGTGCCATCCGGAAAACAATCAAACAGAACTTCTCCAAAGACGGTGATCGGACATCGCGTCGGCATCGTTCAATCCAGCTCCGGAATGGCTTCGGCATGAAAATGGCCGATCCCTTCCAGGATGCCGGCACTGTAGTTGCCGTTCATGCCCAGAAAGCCACCTCTGGCAAGATACAAAAACTCAGACGTACCTTTTCGGGCCGACTCCCGCACAGCCTGCTCGGCCACATCCGGATGGGCATTGGCAACCAGCACGGCCGGCAGCCCGCTGGTGAGCACGCAGAGATCATTGCCGCTGTCACCGGCATAGAGCGTCTGTTCAGCTGAAAAGCCCTGCTCCCGCATCAGAAACTCGACCGCATGGAGCTTTCCGGCCCGCTGCGGCAGGACATCCAACAGACCGACACGCGACGATTCATCGTTGCTGAAGATGAGCGTGGTCGCGATCGCCAGGGGCTCAAGGCAGGCGTGGATGGCCCTGGTGAGGGCGGGGAGATCGGCCAGCGGTGAAAGGAAGAAACTGAGCTTGTGGGCGTTCTGCCTGTCCTCGGGCTGCAGCACCAGGCCGGGACATCCCCCCAGAAGGGCGCCCAGCTGGCCCGCGGAACAGCCCTGCCAATCTGCGGCGATGTACCGCGACCAGGCGTCCAGAAGGGACCAGCCATCGCCGTCCCTGACGTGGATGGAACTGCCGACGTCGCCGATGATCCAGTCCGGCTGGGGCAGGTCATAGTCCCGAATCGATTGCTCGATCAAGGCCAGATGCCGGCCGCTGACATAGGCCAGCGAGAACCCCGACTGGCGGAGCACCCTGGCGAGCATGGCTCGGGCCCCCTCCGATTCGGGCAGCTCACCATTGGGAAGCAGGGTACGATCCAGGTCCGTGCAGAGCAGCAGACGTCGCATCGGCGGGAGGTGCGGGGACTGCTCATCGCCCGAAGAAGTCATAGTGGTCGATGGCCTCGAGGATTCCAGCGGCATGGGATCTGGCAGAGAAATAGACCCGTTCGGCGTCACTGAGCTGGGCCAGTTCCTGACGATGGGGGCTGTCGACCACCACGCCAAGGGTCTGGCCACGGAGCATGTCTTCATCATCACGGGATCCACCGTTCACCAGAACATGCTGCAGGGGAATCTTCCACTGGTTGGCGACATAGCGCAGGGCCTGGCCCTTGGAGGCACGGGCCGGAACGAAGTCAAGAAACTGGCCGAACGAGAGGCTGGTATGGGCAGAGAGCTCATGCTGCCGCAGCAGGGTGAGAATCTCCTCCATGGCAGGCGCCTGCTGGGGATCATAGAAATAGGAGAGCTTGAATCGGCTCTGATGTTCCTTCGCCTGCAGGGTCAGACCGGGCAGTGGATCCATCAGGCGTTTGAGAGCCTGGGGTGTCCAGAGATGATCAATGTGGTGGATCCAGGAGATGTCCGTCGTCAACTGGGGTGGGGTATAGATCTCGGTTCCCAGGCTTGTGATCAGCACATCGGGCATAGGGATGGCATGAATCTTCAGGAGCTTGAGCACCGAGTTGAGCCGTCGTCCGGTGGCAATCCCGAACAGAACCCTGCGGTGCTGCTCCCTCATCAGCTTCACGAAGCGGGAGAGGGCCTCCGGATCACCCAGAAGGGTGTTGTCGATGGCGGTGAAGATGGCGCGGGTTCTTGTCTGAACGGCGGGCGGCTTCGCCAGCGGGGCCGGACGGGCCACGACTCGCTTCTGAACGATCAGATCCTCCACCAGTTTCAGATACCGGCTGGCATGGGCTTCCCAGGAATAGAACCTGGCAATCGTCGTCAGGCCGTTGCTGGAAAAGGTTGACCACACAGCATCATCTTCGAGAATCATCAGCAGGGCGCCGGCAATCGATGCTTCATCAAGAGGATCAATCAGCAGACCATTCCTGCAATTGCCGATGATGTCGACGGGTCCACCGACTTCCGTCGCCACGAGCGGCAGTCCACTGGCCGCCGCCTCGAGCAGGGTGAGCCCGAAGGGTTCAGTGAGGGCCGGGTTGACGAAAACCCCTCTTGAGGAGGCGGCCAGTCGATAGATCTCAGCCACATCACTGGGGGCATGGTGCTTGGGGAGGGCCACCAGGCCATTGAGCTCATGGCAGTCGATGACAAGAAGCAGCTCGGTGAGAACCTGCTGGGCGCCCTCGTTCAGCTCACGGATGTCATTTCGATTCCCGGCAACAATCACAAGATTGGCCAGCTTCTGCAGGCGCTTTGACTTGCCGTAGGCCTCCAGGAGGGTGACGATGTTCTTGCGCTCATCCGGCCTTGAGAGGGCCAGAATCATCGGCTTCTCAGGCTCCCGGAGATACTTGGCAAGGGTGCCGGCAAAGGCGACCGGGCCATCCTCGGGTGTCGGTGGATGGAACTGATTGAGGTCGGTGCCCGGGGGGATGACCGACATCTTCTCAGGGGTGTAGCAGTCGTAGAGTTCGTATTGGTCTTCAATCTCATTGTGGGTGCTGGTGATCACAAGGCTGGCACTGTTCAGCACATCTTCTTCGGCACTGATTCGCTCGGCCATCCGATAACGCTTCTGAATCTCCTCCACAGACAGACCGAGGGCCAGAAGCCGGCGCAGCTTGTCCCTGCCGAGGGAGTGGCCGGTGTGAATCAGCGGCAGACCCGTGAGATGGGACAGGCGAACACCGACATAACCGGCATCGGCGTAATGGCTGTGAAGAATGTCCGGCCGTCGCGGCTGATGATGGAGCCAACTGAAGAGCTCATCGGTGAAGGCATCGAGATGGCCCCAGAGCTCTTCCTTGGGGATGTAGAGATCCGGTCCTGCAGGAAGCCGAAGGATGCGTGCGTTGGCATCCAGAACCTCGATCGGCTTGCCGTAGTCCTTCGAGACGTCAGCATCCTTGATGCAGCGCGTGACCAGATCCACCTGGGCAACCGCAGGCTGGCGGGCCAGGGCCCTGGTCAGTTCCACCACGTATTTCGTCTGCCCGCCGGTATCGGCGTCACGGCCGAGCTCCAGATTCTCTCCACGGATCAGGCCATGGAGGCTGATCATCAGGATGTAGAGGGGGCTGCCAGCGGCTGCGGCCATCACGATTCCCGTCGGGGATGGCCGGCTGGTGAGGATGGCTTCGGCCAGGGACGATCGCCCCGGAACAGGGGCCTCAGCCCAGCAGCCAGCGCAGCATCAGGGCCAGCTGACCAAGGATTCCCCTGCCGGTGAACTCCTCGCCGATCAGGGCCGCCAGGAATCCGATCATCGCCACCCGCCCGTTGAGACGCTCGACCCCCGCCAGGGCAGCCCGGTTCCAGGGGCGGGCGGTGGTGAGGCCTTCCCCGAAGCGCTCGAGGGGCTCGTATTGAAAGGCCTGGCCGCCCGCGGCCGTGTTGCGCTCGTTCGCGCCGGTCTCCAGTGTGCTGCCTTCGCCTCTGCTGCCTTCGCCTCTGCTGCCTTCGTTCACGGATTCCGCCTCTGGGTGGGCCCAGCCTATGGGGCTCCCGCAGACCGGTGGCGCGCCGAAGCGATCCAGTTACAGTACAGGTGTACCAGAGGTCTGCCATGGCACCCGGCCAGATCGATCCAGCGGTGGCCCCCCTGAGGCGGGCCAACCCCCAGCGCTTCCGGGAGGCGCGAGCCGGGCACCTGGCCGTGGTGGCCATGGCCGGCAGGCCGTGGTTCATCGGCCGGATCTGCGAGCTCAGCGGCCCGACCCCGGCCGATTTCGCCCGGGTGCTCAACATCGACACCGGCGACATCGAGAGAATCCCGGCACCCTGGATCGTCGAACTCATGGGTGACGGCGGCCTTCTGAACGACCGCTATCCTCGCCAGCGGATGCTCAGTTCTCGAGCAGATTGATGCGGTAAAGCACCTCTTCGAGGGCATCTGCAGCGGATATGGCGCTGTAACGCTGCGGCTGATCCGGGCCGCAGCAGGAGGGCACCGGCGCCAGGACCGTCCAGGGTCTGGCATGGCAGAACTGCACGACGCTGAAGCGCTCATCGGTGGCCCCCGGCGGCGCCACCACCCGATGCCAGCCGGTGGGGATGCGGCCGTTGGAGAGACGCTCCAACATCAGCCCCGTGTTGATGATCACCCGGCCCTCCGGCGGAGCCGCCTCCACCCATTCCCCGGCCACGCGCACCTGCAGCCCCGGCCCGGTGGCCCTCGGCAGGGCTGTGATCAGATTGATGTCCCCATGGGCCGCCGCCCAGACATGCCCCTCCCCCGGTGCCTGGGCCATGGGGGGATAGCGCAGAGCCCGGGTGAGGGTGGGGGCCTCACGCACCATCTCCTCGAAGAAGCCATCACCGCAGCCCATGGCCACGGCGATCACCCGCAGAAAGCGCCGCTGCAGATCGGCGATCGCCCGGTGGAACTCCTCCAGCACGGCGGTGATGCCGGGAACGGCCGCCTCCGGCAGGACCTGCTCGGGATAGAACGCCGGGAACCGGAGCCGCAGGGGATGGCCGGCCGCCAGGGGGGCCGACCAGTTCAGCATCTCCTTCCAGTCCGGGTGATTGCTGCCGGCGGCCGTTTCCACCAGCACCTCCGTGTAACCGGTCTGACCGCTGGCGCCGGGCGCCCGGAAGCGCCGCTTGGTGTCGGCCTCGAGGGCGAAGAACCGCTGCAGGAGCCCGTAGGCGGAGTCCAGCAGGTCAACGGGCAGATCGCTGCTGGTGTAGACGAAGCCGTTGGCCAGGCTGCGCCTCACCCCATCGACGACGGCGTCGCGGGCCCTCGCGCCGCCCCGTTCGAAGGCCAACAGATCCACATCGAGAATTCCCTCGTCCATCGGGCGTCCCGCTCAGCGGCGGCCGTTGACGATCACCGGGCTGCCGCCGCCCCCGGCCGCCCCGGGCAGGGCCGGCACCACCGAGGTCTGCCCATCCCATTTATCCAGGAACAGCTTGTAGAGCACCTGGTCATCGAGGCTTGAGTTGAGGGTCTGGTACCGCTTGGCCTCCTGCTCGGCGATCAGCACCTCCGTCTGGGCCCGCAGCAACTGTTGCTCGGCGATCTGCTTCTGCTCGATCGCGGCGCGGTACTCCTCGGCAATCTGCAGGCCGGTGAGGTCCAGGCCCTGGACGGTCACGTAGTCGAACTTGCGCAGTTCCTCGGCCACCTTCTCCTGCACCAGTTCGGAGATGGAGTTCCACTCGGTGGCGATCGTCACCAGTTCGTACTGGGAGAACACCGACTTGAGGGCCTTCAGCAGGGAGGGCTGGATCACCCGCGGATAGATCTGCTGGTCGTCGGTGGCGATCGTCTCGTAGATGCGACCCGCTTCGGCGGGCTTCATGGCGTACTTCACGGTGGCGGTGGCCTGGATCACCTGCAGGTCCTTGGTGAGGGTGGAGAACTGCTCCGGCCGCACCTGGGTGCGCACATCGAAGAGGGAGGTGTTCTGGGCCAGGGGGACCTTGAAGTTGGCCCCCGGCTGCCGTGGCTCACCGGTGACCTTGCCGAGGGTGGTGACCACGGCCACGCTGCCCGCCGGCACGATGAACACCGTCTGGGTCAGCAGCACCAGGCCTGCGAGCACGGCGGCGAAGACCAGCTGCCAGAGCCCGCCGAAGCCGTTGTCGGCACCGGAGCGCATGGGGGATTGCATCGAAGACCTGGGCATCTGGGGAAGCGACGACCCTAGGCAGCGCTGCAGGCCGGGGACCGCCATGGTGGGTACGCCAGGGGTGCGGTGGAGGGCTGGTGCTGCGGTTCCTGCTCGAACTGATCCCCTGCCTGGGCCTCGGACTGCTGCTGGGGATGCGGTTCCCCGGGCTGCCCGGACGGCTGGCCCCGCCGCTGATCACCTGGGGCATTCCCATCAGCCTGGTGGCCCTGCTGCTGCGGTCGGGCTTCCAGGCCGAGCTGCTCACGGCGGCCCTGATGGCGGCGGCCGCCTCGGGCCTGGGCCTGCTGCTGCTGCGCCTGCCGGCCCTGGGCCGGTGCATCCCTGAGGGCAGCCTGCAACTGGGCTGCGTCGTGGGCAACACCGCCTACTGGGGGCTGCCCGTGGCCCTGGCCCTGCTTCCCCCCGAGGCCATCGGCTTCACGATCGCCTTCGATCTGATGGCCACGCTGATCACCTGGAGCCTCGGTCCGCTGCTGGTGGACCGGCGCGCCACCGGCGTGCGCCGCCAGCTGCGGGTGCTGGCCACCAGCCCGGCCATGCGGGGACTGGCGCTGGCCGTGCTGCTGCACCAGACCCCTTGGAGCGCGGTACTGGCCCAATGGCTGTGGTGGCCGGCCCGGCTGGTGGTCCTGGTGGCCCTGGCCCTGGTGGGGATGCGGTTGGGCCTGATGCTCCGGCGCCGCCCGGCGGGCACGGCCGGCCCCGCCGGCGGTTCGGCCCTGCTGGCGCCCCTGGTGGGCAAGCTGGTGGTGCTCCCGGCGGCCATGCTGCTGCTCGCCGTCCTGCTGGGGCTGCCCTCCCAGTTGCGGGACGCGGTGGTGCTGCAGGCGGCGGCCCCCACCGCCATCTCGGTGCTGCTGCTCACGGAAGCGGCCGCTGCCGGGCGGCAGGAGACCGCCGGAGCCGGGCGGCGGCAGGCGGCCGATGGGGTGGCGTCGCTGGTTCTCTGGAGCACCGCCCTGGCCCTGGTCTCGGTTCCGCTGTGGTGGTGGCTGCTGAGCGGTCCGCTGGGGAGCTAGGACAGGCCGACACGCACTGCCGGTTCGCCTGCAGCCATGGCCGGATCCCTTGCCCAGCGGCTCGACCGCAGCCTGTCCCGCCTGAAGGGCATGGCCGTGCTGCCGGTGCTGATCCTGGCGGTGCCCTGGGTCCAGGAGATCATCGACCAGGTCTTCTTCGGAGGCCGCTGGAACCTGCCGATGGTGCCGGGAGGGCCCTTCCTCGGGGTGCTCACCGCCCCCTTCAGCCACGGAGGCTTCGGACACCTGATCAGCAACAGCCTCTGGTTCCTGCCCCTGTCCTGGCTGGTGCTGGCCAAGAGCCGGGGCGACTACCTGGCCGTGTGGCTGGGGGTCTACGCCACGGCCATCCCCGTCTGGCTGTTCTGGCACCAGGCCAGCCATGGCCTCTCCGGGGTCATCTACGGACTGCTGGGCTACCTGCTGCTGATCGGCTGGCTGGAGCGCCGCCCCCTCTCGATCCTGCTGTCGCTCACCGCGCTGTTCGCCTACGGGGGGGCGCTGCCCAGCCTGCTGCCGTTCCTGAGTCCCCCGGGGGTGAGCTGGATCGGCCACGCCTCCGGTTTCGCCGGCGGCGTGCTGGCGGCCCTGGCGATCCACCGGGAAAGCGGCGGTTAGGACCCCATGCCGCCACCTGCCAAGCCCGGGCGGCCTCGCCCCGACCGCCGCCGCCGGCTGACCCTTCTGACGGCCGTTCTGGCCATGGTGCTGCTGGTCCTGCCCCTGGCCAGGGGTGCCCTGGGCGCGCCGCCCCCCCCACCGCCCACCAGCTACGACCTGGCCTGGCAGGCCCCCTTCAACCGTCCGGAGCACTATCCGCTGGAACGTCGGCCGGACCCGGCCCTCTACCGACCACATGGCGACTGGTTCGGGCGCCTGATCCTTCCCGCAGCGGCCGAGATGGCCCGGGGCGGCGGCGACTGGGTGTGGCTGGAGCTGGAGCAGGCCCCGGCGGGCCAAGAGGCCCTGGTCGGCCAGCGCCTGCGGCTGGGCTGGCGGGACGAGCCGGTGCTGCGGGCCCTGGTGGGCAAGGTGAGCACGCCGGTGCGGCTCGGGGCCCAGGCCCGGCTGGCGGCCCAGCAGGGCAATGTGGTGCCCACCCGCCTGGATGGGCGCAACGATGTCGGGCCGCTGCAGACCCTGGCGGGGGCCCATCCCCACGACGACATCACCGTGGCGCTCGAGGACGTGGACGTCGAGCGGCGGGACGGGGACACCGTGCTGCGGATCGCTCGCCCGCCCCTGCAGAGCACGGGCCGCTGGGTGGCTCTGGTGCGGCTGCTCTCCCGCGACCCTGCCGACCCGGAGCGCTTCCGGGTGCAGCACTACGACCGGGGCCGGGGGGACTTCGGCGGTGCGATCGAGACGGTGCGCCTGCCCCGTCAGCCCCCCGATCGCCATGGCCGGCGCTTCTTCGATCCGCAGGGACTGCTGGAGTCCCCCGTCGGCAGCGACGGCTGGTACCTCTACGGCGCCCCGGACAGCGACGGGACCTTCACCGCCCAGGCCCTGGAACCCCGCCACCTCACCCGCCTGGAGAGCGACCAGGTTCTGCGGGGCACCGCCGCCGGCCTCAACGCCATCAGCCGGACCAACTGGAGCGACAGCGAGACCCGGCGCGGCCGCTTCAGCCGGGTTGGCCTGGATCCCGATGGGGAGCACGCCCCCTGGCAACCCGGCGACCGATCCCTGCTGATCCACAACTTCGGCGGCATCGGCGGGCCCGATGGCGAGCCGATCAGCGGCTTCACGGTGACGGGGCACTTCGCCTTCGGTGCCGCCCGGGTCGTGATCGATCCCTTCAGCGGGGAGCCCCGCTTCGACCTGCGCTACCACCAGATCTACGCCAACAATCCCAACGGCATCGTCTCGGGCAGCCAGGACTGGAGCGCCTACACCGGCAACCTGCAGCGGGGCTGGCTCGGGACGCGGCCGATCTCGGACGTGCTGGTGCGCACCGACCCCCTGCTGCTGGAGGAACTGGCGATCCAGGCGGAGGTGCTGATGGCCCGCTACCGCAGCGGTGACGGCGGCGGGGTCTCGCTGGTGTCGCCGGCCATCTCCTGCGTGCAGGATTCCAGCCAGGCCCTCTGGATCGCCATCGACCAGCTGCGCCGCCGCCGCCGCGAGCTCGACGGCACCGAACTGCCCCGGCTCGCCTCCCTGGCCCGCTCCCTCGATGCCCTGCTGACGCCCTTCGGCATGGTGCGCGCCGACTGGCGCCACAACTCCTCGCTGATGGACCGGCCCGGCGATGCACCGGACCGCTTCCGGGCCAGCCCCAGCCTCTGGGATGGACTGCTCAGCTGGCGATCGATGCTGCCCCGCCGCGCCCACGACGAGATGGCCCGGGTGTTCCTGCGCCACGGGGACCCGCTCCATGTGCTGCGCACCAACCAGCTCCCCGGCGCCGACCGGCGCCTGGCCCCCCTGGCGCCGACCCAGCTCCTCGGTCAGCTGCCCGTGGTGGGGCTGGCCCTGCCCCGGCTGATGGATGCCTTCTTCACGCCCCTCGGTGGAGCCGGCCTGGCCCTGACGGCCCTGCTGCTGGGGGCCTACGCCGCCATCGCCCTGCCGCTGGGGCGCCGCAGCGGCTTCCTGCCGGCGACGGCTTCAGCGGTGCGGCCCTGGCTGCTGCTGCGCCAGGCCCCGGCCCTGCTGCTGACCCCGGCCCTGGTCGAGGAGACCCTGTTCCGGGCCGCCCTGCTGCCCCACCCCCTGGAAGGTCTCGGCATGGCGGACACCGCCGCCTGGGGGGCCCTGAGCGTGGGGCTCTTCGTCGCCTGGCATCCGCTGGCCGGCCGGCTCTGGTACCGCCGGGGCCGCAAGCTCTTCGACGACGGTCGCTTCCTGCTCCTGGCCGCCCTGCTGGGGGTGACGTGCGTGGCTGCCTACCAGCTCACCGGGTCCATCGCGGCCCCGGTGCTGATCCACTGGCTGGTGGTGCTGGTCTGGCTGGAGCTGCTCGGGGGCCGCCGCTGGCTGGTCGAGGGGGCTCAGGGATAGGCGTTGGGCACGAAGAACTGTTCGTTCATCGGGGGGCGCTGGTAGTCGGCACCGCTCTTGCGGGGGGGCAGTTCGATCGCCTTGGGTGTCATGTCCTCGTAGGGGACCTTGCTGAGCAGGTGACGGATGCAGTTGAGCCTGGCCCGGCGCTTGTCATTGGCCTCAACGGTGAACCAGGGGGCCTCCGGGATGTTGGTGTGGGCGAACATCTCATCCTTGGCCCGGGAGAACTCCACCCAGCGGTCCCGGGATTCCAGGTCCATCGGGCTGAGCTTCCAGCGGCGGGCCGGATCCTCCAGCCGGGAGCGGAAACGGGCCTCCTGCTCGTCGTCGCTGACGGAGAACCAGTACTTGATCAGGGTAATGCCGCTGCGCACCAGCATGCGCTCGAACTCCGGGCAGGAGAGCATGAATTCATTCACCTGCTCCGGCGTGCAGAAGCCCATCACCTTCTCGACGCCGGCCCGGTTATACCAGCTGCGGTCGAACAGGACGATCTCCCCGGCGGAGGGGAAATTCTCGACATAGCGCTGGAAGTACCACTGGGTCTTCTGCTGGTCGGAGGGGGTGCCGAGGGCCACCACGTTGCAGCCCCGAGGGTTGAGCGGCTCGGTGATGCGCTTGATGGTGCCGCCCTTGCCGGCCGCATCCCGGCCCTCGAACAGCAGGATCATGCGGTACCCCACATGCTTCGCCCAGTACTGCATCTTCACCAGCTCCACCTGGAGCCGGGCCAGTTCCTTCTCGTAGAACTTGCGATCCAGCTTGGGGGGGCGTCCCTCGGAATGGTTGGCGAGGTCGTCGAAGATCGGAGAGGGCCTGTAGAGATCCGACTCGCTCACGGCGGAAGCGCCGAGGCTTCGGGATTCTTTCGCCTTCGGCGGCTTGATCGTCAGGGTCTTGATCTTGAGACTTCCTTTTTCCTTTTTGCCAGGACCTTTACCCGAACCTTTGCCCATACCTTTGCCCGTACAGCCGACAGGGGTGTGCTGTCTACGGAATAGCCGATGGATGGGCTCCCGAGAGCAACAAGGAACACCCGACGGCAAAGCGAGAGATTTTCTTCATGTTGGCGCCGGTGCCGACGCGCCGCCGCCCATGGGGGAGAGGCTCGGGGAGGGCAGGTCGGAGGCGGCCACCCACTGGGCGATCAGCTGTTCCTGCCGCACCAGCCGGTAGCGGTTCCGCTCGCAGGGATGGTGCCGGTACTGATCCCGGAGGCTCTCCAGCCTGGCGACCAGGGAGTGGTAAACGGGGTGGTTCTTGTTCATCACCTCACGGGTGAGGCATCAACAGGGGGTGGGGACGGGGGGCCATCGGGCCGCCCTGGCCAGGGCGAGACTCAGACAGCGACGCTGACGCCGGGGGCCCACTGGGCGATCAGCTGCTCCTGGCGGACGACGCGGTAGCGGTTGAGCTCGTTGGGCAGGTCGCTGTACTGCTCGTTGAGGGAGCGGAGCTGCTCCAGCAGCGCGTTCATGACGGGATGGTCCTTGTACATGCCGGGAATCCTCTGCTGACAAAACCTTAACTGAATCGGAAGGGCCGCCACCCCCCTGTGCCGTCCGGGTCAGCGAACCCCCATGGCGTCCCCCTCCGGCCGGGGGAGGCCATGGGCGGGAATGTCCCCGGATGGGGGGCGCGCCCCGGCCGGCCATGGACGACAGTGGATGGATCTCTGCGGGGCCTGCCCCGAAGGATGGCCGATGACCGCCCGATCGCTTCCAGCGTCCCTACCGAAGGTCACGATCCCGAAAGTCACCATCGGTGAACTGGAGGCCAACTATTCGATGTACTGCAAGGCCCTGCGGCTGCTGGTCCGGGAAGGTCGAACCCTCAAGAAGATCCAGCGCACGGTCTGCTGGCACCGGCTCGAGCAGCTGCACCAGTGCCTGCCGAGCCAGTACAAGGACCCGGACTACCTCTTTCTGCTGCTGCGCCGCGAGACCAACCGCAAGGCGGCCGGTCTCCCCTGTCCTTCCTGAGGCGACCGCACCGATCCCGTAGCAACCGTCACAACCGTCCCGCCCGGGGGCCTTCAGGATCCCAAGGCGGAAATTGCTTCTAGGGTTCCGGTCCCCCATTGCTGGCACTGCCATTCCTGGCACTGCCAGCAGGCGTAGGGATGCCTGGTCCGAGAGAAGCGCACCCACCGAATCCGAGAACCCAGTTCTCACCGGTGTGTGGCACGGAGGGACAAAAGCCCGGGAGACCGCCCCATTCCCACCGTGCCCAGAGGTCCGAATGAACGATCCGTCCAGCGGGAGCCAGGCCGATGCGGCCGAGGCCTTCGACCGGGGGCGCCACCCCGCCGGCAGTGAAGGGGCCAGGGCCCTCGAGAAGGAAGCCGCCCTTCCCCTGACCGGCTGGCAGCAGGAGGTCGACCAGGGCCTTCGCCATGGCCTGGAGGCCGCCGAGAGCATCGTCGACCGGCGCATCTCCACCTTCTCCCGCGGTGAGCTGCCCCACTACGCCGGCATCAACACCTTCATGAAGGCCCCCTACCTGGAGGATGTGAACCGGGTTGGGGAGTTTGATGTGGCGGTGGTGGGGGTTCCCCACGACAGCGGCACCACCTACCGGCCCGGCACCCGCTTCGGTCCCCAGGGCATCCGGCGCATTTCAGCGCTGTACACCCCCTACAACTACGAGATGGGGGTCGACCTGCGCGAGCAGATCACCCTCTGCGACGTGGGTGACATCTTCACCATCCCCGCGAATAACGAGAAGAGCTTCGATCAGATCTCCAAGGGCATCGCCCACGTCTTCGCCAGCGGCGCCTTCCCGATCATCCTGGGCGGCGACCACTCGATCGGCTTCCCCACCGTCCGGGGCGTCTGCCGCCATCTCGGCGACAAGAAGGTGGGCATCATCCACTTCGATCGCCACGTCGACACCCAGGAGACCGACCTGGACGAGCGTATGCACACCACCCCGTGGTTCCATGCGACCAACATGGCCAACGCCCCGGCCGAGAACCTGGTGCAACTGGGCATCGGCGGCTGGCAGGTGCCGCGGGAAGGGGTGAAGGTCTGCCGCGAGCGGGGCACCAACGTGCTCACCGTCACCGACATCTGCGACATGGGCCTGGAGGCGGCGGCCAAGTTCGCCATCGAACGGGCCACCGACGGCACCGATTGCGTCTACATCTCCTTTGACATCGACTGCATCGATGCCGGTTTCGTGCCGGGCACCGGCTGGCCCGAGCCCGGCGGCCTGCTGCCGCGCGAGGCCCTCAAGCTGCTGGAGCTGATCGTGCGCAACGTGCCCGTCTGCGGCCTCGAGGTGGTGGAGGTCTCCCCCCCCTACGACGTCAGCGACATGACCTCCCTGATGGCCACCCGGGTCATCTGCGACACCATGGCCCACCTGGTGGTGAGTGGTCAGCTGCCCCGCAAGTCAGCCCCCGCCTGGCTCTCCAAGGACTGCAACATGCAGGTCGACCGCGCCTGGAGATAGGGCATGCATGAAGTCGACATGACGCGCTGCCTGCTGCTGTCCATGAACGAGTGGAAGCAGCAGCACGCTCCCCGGGTGCCGGCGGTGGATCGGGTCCATCTCGAAGTGGGCACCTTCACCTGCGTCGAACCCGACCAGCTGGTGGTCACCTGGGCCGATGCCGTCAAGGGCAGCTGGCTCGACGGCGCCGAGCTGGTGATCGAGTCGGTGCCCCTGGTGGGGCGCTGCGTCCGCTGCCAGGCCACCTACAGCCCCGTTCAAGCCGACGGCTTCCGCTCCCCCTGTTGCCACCACCCGATGGAGGAGATCGTCAGCGGCCGCGAACTGCGGATCCGTTCGGTCGCCTACGGCTTCGATACCGCCCCGTCCACCGCTTCCCGTCCCACAGCCGCCCGCTGATCCGCCATGCACATGCCCCTCGAAGACAGCCTCGGTCTGAATCTGCTGGCGGCCAACCAGCACCGGGCCGACCACAACCGCGAGCACTTCGACGCCTGGAACCTGCTCTGCCTCAACGTGATGAGCAGCCCCGGCGCCGGCAAGACCTCCCTGCTGGAGCGCAGCCTCGCCGCCCTCGCCGGCCGCTGGGCCATGGCCGTGCTGGAAGGCGACATGACCACCCTGCTCGACGCTGAGCGGCTGGAGGCCGTGGGGATTCCGGTGGTGCCGATCACCACCGGCCGTGCCTGCCACCTGGATGCCGCCATGGTCAGCGGCGGCCTGAAGCTGCTCCGCCAGCGGCTCGATCCCGCCGCCCTGGACATCCTCTGGGTGGAAAACGTGGGCAACCTGGTCTGCCCCGCCGAGTTCGCCATCGGTGAGCACCGCAAGGTGGCGCTCCTCAGCGTCACCGAGGGGGACGACAAGCCGCTCAAGTACCCGGTGATGTTCCGGGAAGCCGACTGCGTGCTGATCACCAAGGTGGATCTGCTGCCCCACCTGCCCGTGGATGTGGAGCGGATCGAGGCCCACATCCGCCAGGTCAACCCCCGCACCGCCGTGTTCCGCCTCTCCGCCACCACCGGAGAGGGCTTCGAGGCCTGGCACGACTGGCTCGACGCCCAGCGCCAGGCCGTTCAGACCTCCCCCGCCCTGCTGCACGCCTGATGAGTCACCAGCATCCCGCCTCCGATTCCACCTCGGCCCTGCAGGCCGACCTGCGCGCGAAGGGCGTCCGCTACGCCCTGGCCAGCTTCGTGGACCTGCACGGGGTGAGCAAGGCCAAGGCCGTGCCCCTCGAGCACCTCGACCAGATGATGGCCGGCTCCGAACTGTTCACCGGCGCGGCCCTCGACGGCGTTCCCCAGGAGGTGAGCGACGACGAGGTGGCCGCGGTCCCCGATCCCGCCAGCGTCACCGTGCTCCCCTGGCAGCCGGAGGTGGCCTGGTTCGCCAGCGATCTGCACCTGCACGGCCGCCCCTTCGACGCCTGCAGCCGCCACATCCTGGGCCGGGTGCGCCAGGAGGCCGCCGCCATGGGCTTCCGCTTCAACCTCGGCATCGAGACCGAGTTCTTTGTGCTGAAGAAGGGGGCGGCGGGGGGCTGGGTCCCCTTCAGCGACCGCGACACCCTCGACAAACCCGCCTACGACGTGCGCGGCCTGCTCGACAACCTGCCCTGGCTGGACGAGCTGGTGCAGGCGATGAACGGCCTGGGGTGGGGGGTCTATTCCTTCGACCACGAGGACGGCCCCGGCCAGTTCGAGACCGACTTCGACTACGCCGACGTGCTCACCATGGCCGACCGGCTGACCTTCTTCAAGCTGATGGCCAAGGAGATCGCCCATCGGCATGGGCTGCTGGCCACCTTCATGCCCAAGCCCTTCGGCGACCGCACCGGCAGCGGCGCCCACTTCAACATGTCCCTGGCGGACCTTCAGACCGGGGTGAACCTGTTCGCCACGCCCGAGGCGACCCCCGGGGAGGTCACCCGGCTGGCGGAGCACTTCATCGCCGGTGTGCTCCGGCACGCCCCCGCCATCTGCGCCGTGATCGCCCCGACGGTCAACAGCTACAAGCGCCTCGTCGCCCAGGGGAGCATGTCGGGGTTCACCTGGGCACCGGTGTTCGTCTGCTACGGCAACAACAACCGCACCAACATGCTGCGCATTCCCTCTCCCGGCGGCCGGGTGGAATGCCGGGCGGCCGACATCTCCTGCAACCCGTACCTGGGTGCGGCCCTGATGCTGGCCGCCGGCCTGGAGGGGATCCGCGAACAACTCGATCCCGGCGCCCCCAACCTGGTGAATGCCTACACACTCAGCGCGGCGGAGCGGGCCGAACGGGGCCTGAACATGCTGCCCCGAACCCTTGGCGAGGCGGTGGAGGCCTTCGCGGCGGATCCACTTGCCGAAAGCGTATTCGGTGATGCCATGTTCAAGGCGTTTGTCTCCTACAAACGTGAAGAGTGGGAGTCCTACCACTCTGCTGTCTCCGAATGGGAACAGCAGCGTTATCTGGAGTTCTTCTGACCCTCTCCAGCGGGGGCTCCCTTCACCCAACAACCCCACGGAACCGAACCCAGCATCCATCTGGGATCGCGTCAAAGACGCGACCCTCTCCATCTGCGCAGGCACCACCCTTTCCCCGATTTACCTGATGTTGAAAGCCACCTTGTTCCGTCGTCAACGCCGGGCCGTCGCCCTCACCCTGATGGCCGCTCTCGGGGGAGGATTGCTGGCCGGTTGCCAGCAGCCTGCGAGCCAGGAGGCGCCCGTCAAAATCGGCTACAGCGCCTGGCCGGGCTGGTTCCCCTGGAAGGTCACCGAGGTCAAGGAGCTGTTCAAGGAGCAGGGGGTGGCGGCCTCGATGCAGTGGTTCGACGGCTATCTCGATTCGATCAACGCCCTCAACGCCGGTCAGCTGGATTGCAACAGCCAGACCCTCAACGACACGATCAGTTCGGTGGCGGGTGGGGCCGATCTCCAGGTGGTGCTCCAGAACGATTTCTCCACGGGCAATGACCAGATCATCGCCGCGGCGGAGATCAAGTCGATCCCCGAGCTGAAGGGCAAGAAGGTCGCCGCCGAGGAAGGCACCGTCGACCACTTCCTGCTGCTCAAGGTGCTCAAGGATGCGGGTCTCTCCGCCAAGGACATCACCTTCGTTCCCCTCGAAACTGGCGCCGCCGCCGCGGCCTTCGCCGCAGGCAAGGTGGACGCCGCCGGCGTCTATGCCCCCTTCACCACTCAGGCCCTGAAGCGGCCGGGCAGCCGGGCCCTGGCCACGTCCAAGGATCACCCCGGGGCGATCAGCGATCTGCTCGTCTGCCGTACGGAATTCGTCGCCAAGAATCCCGAGAAGGTCCAGAAGATCGTCAACGCCTGGTTCGCCACCCTCAAGACGATCAAGGACGACCCCACCGGCACCCTGCCGATCCTGGTGGAACGCTCCGGCGTCAGCGAAGCCGAGTTCAAGGAGTACAACGCCGGCACCACCATCCAGACCCTGGAGGAAAACCGCAGCAACTTCAAGCCGGGCACCACGATGCTGTCGCTGCCCTATGCCGCCGAACAGATCAGCGTCTTCCTGGTGGAGACGGGCCTGGCCAAGACCAAGCCTGACCTCACCAACCTGCTGAACTCCCAGTTTGTCGACAACGCCCGTTGAGCACCATGGCCCGGTCCCCCGCCCTGCGTCGCTTCCTCAGCCACCCCTGGGTCCTGGGGGTGCTCGGCATCCTCACCGTCTTCCTGGTGTGGTGGCTGGTCACCGCCAGCGGCATGGTCGACAAGCTCTTCCTGCCGGGCCCTGGAGCGGTGTGGATGGCGGGAACCGACCAGTTCCAGCGCGGCATCCTGGTGGCGGATGCGGTGGCCAGCATCAAGCGGGTCTTCATCGGCTTCGCGATCTCGGCAGGGCTGGCCCTGCCGATCGGCATCGCCATGGGCACGAACCGCACCATCTGCCACTTTCTGGAACCCCTGATGGCGCTGATCCGCTATATGCCGGCGCCGGCCTTCATCCCCCTGCTGATCATTTATTTCGGCCTCGAGGAGCTGCCGAAGGTGATGCTCATCTTCATCGGCACCTTCTTCTTCAACACCCTGATGATCATGGATGCGGTGAAGTTCGTTCCCTCCGAACTGGTCGAAACGGCCCTCACCCTGGGTGGCCGGGGCCTTCCCATCCTCACCCGGGTGGTGGCTCCCTACATCGCCCCCCAGGTGCTCGACACCTACCGCATCAACATGGCCTCGGCCTGGAACCTCGTGATCGTCGCCGAACTGGTGGCCGCCAACGAGGGCCTGGGCAAACGCATCAGCCTGGCCCAGCGATTCCTGCGCACCGATGAGATCTTTGTCGGGCTGATCGTGATCGGACTGATCGGTCTGATGATCGATCTGGGTTTCCGGTTTCTGATGCGACGGGCCTGTTCCTGGGCCAACTGAATCCCATGCATCTCCAGGTTTCCCAGGTTTCCAAGAGCTTCGGCGAGGGGCGGGATCGCAAGCTCGTTCTCGAAAACATCTCTTTCGAGCTGTTTTCGGGTCAGTTCATGGCTCTGGTCGGCAGTTCGGGATCCGGCAAGTCCACCGTCATGCGCCTGATCGCCGGCCTCGAGCGGCCCAGCGAGGGCAGCATCCACCTCGATGGCGTGCCGGTCCGGCGCCCCGGCTCCGACCGCGGCATGGTGTTCCAGAAGTACAGCCTCTACCCCTGGCTCACGGCGGCCCAGAACGTCGCCTTCGGCCTGTCCCTCCAGGGACGGGGCAAGGCGGAGATCCGCGAGCGGACCGCCTACTTCCTCGACGTGGTCGGGCTGGCCGACGCGGCCCGGCTGCTGCCGCGGGAACTCTCTGGGGGCATGCAGCAGCGGGTGGCCATCGCCCGGGCCCTGGCCACCGAGCCGAAGGTGCTGCTGCTGGACGAACCGTTCGGGGCGCTGGATCTGCAGATCCGCGAATCGATGCAGGAGTTCCTCCACGACCTCTGGAAGCGCACCGGGCTTACCGCCCTGCTGATCACCCACGACATCGAGGAGGCGCTGCTGCTCGCCGGCACCGTCCACATCATGGCGCCGCGGCCCGGCAGGATTGTCCACACCGTCGACGTCCAGCTGGACCGCTCCGACCTGCGCCACCTGCGCGTGTCCCAGCCCTTCCTGGAACTGCGCGAGGAACTCGCCAGCCGCCTGCGCAGCCTGGATGGCTCCCTGCTCTGAGCGTTCCCTCCGCCCTGCCCTGACCGTTCGTTCCATGGACACCGCCACCCGGGCCGCCTTTCTGCCAACGGAGCTGTACGGCTCGGCGTCCGTGGCCGCCCTCGAGCGCGAGCACTACGCCAGCCGCTTCTGGCACCCCGTCGCCGCCGCCGCCGATCTGCCGCCGGGGCATGTGCGGGCGCTGGAGCTTCTGGGCCTGCCCGTGCTGCTAAGCCACGGCAGCGATGGCGTCGTGCGGGCCTTCCGCAACCGCTGCCCCCACCGAGCCGTGGCCTTTCGCGAGCCGGCTGAGGGCAGCGTGGCCTGCCGGAGGCTGGTATGTCCCTACCACGGCTGGACCTACGACCTGGGCGGCACGCTGCTGGCGGCCGCCCGCGAAGGGGAGTTCGTCGACCCCTTCGATCGCGGTGCCTGGCCACTCGAGGGCCTGGGCTGCCAGGTGCGCGCCTCCCTGATCTGGGTGGCCCTGGGGGCCGATCCGATCCGCCTCGACGACCAGCTCGATCTGCCGCTGCAGGAAGCCCCCGAAGCCCTGGCCCGAACCCTGGTGCCCCTGGCCTTCCACGAACAGGGGCTCGCCTGCAACTGGAAGATCGCCCACGACAACACCCTCGACGATTACCACGTCGCCATCGCCCATCCCACCACCCTGCATCGGCTGCAGGGCCCGGTTCGCGACTACCGCCATCGCTTCGGCACCTGGGCCAACGTGCTGGCCACCCCCTGGCCTGAGGCGGAGGGTGAGTTCCTCACCTTCGGCCTGCCGCCATGGAACCACCTGCTGCTGTGGCCCGACGGACGGATGGCGATGATCCAGTTCCTGCCCGAGACGCTGGACACCTGCCGCATGCAGGTGTGGCTGCTGGGCCCCGCCTCACGCCAGGCCGAAGGGGAGGCGCTGATGGCGGAGATGGTCCATTTCCTGGCCGAGGACCGGGACCTGGTGGAGTCGGCGCAGCGCGGCTACGGAGACGGGTTCCGCACCGGCCCCCCGCACAGGCTGGAGGCCCGGATCCTGCACCAGCAGGCGATCTATGCGGCGCTGCTGGAGCCCTGGTACGCGTCGGGGCGGATGCCCAGGTAGGCGGCCTCCTTGAACAGGGCGCGCTTGGCATCGGCGTCCTGGCGCTGCTCGGCGATGGCGTAGCGGGCGCGCAGCGAAGCGACCAGGGTGGCCTGGCGGGGATCGGACCCTTCGCTGGAATGGCTGGACGACGGTGAGGCGGTCGGGGCGCCGTTCACGTTCATCACGACGTAACTCTGTTCAAGATGAACACATCTTATCGCTGTCGTCGGCTAACGGCTGACTCCGTAACCACTGCGCCATCGCCGTGTTGATCGTCAGCAGATCGGCCACCGGGCGGTCAGTGAAGGGCAGGGTGGGCATGTAGCCATCCGGTCCGAATTCGGGAGTGAAGCTGGGCGGCGGCGCCCCGCGCTGGAGCGCCCTCTCGGTGAACAGGCGCCAGCAGGCCCGATGGGCCGCCAGCGCCTCCGCGTGCTCAGGGGCGAAGGGGTGGGACACCTGGGGACCCTGGGCATGGCCCACCCGGGCATGGATGTGGTCGACCCGCTCGGCCATCAACCGCACCGGCTCCAGATCCGGGGTCATCAGCCGTTCGGCCACCACGCACCAATGGCTCAGGTCGGCCGTGAGCCGCAGCCCGGGCACGGCCTCCAGCAGCGGAGCGATCGTCCAGGGCATCCCCAGGCAGCGGGACCGGTGGGTTTCGAAGCTCACCGGCAGGCCGCTGGCTGCCGCCAGGGCCTGGGCCTCGGCCAGGAAGGTCAGTTGCCGCTCCAGGGGCCAGGCATCGCTGCCGGTGAGCACGGTCACCCGGTGGGGGCGGAGGTCGGCGCAGCGGTTGAGCTGGTCCTCCAGTTCCGCCAGGTGCTGCGCCGGCGTGACGGCCAGCTGCGGCACGTAATCCCCACCGGTGACCACCTCCAGCACCAGGGGCCTGCCGGACGACAGCAGGCGGGCGGGTCCGTCCGGGTCGCCGACCAGGGACGGATGGTGGATGTTCAGCTCCAGCCCGTCGAAGCCCCCCCCTTCCGCCGTCTCCAGGGCCGTGGCGAGGGGGCCCTCGAAGCCCCAGAGCGAGAAGAACAGCAGGGAAGGCACCGGGCCTGCACGACGCAGGTCCCACTCTTCCCTGCCGCGGGGCATCAGCGCGTAACCATCCCCACAGGGCGCCACACCCGGTGGGAGTGTTCGTGACGAACGGTGTCCGGCGGACCCCGAGCGGGACAGTGGGTCGACGACGTCTCCCTCCGCCGACCAACGGCGACCTTCGTGACCGCCTCCCCACCCTCCGCGCCACCGGCGGCCGGCCCGGGCGCCGCTGCGCCGCTGCTGTCCGCTCCGCTGCTGCAGCGCCTCAACGAGCGACGGGATGGGCCCGGCTGGCGCCGGCTGGCCTTTCACCTCACCGTGCTGGGGCTGGGGGCCGTGCTCTGGGGATGGCCGATGTCTCCCGCCCTACCCACCGCAGCGTTCTTTGGCCTGCGGCTGGTGGGCCTGCTGCTGCTGGGCTGGGGCCTGGCCTTCGGCTTCTGCGCCATGCACGAATGCGGCCACCGCACCGCCTTCGCCGGTAAGGGCCTCAACGACGCCGTGGCCTGGTGGGCCGGTCTGCTGAGCTTCTACAACGCCGATTACTACCGCCGCTACCACCAGTGGCACCATCGCTACACCCACCAGCCGGGCCTCGATCCGGAGCTGGAGGACGCCCCCCCCAGCAGCCTGGCCGGTTATCTGCTCGAGCTCAGCGGGCTTCCCTGGTGGATCGGCAAGCTGCGCGGCCATGCCGCCGGCCTGCGCGGTGACTTCGGCGGCAGGCCCTACCTTCCCGCCGAGGCGGCCGCGGCCGTCACCCGTTCGATCCGGATCCAGGTCGCCGTCTACGCCGTCCTGCTGGTCGCCTCCCTCTGGCAGGGCAACGGTGCCCTGTTCTGGTTCTGGCTGCTGCCCCTGGCCGTCGGCCAGCCGCTGCTGCGCTTCGTGCTGATGGCCGAGCACGGGGGTTGCAGCACCGACACGGACGGCCTCAGCAACACCCGCACCACCCTGACGCTGCCGCCCCTGCGCTGGCTGATGTGGGACATGCCCTTCCACGTCGAGCACCACCTCTACCCCTCGGTGCCCTTCCACGCCCTCGCCGAGGCCCATGGCCATCTGGCGCCCCATCTGGTTCACACGGGGCAGGGGTACCTGGCGGTGCACCGCGACTTCCTGCGCGATCCCGCCCGACTCGCCCTCCCCTGAACCCCGCTCCCTTGCCCCCAAGCCCCGCCCCCCCGCGCCGCTTCGCGCTCGGGGACTTTCCCCTCGCCGCCGGCGGGATCCTTCCCGCCGCCTGGCTCGACTATCGGGTCTACGGAACGCTGGCAGAAGACCGCTCCAACCTGGTGCTCTACCCGAGCTCCTATGGCGCCTGGCCCGAGGACATCGACTGGGTGGTGGGGCCGATCCTCGATCCGGAGCGCTGGTGCGTGGTGCTGGTCAGCCAGTTCGGCAATGGCCGCTCCACCAGTCCCAGCAACTCAGGAGCCGGCCTGGTGGCCGGCCGCTGGCCCGTCGACCACCGTGACAACGTGGCCGCCCAGCGCCGGCTGCTGGAGGAGGTCTTCCAGGTGGGCGCACCGGCCCTGATCTACGGCTGGTCGATGGGGGCCCAGCAGGCCTACCACTGGGCCGTGCTGGAGCCGGAGCGGACCCGGCGGATCTGCTGCGTCTGCGGCACGGCGCGCACCACGGCCCACAACCGGGTGTTCCTGCTCAGCCTGCGCCAGGCCCTCACCGCCGATCCCCACTGGGATGGGCGCTGCTTCCGGGGCGTACCGGAGCAGGGGTTGCGCACCTTCGCGCTGATCTACGCCAGCTGGGCCGCCAGCCAGCCCTTCTATCGCCGCGGCGCCCATCGCCAGCTGGGCTACGCCAGCGTCGAGGCCTACGTGGAGCAGGCCTGGCTGCCGGCTTACCGCCGCCACGACCCCCATGACCTGCTGGCCATGCTCGATGTCTGGCTGGCGAACGACGTGGCGGCCGCCGCCGGGATCAGCGCCGCCGATGCCCCTGACGATGGTGCTGCCGATGGCGATCCAGAAGCCACTAGCCAAGGCGATCCCGATGCCGACCTGGCCGCGGCCCTGGGCCGGATCCGGGCCCGCACCGCCGTGATCGCCGGCCGCCACGACCTCTATTTCACCCCCGACGACTGCCAGGCCGAGGCCGCCCTGATCCGCGGTGCCCACTTCGAGGTTCTGGAGTCCGACCTGGGCCACCGGGCCGGCAATCCCCGCGACGCGCCGGCCGAGCAGCGCCAGCTGCGGGCCGCCGTGGATCGGCTCTGCACTGACTGACGCCTCTGCGCCGACTGACGGCTCTGCAACGACTGACGGCTCTGCGCTGACGGATCGCCTCCGGCCAGCCCCCACTCGCCGCCCCCACACCCGCCTCACCCCTCACCACCCCCGATGACCGATCTGGCCCGCTTCGCCGCCACCCATGGCATCCGCCACTTCCTCTTCTCCTTCTGCGACCTGTTCGGGGTGCAGCGGGCCAAGCTGGTGCCGGCGGCCGCGGCGGCCGAACTGGCCCGATCCGGGGCCGGCTTCGCCGGTTTCGCCGCCTGGCTCGACATGACCCCGGCCGATCCGGACGTGCTGGCGATCCCCGATGTCACCAGCCTGATGGTGCTCCCCTGGCAGCCGGACGTGGCCTGGGTGGCCACCGATCTGCAGGTGGAGGGCAAGGTGCTGGAGCAGTCGCCGCGCCGGGTGCTCCAGCGTCAGATCGCCCGGGCGGCGGCCATGGGCCTGCAGTTCCGCAGCGGCGTCGAGGCGGAGTTCTTCCTGATGGACACGGAACGGGACGCCATCGCCGATGGTCTCGACCGGCAGTCGAAGCCCTGCTACGACCAGCTGGCCCTGATGCGCCACTACCCGCTGATCAGCGAACTGCTGGACGGCATGGAGAGCCTCGGCTGGGGGCCGTACCAGGCCGATCACGAGGACGCCAATGGCCAGTTCGAACTGAACTGGACCTACGCCGAATCGCTGCTGACCGCCGACCGCCACGCCTTCTTCCGCGTGATGGCGGCCGCCCTGGCGGAACGCCATGGGGTGCGGGTGAGCTTCCAGCCCAAGCCGATCCCGGCCCTCACCGGCAACGGCGCCCACCTGCACGCCTCGCTCTGGGACGAAGGGGGGCGCAATGTGTTCCACGACCCTGCCGGGGAGAAGGGCCTGTCAGAGGTGGCCTACCGGTTTCTCGCCGGCCTGCTGGCCCATGCCCCGGCCCTGTGCGCCCTCACCAATCCGGTGGCCGGCAGCTACCGGCGCCTGGCACGTTCCGTCACCAGTTCCGGCGCCACCTGGTCCCCCTCCTGGATCAGCTACGGCGGCAACAACCGCACCCACATGGTGCGCATCCCCGACGACCAGCGGATCGAGCTGCGTCTCGGCGACGGCGCCGCCAACCCCTACCTGCTCCAGGCGGCGGTGCTGGCGGCGGGTCTGGACGGCATCGAACGGCGGCTCGAGCCCGGCCCCCGCAGCGATCTGAACACCTATGTGGAGGCACCGACGGGGGCGGCCTCCCTGCCCACCTGTCACGCCGATGCCCTTGAGGCCTTCCGCCACGACGCACCGCTGCGGGACTCCCTGGGGGAACCGTTCTGCACCGCCTACGAAGCCCTGGTGGCCCAGCGCAACGACGAGTGAGGGCCCAGGAAGGCGACCCAGCCCTGCGCGGGCGAAGACCAGCACGATTGCCTATGGCCAGGGCGGCCGGGAGGGATGAGAGTGAATTCAGAAACCAGGAGGCTCCAGCGATGGAAGACACCCCGCCCGGTCAGATGTCAGGAGTGTGCTGACGGCAGGCCCCTGCTCCAACAGTCTTGTTCCCTACAACGGTTTCCCGATCGTTCGCCGATTACCCGATGCATCGTTCAGGTGCCCACGGGTCCATGGAAACCGGCTCCTGGATGCCTCGGCCCCAGGTGCCTCCCCTCCGCAGCTCCGACTCCGAAACCCACCCCAGGGGACTCCCTATGGATCCCCAGCCCAGCTGACCTCTCTTTGATGGCGCGTCCATGGCGGAGGAGCATCCTCGTCTCCCTCCCCATCACCCATCCACGGTCCCCAAGGACCCGATCGTCAGCCCTTCTGATCGTCAACGCTTCCGAATGTCAACCGTCTAACCGACCGTTCAACCGGAGTCACCACCGACATCAGACAAACCGAACCACGTCAGGAACGTCACCGTTCCACCCCAAGCCCGGCGATCCTGGACGCCGGGCTTTTTCATGGGCCAGTGGCACCTGAGGCCGCGGCCATGGGCCGGCCCGATCCCGGTGCGCCGGGAGAACCGCCTAGATTTGCTTAACAATTGGTCCGGGTCGATGGCACGCCTGCCCTGGGCCGTTCTGCTGCTGACACTGCTGGGGGCCCGTTATCTGAACTGGCGCTTCAGCGCCAGCCTCAACCTGGCCACGCCGTTGTCCGCCAGCCTCAGCCTCCTGACCCTGGCGGCGGAGCTGGTCCTGCTGGCCGGGTTCTTCCTGCAACTCTGGTTCACGCTCCTGCCCGAACGGCCGGCTCCCCCCGCAGGTCCGATCCCCACGCCCGTGCCGTCGGTCGACGTGCTCGTGCCCAGCTGCGGCGAACCGGTCGAGCTGGTGGAGCGCTGCCTGCGGGGCTGCCTGGCGATGGACTACCCCAGCCACACGGTCTGGCTGCTCGACGACAGCGACCGGCAGGAGCTGGCGGAACTCTGCGACCGCCTCGGCTGCCGCTATGTCGCCCGCCGGGAGCACGCCCATGCCAAGGCCGGCAACCTCAACCACGGGCTGCGCCACTGCCAGGGGGAGCTGGTGGCGGTCTTCGACGCCGACGTCGTGCCGCTGCGACCCTTCCTGCGCCGCACGGTTGGCCTGTTCGCCGACCCGTCGGTGGGCTTCGTGCAGACGCCCCAGAGCTACATGAATGCCGATCCGGTGATGCGCAATCTGCGCCTGGAGCGCTGGCTGCTGCCGGACGAGGAAAGCTTCTACCGCTGGATCCAGCCCACCCGCCAGAACCTCAATGCCGTGGTCTGCGCCGGCACCTCCTTCCTGATGCGGCGCGAGGCGCTGGAGCGGGTGGGCGGCTTCGAGACGGCCACCCCATCGGAGGACCTGGCCACCGGCATCCGGATCACCGCCGCCGGCTACCGCAACCACTACCTCTCGGAGAAGCTGAGCGCCGGCCTGGCCCCCTTCACGGCCGCGACCATGGCGCGGCAGCGCTGCCGCTGGGGCAGCGGTTCTCTCCAGACCCTGCGCACGGGAGCCGATCCGCTGCGGATCCCCGGGCTCAGCCCCCTGCAGCGGCTCGCCTACAGCGAAGGCATCCTGCACTGGTTCACCTTCCCCGCCCAGCTGGTGCTGCTCTGCACGCCGCTCAGCCTCGGCCTGCTGGGCATCGCCCCGATCCTCTTCAGCGGCGATGCCCTGCTCACGGTCGCCATGCCGTTCGTGTTCAGCCAGCTGCTGCTCACCCGCTGGCTGAGCGGCCACGCCCGCGCCGCGATCCTGCCGGAGCTGTACCGCTGGATCTTCCTGGTGCCGATCTGTGCCGCCGTGGTCGCCACGGCCCTGGGCCGGCCGCGGCGGTTCCGGGTCACGCCAAAGGCGGTGGTCGGCCGGGACACCGGCCCGGATGCGGGCCTGCTGCTGCCGCTGCTGGCCCTGCTGGCCCTGCAGCTGGTGGCGCTCTGGAACGTGGCGCAGGGTCGGCTGCCGCTGCTGGCCGGCCAGGAGGGGCTGCTGCCGGCCTCGGCCGCCACGGTCGGGGTGGTGCTGGGCTGGAGCCTGCTCAACGGCCTGCTGCTGCTGCTGGCGATCCGCAGCTGCTGGGACCGGCCCCACCGGGATGGGGTTCCCTGGTTTGCCCTCTCGGTGCCGGTGCGGCTGCAGCACAGCGGCGGAACGGTGCACGGGCGCCTGAGGGCGGTGAGTGCCACGGGCGCCGAGCTCGGCCTGGAGAGCCCGGAGGACGCTTTGGTGCTGCAGGCGGCCGACAGCCTCAGGCTGGAGGGGCTGGTGCCGGGTCTGGCGCTGCCGTTCCTGGCGATGGCCCGGGAGGCCGGTGCCATCGGCGGGGTCTGGGGACCGCTCACCCCGCCGCAGCGGGATCAGCTGGAGACCCTGCTCTACCGCCGCGAGGGGCTGTGGCCGACCCTGCGGGCCCCCTTCGAGCTCCGCACCCTGCCCCTGGTGCTGCTGCGCACGCTGCAGCGGGTGGAGCCGGAAAGCTGGTTCCGCCGCAGCCTCATTCCCCAGCTTCCACCCCTGTCGGGGTTGCCGCTCCCCAGGCATGCAGACCTTCCAGCACGGGCAGGAGCGCCCGACCCCGCTCGCTGAGGTCGTACTCCACCCTCGGCGGCACCTCACCGAAGACGCGGCGGCAGACGACGGCATCGGCCTCCAGCTCCCGCAGCTGGGCCGTGAGCACCTTGTGGCTCACCCCCACCAGGGACCGCTGCAGGGCCGAGAAGCGCTGGGGACCCTCCCGGAGCCGGCAGAGGATCAGCAGCTTCCATCGGCCGCGCATCACCCGCAGGGCCAGCTCCGCCGGGCAGAGCTGGGAACCATCGGAGTCCAGGGAATCGGGGAGAGAGGCCGTCACAGGGATCGGGGTTACCGGCAGGTGCCCCAGGCACAAGCGGGTGCGTTCTTGTCAGTCAGGGTGGGGGTCCGCCAGAGTCCCCCCATGACCTTAACAATCCCTTACGGCCCGGGGCATCCCCGCTCCAGCCGGTCGGTCACCGCCCCATGAGCGACCTGTTCACCCCCCTGAGCGTGGGCCCGCTGCAGCTGCCCAACCGGGTGCTGATGGCCCCCCTCACCCGATGCCGGGCCGAGCCGGAGCACGTTCCAGGCCCGCTGATGGCCACCTACTACCAGCAGCGGGCCAGCGCCGGCCTGCTGATCGCCGAGGCCACGATGGTGCTGGAGGGCAACTCGGCCTTCTGGCACGAACCCGGCATCCATTCGGCGGCCCAGGTGGCGGGCTGGCGGCTCACCACCGACGCGGTCCATGCCGCCGGTGGGCGGATCGTGCTGCAGATCTGGCACGGCGGCCGGGCCTGCCACCCCCTGCTCAACGATGGCCGCCAGCCCGTGGGGCCGAGCCCGATCGCCATCACCGGCGACGAGGTGCACACCCCCGAGGGGAAACAGCCCTATGTCGTCCCCCGGGAGCTGGCCGACGACGAACTGCCCGCGATCGTGGCGGGGTTCCGCCAGGCCACCCGCAACGCCATCGACGCCGGCTTCGACGGGGTCGAGGTGCATGGCGCCAACGGCTACCTGCTCGACGCCTTCCTGCGGGACGGCAGCAATCGGCGCCAGGGTCCCTACGGCGGGCCGGTGGCCAACCGGGCCCGGCTGCTGCTCGAGGTGCTGGAGGCCGCCCGGGCCGAATCGCCCCTGGTGGGCCTGCGGATCTCGCCGCTGAACGGCTACAACGCCATGGTCGACAGCGACCCCATCGGACTGGCCGCCTGGCTGGCCCAGCGGCTGGAGAGCACCGGCCTGGATTACCTGCACGTGATGCGGGGGGACTTCCTCGGCCAGCAGCACGGCGATGTGCTCACCCCGATCCGTTCCGGCTTCAGCGGGGTGCTGGTGGGGAACATGGGCTACACGGCCGAGGAGGCCAATGCCGCCATCGCCGCCGGCCAGCTGGACGCGGTGGCCTTCGGCACGCCGTTCCTCGCCAACCCGGACCTGCCCGAGCGCCTGCGCCGCGGCGCCCCCCTGCAGTCCCCCGACCCGGCCACCTTCTACTCCCCCGGTCCGGCCGGCTACACCGACTACCCCTTCCTGGAATCCGCCTGACATGTCCCCCGATCTTCTGGTGCTCAGTGCCAGCAACGGCGAGAACCTGAAACTCGCCGAGCGTTTCGCCGCCGCCGGCCGCGCCCGCGCCATGGCCGCCGAGGTGCTCGACCTCACCACCCTGTCCCTGCCGCTCTACAACCCCCGCACCCACGCGGAGTCCGGCCTTCCCGCCGAGGTGGAGGGGCTGAGCCGCAGGCTTGAGGCCGCCCCCCGCTGGGTGATCTGCGCCCCCGAGTACAACGGCTCCCTCCCACCGGTGCTGACCAGCGCCATCGCCTGGCTCTCGGTGCAGGGGGACGGCTTCCGCACCCTGTTTAACGGTCGACCGATCGCGATCGCCACCCATTCCGGCGGTCCCGGCGTCGAAGTGCTGGCCGTGCTGCGCATCCAGCTGGCCCACCTCGGAGCCCACGTGGTGGGTCGCCAGCTCTCCAGCAGCCGCAGCAATCCCGCCAAGGACAGCAGCATCGACGACATCGTGCAGCGGCTGCAGCGCATGGAACTGATCCAACCCTGAGACCCCGCCCCATGACCCTTGTCTTCCGACCCGCCGCCGAGCGCTTCCACAGCCGTCTCGACTGGCTGGACAGCTGGCACAGCTTCTCCTTTTCCCACCACCACGATCCGGCCTGGATGGGGTTCGGACCGCTGCGGGTGATCAACGACGACACCATCGCCGCCGGCCGCGGCTTCGGCATGCATCCCCACCGGGACATGGAGATCGTCACGGTGATGGTGGATGGCCAGCTCAATCACCACGACTCCATGGGCCACAGCGAGGTGCTGCGGGCCGGAGAGGTGCAGGCGATGAGCGCCGGCACCGGCGTGGTCCACAGCGAGGTGAATCAGGGCGAGAGCCCCTGCCGGCTGCTGCAGATCTGGATCGAGCCGGATCGGGCGGGCCACCCCCCCGCCTACCGCCAGGAGCCGTTCCGGCTCCAACCTGGCTGGACGCCGCTGCTGGATCCGGATGGACGCCAGGGGGCCCTGGCCATCAACCGGCCGGTGCGGCTCTGGCGAGCCAGGGTCGGGGCGGGCGAGCGGCTGGAGCTGGCCATCGCCTCCGACGCTGCCGGCTGGCTTCAGGTGATTGATGGGGAGGGCATGGCCTTCGGCCGGCCGCTGCAGCGGGGCGACGGTCTCGGCTTCCCGGCGGCCGCTCCGGACAGCCTCCAGGCCGGCCCCGACGGAGCGGACGTGCTCCTGTTCGAACTGCGCTGAGCGGCCCCCGGCGGGCCGCGGCGGGCGCCGCCCCCCGGCACGGCCCCAGGATGGGGGGAACAGCCTGACGTCATGGCCCGCTTCCTGCTGCTCTTCAGGCCCCGGGCTCCCCTGCCGCCGACGGAGCTCATCGGTCGGCTGGATCCCCTGTTGCTGCGGTTCCACGCCGACGTGGAGCACCGCTCCCCCGCCCATCTCAGCGCCATGGTCCGGGGTGAGCACGAGACGCTGCGACTGCAGCTGATCGCCGACGTGCAGGCCAAGGCGGATGGGCCCGTGCTGGAACTGGTGCTGATGAGCAGGGAGGCCATGGGGGCGGGGGCGCCCCACACCAAGCAGCTGTTCGAGACCCTGGTGGCGATCGCCGCCGAGGTGATGCCCGACCTTGACCTGGTGTTTCGATCCGACAGGGACGGCGCTTTGCCTGACCGCAACTGAGAGAATCGACCGAATGCAGACGCTCTCGCCGACCCCTGCCGCCCTCGCGGAGCTGCAGCCGCCCCGCGGCTATCGCGTGCTCGCCTGGCTCGGTCTGGTGGCCAACCTGCTGGCCCTGCCGCTGGGCCTGGCGGCAATCCTGCTCACCAGCCTCTGGCGCACGGCCAATGTGGTCGTCTACACCAGTGCCGTGCTGCCGGCGGTGGCCCTGGGGGTGGTGGCCTGCGTCGCCCTGCTGAAGTGGCGCCTCTGGGGTCAGGTGCTGGCGATCGTGGCCCTGTCGCTGGATCTGGCGATCGAGATGGCCTACGGCATCGTGCGGCTGGCGCTGGTGGGTGAGGAACGGCTCCTGCTGGCGGTGGGCGCCCCCCTGGCCTGGGGCCTGACCCTGGCGGCCCTGGTGTTCTGGTGCCGTCCCGCGATCCGCTCCTACCTGCGCTGAGGGCCGCCGGGGCCCGGCGGGCAACCTGCCGTTCTGTATCAACGGCTCCACCCATGGGGCAGGACACAAGGATTGGATACCCTCCAGCCGACCCAAGCTGTTTCCATGCCCAGCCCCCAACGCTTCGCCGCCATTCAGGAGATTCACCAGCGCCCTCCGGTGGTGACCCCCCCCATCGAGTCGCTGGATGAGCTCTGGGCCAGCGACGTGTTCAGCCTGGCCAAGATGAAGGCGGCCCTGCCCAAGGAGATCTTCAAGTCCGTTCAGCGCACCATCAAGGAGAACGGCAAGCTCGACGTCTCGGTCGCCAACGTGGTCGCCCAGGCGATGAAGGAATGGGCCACCGGCCGCGGCGCCCTCTACTACGCCCACGTCTTCTACCCGCTCACCAACGCCACCGCCGAGAAGCACGACGGCTTCATCTCGGTGCAGGGTGACGGCTCCGTCATCACCGAGTTCACCGGCAAGGTGCTGGTGCAGGGCGAACCCGACGGCTCCTCCTTCCCCAGCGGCGGCATCCGCACCACCTTCGAGGCCCGCGGTTACACCGCCTGGGACATCACCAGCCCGGCCTTCCTGATGGAGACCCCCAACGGTCTCACCCTCTGCATCCCCACCGTCTTCATCTCCTGGACCGGTGAGGCCCTCGACAAGAAGACCCCCCTGCTGCGCTCCAACGCCGCCATGAACAAGCAGGCCCAGCGCCTGCTGCGGCTGCTCGGCGAAACCGAGGTGGCCCCGGTCAACTCCAGCTGCGGCGCCGAACAGGAATACTTCCTGGTCGACAGCGCCTACGTGCCCCTGCGTCCCGACCTGCTGCTGGCCGGCCGCACCCTGTTCGGCAAGCCCTCCGCCAAGGGCCAGCAATTCGACGACCACTACTTCGGCGCCATCCCCCTGCGGGTGCAGGTGTACATGCAGGACGTGGAGCGCCAGCTCTACAAGCTGGGGATCCCCGCCAAGACCCGCCACAACGAGGTGGCACCGGGCCAGTTCGAGATCGCCCCGTTCTTCGAGGCGGCCAACGTGGCCACGGATCACCAGCAGCTGATCATGACCATTCTCAAGAGCACGGCACGCCGCCACGGCATGAACTGCCTGCTCCATGAGAAGCCCTTCGAAGGCATCAACGGCTCCGGCAAGCACGTCAACTGGTCGGTGGGCAACCCCACCCAGGGCAACCTGCTGGATCCCGGCAGCACCCCCCACGAGAACATGCAGTTCCTGCTGTTCTGCGGCGCCGTCATCCGCGGGGTGCACAAGTTCGGTCCCCTGATGCGGGCCGTGGTGGCCACCGCCGGCAACGATCACCGCCTCGGCGCCAACGAAGCTCCCCCGGCGATCATCTCCGTCTACCTGGGCAGCCAGCTGGAGGACGTCTTCCGCCAGATCAAGGAAGGCGACGTGACGGGCTCCACCCATGCCGGCGTGATGCAGCTGGGTGTCGACACCCTGCCCGAGTTCCCCAAGGATCCCGGCGACCGCAACCGCACCTCCCCCTTCGCCTTCACCGGCAACCGCTTCGAGTTCCGGGCCGTCGGCTCCAACCAGTCGGTGGCGGGCCCCCTGGTGGCCATGAACACGATCCTGGCCGATTCGCTGGCCTACGTGAGCGACCAGCTGGAGCAGAAGATGGCCGCCGGCGAAAGCCTGCCGGGCGCCGCCTTCTCCGTGCTCAAGCAGATCATGACCGACCACGGCAACGTGGTCTTCGGCGGCGACGGCTACTCCAGCGAGTGGCACCGCATCGCCGTGGAGGAGCGGGGCCTGGAAAACCTGCCCACCACTGCCGATTCCCTGCCCGTGCTGCAGCGGCCTGAAGTGCGCGACCTGTTCGCCCAGCAGGGTGTGCTCACCCCCCTGGAACTGGAGAGCCGCTTCGAGGTCTACGCCGAGCAGTACGTGCTCGCCATCGACGTCGAGGCCAAGCTGGCGGTGCAGATCGCCCAGACCCAGATCTACCCGGCCGCCATGCGCTACCTGGGTGAGCTGGCCAGCTCCCTGCAACTGCAGACCTCCATGGGCCTCCAGGTGTCCCCGGAAACCCAGCACAAGGTCGCGTCCCTCAGCGCCAAACTGATGGAACTGAGCGGTGCCCTCGAGAGCGCCATCAGCAACGCCCCCCACGGCACCATCGCCCACATGCGCTACTCGGCCGACACCCTGATGCCGCTGATGCACCAGCTGCGGGAGGCGGTCGATGGTCTCGAGGCCCTGGTGGACGACAACCTGTGGCCCCTGCCCTCCTACCAGGAGATGCTGTTCATCCGCTGAACGGCGCACGTTCCGCTGCGGGGAGGGCCTTTCGGGGCCCTCCTTTTTTTGGCCCCACGGGGGGAGATCTCAAGATCTGCACGCTTGGTTCCCATCGGCACAGTCGCTGGCCGAGGGGAGGTGCTGGAGTCGTTGGATGAGCGTTCCCGCCGACCTCCCGGACCTGGACGAGCACTACGGCTCCTACTGCCGGGCCATGCGGATGCTGGTGCGGGAAGGCAAGAGTCTCAAGAACGTGCAGCGGACCGTCTGCTGGCAGCAGCTGGCCCGTCTGCACGACTGCCGCCCGGCCCGGTATCAGGAGCCGGATGCCCTCTATCTGAAGCTCTGCCGCGAAGGTGGTGCCGCCGGTGGAGCGGCCCCGAAGCGCTGAGGACCGGACGGCGACGAGGGGGAGCTTTTCCCGGATTCGGTCACATCGGCCACTGACAGGCACCCCTGGAGCGAACGATGACGGGTGTTCCCATGCTTTCGACGTTGTCCATGGACGCACCTACGGCCTTCGCCGCGGTCGCTCTCGCCGCCGTCTCCTGGGACGGGGCCCTCACCATGGCGGGCACACGGGCCCTTCGCCACGCCCTCGACTACCGCGCCCCCTTCAAGGGGAGGAGCGACAAGGAGATGATCAGCCTGATGGACACGCTGCTCCAGGGCCTGCGGGCCAAGGGGGCGATCGGCCTGATGGAGGAGGCAGCCGCGGTGCTGGACGACCGGCAGCGGCACACGGCCTATGCGGTGGCGGCGGAGATCATGCGCTCCGACGGCCCCCTGGAGGACCAGGAGCAGGCGATCCTCGCCGACCTGGCCGGCACCCTGCGCCTCGACCCGGAGGAGACCACCAAGGTCCTCGAGGTGATGGACGTTCTCCATGCCAGCATCCTGGAGCCTGCCGTGAGCGCATGAGTTCCGCCCCCGCCGGCCTCCGCATCGCCGTGGTGGGGGCCGGCAGTTCCGGCCTGCTGCTCGCCCTGATGCTGCAGCGCCAGGGCCACCGCGTCTCCCTGTTCGAGCGCTCCGGGCGGCTGCGCACCGAGGGCTGCGGCATCCTGCTGGTGAAGAGCGGTGTGGAGGCGGTGGCGGCCGCCGCCGTCCCGGGCCTGCTCGACGACCTGCTGGCGGGCGGCCATCCGGTGCAGCGGTTCGTGTTCCGCAACCTCAGGGGCGACCTGATCGAAGCCAGCCCGGCGGAACGGGAAGCGGGGGAGCTGCCCTCCCTGCTGATCCACCGCCGCGCCATCCTCGATGCCCTCTGGCACCATCTGGATCCCTCCGGCTTCCACGGCGACCATGCGCTCGTCGGCTGGAGCCAGAGCGAGGACGGTGTGGAGGCCCGCTTCGCCGATGGCCGCCAATGGAGGGGCGATCTGCTGGTGGGGGCCGATGGGATCTTCTCCCGCGTGGCGGCCCTGCTCTGCCCGGAGCGACGCCTGCAGTACCTGGGTGATCGGGTCTGGCGCGGGGTGGTGACGGACGCGACCTTCTGCACCGACGGGGATTTCTTCGTCTATGCCCGGGGCCGGGGCATCTACGCCAACTTCTTCGATCTGGGCCCCGACGCCCAGGGTCGGGGGCGCACCCACTGGGGCTTTTTCCAGGAGGAGGAGCTGCCCGACGACCGGGAAACCCGGCAGAGCCTGCTGGAGGAGGGGGTGCCCGCCGCCGCCCTCGCCAAGCTTCCGGCCGATGCGGCCGCGGTGATCGCCGCCACGGCCCCGGCGGGGGTGGTGGCCAACTGGTCGTTCGACATTGATCCCCTGCCCGCCCTCGTCGCCGGCCGGGTGGCTCTGATCGGCGATGCCGCCCACGCCATGAGCTCCTCCCAGGCCAGGGGGATGACGGCGGGGCTGGAGGATGCGGTGACCCTGGCGGCCCAGCTGGCGCCCGGCGCCGCCGCCACACCGCAGCTGGCTCTGCAGGCCTACCAGGAGGAGCGCCTGCCGGTGGTCCACCGCTACCAGGAGCGCAGCCGCCAGGTGAGCCATCGCACGGGCCGGAAACGCCCGCCGACCCGGGATACCGCCAGGACCCGGTAGCGGAGCAACACCGAAAGATGTTGTGAAGGTGACAGTTCGGATCTGGCACAGGGCCCAGAATGCCAATCCTGTATACGAGGCAAGACGTGGCGATCTCCTTACCTCAGTCCTCCCGCTCGCGCAGCAGCGCCCAGACCCGCAGCAACGTCCAGACGTGCCGCACCTACCGGCTGGTGGATCAACAGGGTGATCCCCATCCCATCCTCGACGACCTTTACGACTCCCTGGATGCCGCCTGGAGCGAGGCGCTGCATTGGTGGCAGGAGGAATTCGGCCCCGTGCAGGGTCCCGTCGGCATCGGCGTGGAGGTGAGCACCCTGAGCGGCGAGTGGCGCACCCTCCGTTATCCAGGCAGCTGATACCCGGAAAGCTGAGAAGGCCTCAGGCCACCGTCACGCCCTTCCAGAACGCCACCCGCCCCCGGATGTTGCTGGCCGCTTCCTTGGGCTCCGGGTAGTACCAGACGGCATTGGCATTCTCCTTGCCGTCGACGATCAGGTCGTAATAGTGCGCTTCCCCCTTCCAGCCGCAGAAGGAGCGGTGGCTGGAGGGGCGGATGCAGGCTGAATCGAGCGCATCGGCCGGGAAGTAGGCGTTGCCTTCCACCGTCACGATGTCGTCACTGCTGGCGATCACTTTTCCGTTCCAGCTGGCCTGCATCGTGGGCGTCATCAGGGGTCCCCATCCTGGCGCGTGCCCAGCCACGCCGGCCGATTCACTCACCAATCATTGGGCTGGTAGATCCTCAGGGTCCCCACCCCCACCGGACTGGGCACCGGCCCCGGGCCGGCAGGGATCGCCGTCACCTGGAAGAGGTAGGTGTCGGCCTGGACGGGGTTGAACCAGGGCCGCAGCGACACCGTCACCGTCGCGCCGGGGGGGACGGGCTCGGGGAAGCTGAGGTCGAAGCGCCGGGCAGCAGGATCGAACGCGGCCTGCACCGGGATCCGGCGCCCCTCACGGCGGGGCACCCCGAGAAAGGCGCGGGTCCGCTCGACGGCAAACGGGAACTGCCAGTCGGCACCACGGGTCTGCTGGATGGTCATGCCGCCGAGGGAGGCCCCCGCCCCCTCATCGAGGCTGAGGGTGAAGAAGTACTCCGCGGGCGACTGGCCCACGTTGGTGGTGTAGCTGGTGAGGGTGACCTTCCAGGGGGCCCGCACGAACTGGGTGCGACCGCCCAGTTCCAGGGCCTGGACGGCGGGAGCGCCGGCCGCAAGGGCCAGGCTCAGCACCGCCAGCGGCGGCACCACCCGGCTGAGGCCCGCCAGGGAAGCACGACCCGAAATGCCTGCCATGGCCTCCAACACCATCGAGGCCAACGCTAGGGGGCGGTGCCGAGGGGCCGGCCCGCGGCGGCAAGAAAGGGGGACGGATCCTGGTCGCGGCGATGCTGCACCGGGATCGGCTCCCCCGCCGCCGAGGGAGCGGCCGGATCGAGACGGGCCGTGGCCTCCAGGGAGCGGCGCAGCAGGCGGGCCGCGTGCAGCGGCATGTCCCTGGGCACGCTGATGCGATCCCTCAGGTAGCGCAGGCCACGGGCCGACCCGGGGGGAGGCGGGCAATCCTGGCCGGTGATCAGCCGGGTGAGGGCACAGCGCAACGGTCGGTCGAAGCCATCGGATCCGAGCGGATTGCGCGCCAGCAGGGGCCCACGGTGCCGGAGCACCCGGGCCAGGGCCACGGAGGCCGCGTCGGCCGGCTCGCCCTGGCTGGTCTCGGGATCGGACCCGGGTGGGGCCACGATCGGCCAGGGGCCGGCGTCGATGCGGTCGGCGAGATTCCGCTGCTCGCCGCTGCCGCTGGCATAACACCCTCCCATCTGGGGGGGCAGGTCGTGGGCGTGGGTGTGGAAGTCGCTCTGGGTACCGAGGTAGGTGGAGCGCTCCTCGAGAGCCCGGAACCAGCGATCGATGGCGGGATGGCGCTCCCGCAGCAGGTAGCCCTTGTAGTAAGCCAGGCTGGCGTTCATGCGCTCGACGTAGGGCACGAAGATCAGGTCCACCGTGCCCAGCTCCCCGACCAGAAACGGTCCTGGCTCGGCCTCGAGGGCGCTCGCGAACCGTTCGGCCCAGCGATCGAAGCCCTCCCGGCCCCGGGCCTCGTCGGCGGGCCCCCGGGCCGGGACGCAGAGCCATTGGCACCAGGCCCGGAACAGCTGACGCTCCAGCTGGCGCAGCGGCAGGGCCACGGACGAGTGCATCGCCGGCCCCAGGGGGCCGAAGCTCTCCTCGAGGGCCTCGAGGATGCGGTCGCTCTCGGTGATCAGACGACCATCGAGCTCGAGGGCCGGCAGCATGCCGCTGGGGACCCGCTCGGTGTACCAGGGCTCCTTCCGCCCGTAGCAGAACATCGTCACCTTGCTGGTGCGATGGGGAACCTGTTTCTCCTCCAGCCACAGCCAGACCTTCTGGCAGTAGGGGCACCAGGCGTGGTGGTCGCGGTACAGCGTGACCCGGACCTCAGACTCCGGGCGACCGAACAGCCGCAACCGGGCCTGGGGGCTGGTGGGACCTGCGGTCGGATCGCTCGGCGCCTGCCCGGCGGCCAGGGCCAGCGCGCCCCAGTCCATCGGCTCGGGAGGCATGCTTGCGGGGCCGGCCATGCAGAGGCTTTGGGGCCAATCACCCTAGTCAAGCTGCCAGGGGCGCTGGCTCCGGGACCTCGCACAACCCCGGCCGGCGAATCTAAAGTTCACATCCACGCTTCCAAGCAGCCCCCATGTTCGACGCCTTCACCAAGCTCGTCGCCCAGGCCGACGCCCGCGGCGAATTCCTCAGCCCCGGCCAGATCGATGCCCTGGGCGCCATGGTGGCCGAGAGCAACAAGCGGATGGACACGGTCAACCGCATCACCTCCAACGCCTCCAAGATCGTCACCAACGCCGCCCGCGACCTCTTCGACCAGCAACCCGCCCTGATCGCCCCCGGCGGCAACGCCTACACGCACCGCCGCATGGCCGCCTGCCTGCGCGACATGGAGATCGTTCTGCGCTATGTCACCTACGCGATCTTCACCGGCGATGCCTCCGTGCTTGAGGATCGCTGCCTCAACGGCCTGCGCGAGACCTACCTGGCCCTCGGCGTGCCCGGTGCCTCCGTGGCCGAAGGCATCCGCAAGATGAAGGACGCCGCCATCGCGATCGCCAATGATCGCAACGGCATCACCCCCGGCGACTGCTCCGCCCTGATGTCGGAAGTGGGCACCTACTTCGATCGCGCCGCCGCCGCCGTCGCCTGATCTGAGCGTCCGCCGCGACCATCCCGCCGGGGCACTGCCCCGGCTTTTTTGTGACCGTTCACTGGCCGGAGGGCCTGTTTGTTCGTTTGGCTACACAACCATCCTTCCCCAGCGCTGAGGGTGAAATTTGCCTTTCCCAAGGTTCACCCCCCTTTCCCGATGCATGGATCACCGACTGGTGCATCGACGTCATCCGCATTGATGACCTTCGATCGCCTTCGCGGCCGCTTTCTGGCTGGGCTTCAGGATCAACGGCTGAGGAAAATCGCCTTCTTTCTGCTGGCGGTGGGGGCCGGCATCGGTCCACTGCTCGCCGGCTCGGCCAAGGCGGCCCTGGCCATGGCTCCCACCGATGGGGCCGACACCCTCTTGATGCTGGTCGGTTCGGCCCTGGTCCTGCTGATGACCCCTGGCCTGGCCTTCTTCTACGGCGGCTTCACGCGGCCCAAGAACGTGCTGAACTGCATGATGATGAGCTTCTTCCTGATGGGGCTCATCGGGGTCCTCTGGGTGGTGATCGGCTACAGCCTGGCCTTCGACGTCGGCTTCGGCAGCCCCTTCATCGGTGGCCTGGGATCGATGTTCCTGCATGGCGTCGGCGGTGAACTCGGCGACCAGCCCCTGGCGGCAGGCTTCCCGATCAGTGCCACCTCCTTCGCCCTGTTCCAGGGCATGTTCGCGATCATCACGCCGGCCCTGATCTCAGGCGCCCTGGTGGAGCGGGTCAGCTTCAAGGCGTGGTTCTGGTTCTGCCTGATCTGGAGCCTGCTGATCTATTCCCCCATGGCCAAGATGGTCTGGGGCGGCGGTTTCATCGGTCCGTTCGGATCGATCGGCGCCATCGATTTCGCCGGTGGCACCGTGGTCCACATCGCTTCCGGCGTGGCGGCTCTCGTGGCCGCGGCCATCATCGGCCCCCGCACCACCTGGCCCAACAGCAAACGCCCGCCCCACAACGTGCCCTTCATCCTGCTGGGGGCAGGCCTGCTGTGGTTCGGCTGGTTCGGTTTCAACGGAGCCAGCATGTTCGCCTCCAAGACGGCAGGGTATCCCTTCCTCACCACCACCACCTCCGCCTCGGCCGCCCTGCTCACCTGGTGCCTGATCGAATGGTTCAAGGACGGCAAACCCACGGCCGTTGGAGCAGCCACCGGTGCCGTTGCCGGCCTGGTGGGCATCACCCCGGCGGCAGGGTTTGTGTACATGGAGCAATCGCTCCTGATCGGCATCCTCACGGCGGTGGTCTGCTTCATTGCTGTCAGGGTGAAGGCTGCCATCCAGTTCGACGATTCCCTTGACACCTTCATGGTCCACGGAGTGGGCGGGACCGTGGGCGCTCTGCTGACCGGAATTCTTGCCTCCAAGGCGCTTGTGCCTGCGGATTACTTCCCCTTGTCGGCCAAGATCCTTGAGGAATCAGGAAATTTCGGCCTGTTCATCGCCCAGTTCAAAGCCGTTATCCTCACCTATGGATTTGTCGCTCTCGGCACGGCTATTATTCTCTGGATTCTTGGGGCCCTGATGCCACTCCGCGTCAGCCCTGAAGAGGAAGAGCGCGGTCTCGACTTCGTGGCTCACGGGGAAGAGGCGTACGATCCAATGACCAACTGACGACCAAACCTTCCATGAAAATGATCACGGCCATGGTCCGCCCCTCCAAGGTGGATGCCATCAAGACTGCCCTCGTCGCCCTTGACATCATCGGCATGACGGTCACCGACTCCCGTGGATTCGGTCGCCAGAAAGGCCAGGTCGAGCGCTACAGGGGAACGGAGTTCACCGTCGAGTTCCTGCCCAAGGCAAGGATCGAGATCGTCGTTCCCACCGCCAAGCTGGACGCGGCGATCGCCGCCATCACCCAAGCCGCCCACACCGGTGAGATCGGCGACGGCAAGCTCTTCGTCACCCCGGTCGAATCGGTGATCCGGATCCGCACCGGCGAATCCGGCGAATCCACCCTCTGAGCAGCGGCCGCCGACACCGGCGCGTCCACCGTTCACCACCCGGAGCTGGCCATAACGGTCAGCTCCTTTTCTGTGGGCACCTGACGGACTCCTGATGGGATTCCGGCGGACCTCTGTGGGGCTCCAGTCCGTCTCCCGCAGCCGTCCCGCAGGCCCCCGCCCCGGCCATCCGCCAGGATTTCCGGACCCGCCGCCGCCGTCGCCGGCCATGGAGCAGCCCCGCACCCTGCTGATCAGCGGCGCCAGCCGGGGTATCGGCCGGGCGATCGCAGAACGGGCCCTGGCCGAGGGCCATCGGCTCAGCCTCGGCCTGCGCGATCCCGCCGCCCTGGCGGAGGGCCCGCTGCGGGAGGCCGCCCGTCAGGGGGGCCACCGGGTGATGGTGCATCCCTACGACGCCCGCGACCCCGGCCAGGCAACGGCCTGGGTGGCGGCGACGCTGGCCCACTTCGGCGCGATCGACGGGGTGATCCACTGCGCCGGGCTCTTCTCCCGGCTGGGCCTGCTGTTCGCGCCGGGCGGCGAAGGGGAGATCGAAGACCTGTGGCGCGTCAATCTGATGGGCCCCTGGTGGCTCACCCGGGCCGCCTGGCCGGCGCTGGTGGCCAGCGGCGACGGCCGGGTGATCACCCTGGTGTCGATGAGCGGCCAGCGGGTGAAGGGTTCCCTGGCGGCCTATCCCTGCAGCAAGTTCGCTTTGATGGCCCTGTGCCAGTCGATGCGCAACGAGGGCTGGGACGCCGGGATCCGGGTGACGGCGATCTGCCCGGGCTGGGTGAACACCGCCATGGCCTCCCAGGTGACGGCCCTGCCCGCCGACGCCATGACCCAGCCCGAGGACCTGGCCGCCCTCACCGCCCAGCTGCTGCGACTGCCCGCCAGCGCCGTGCCCTTCGAGCTGAAGATCAACTGCGTGCTGGAACCCTGCTGAGGCGGCTCAGATCAGCCGCGAGCCGGAGGCCGCCTGGCGCTGGGAGGGGTCGAACACGGCCGCCACGGTGCGGATCAGCCAGCGGCCCGCGGCGGTCACCTCCACCAGGCCCCGACCATCGGCCTGGCAGAGCCGCACCAGGCCGTCGTCGGCCAGGTCCTCAAGGGCGGCCCACTCGGCGGCGTAGCGCTCCGGGTCGATCGCCACCCGGAAATGGCACATCACCTGGCGGATCAGCTCCCGCCGCTCCAGCACCTCCGGATCACTCACCACCAGCCCCCGCTCCACCGGCAGCTGGCCGGCGGCGATGCTGGCGGCATAGGCCTTGAGATCCCGCTGGTTCTGGCTGAAGAGCCCGGGGAACTGGCTGATCGCCGTGGGACCCACCCCCAGCAGCTCCAGCTCCCCGCCGGTGGTGTAGCCCTGAAAATTGCGGTGCAGGCGCCCCTCTCTGGCCGCCACGGCCAGGCTGTCGCCGGAGAGGGCGTAGTGATCCATGCCGATGGCGTCGTAGCCGCAGCCGCCCAGGCGCGCGGCGGCACTGTCCAGCATCTGCAGTCGCTGGCGCTGGCTGGGCAGATCCTCGGCGGCGATTTTCCGCTGCAGGGGCAGCTGCTCGGGCAGGTAGGCGAAGGAGAACAGGGACACCCGGTCGGGGCGCAGGTCCTGCACCAGGGCCAGGGTGGCGTCGAACCGCTCAGGCGTCTGCAGCGGCAGACCGCAGATCAGATCCACGTTGACGCTGGCGAAACCCGCCTCCCGCATCCAGCCCATGGCCCGGCGCAGCTGGTCCACGGGCACCACCCGGTTCACCGCCTTCTGCACCAGGGGGTCGGCATCCTGGATGCCGAAGCTGATCCGCGTGAAGCCCAGACGGCGCAGCTCCATCACGTCCTGGCGGCTGAGGGCCTCCGGATTCACCTCGATGGAGGCCTCCAGATCGCTCTCCAGGTCGAAGTGGCGCTCGATCAGCTCCCAGAGCCGCCGGCGCTCGGGGATCGTCAGATAGTTGGGGGTACCCCCGCCCCAGTGCAGCTGGGCGAGGCGACGGCGCTGGCCGGAGTGGCGGCTGATCAGCTCCAGTTCCGCGGCCAGGGCCTCCAGGTAGGGTTCCACCACCTTGGAGCCGGCGCCGGTGGTGATGCGGTTGCAGCCGCAGAACCAGCAGGCGTTGCGGCAGAAGGGCACGTGCACGTAGAGCGACAGCGGCGCGTCGGTGGGGCGGGCCAGCTGGACCTCCAGATCGGCCGCGCTGACGCCCCCGTGGAACGCGGCGGCCGTGGGATAGCTCGTGTAGCGGGGAACGGGCCGGTCGTGCTTGAGCAGCAGGTCGATCGGGGTGGTGGGACGGGGGGAAACGGTGGCCGCAGGGGTCATGGGGAGGGGATGGGAGCGTGGCGGGAGCAAGAGGGGACAGGGGGGGCGGCCGGTGCGGCCAGGGGCGCGCGGGGCGGCTAGGCGGCGAGCTCCCCCAGCTCCGCCAGCAGCCGCTGGGTGTCGTGGAAGGCGATCACCGATTCCTCCAGCAGTTCCAGCTCCTCGTCTGCGCTGAGGTCCATCCGTTCGATGGCGTCATGCAGCTCCTGCTTCAGCACGGGGATGGGGCGCTGGAACTGCCAGAACTGCAGGGGCGGCAGGCCCTGGTCCGCGAGGATGGCGTTGGCCTGCTCGGCCAGTTGCTGGCCCCCGGAGAGGTCGCCGCCGTAGCGCACGTAGACGTGGGCCATGAACCGGTGCGGGGCCTGCTGGGCCAGGCGCTGCAGGTGCTCCAGCCAGATCTCGGCCGCCGCGGAAGCGGGCGTGGCCGGGACAACGGCCAGCCGGGCGATGTCCTGGTGCAGGGCCTGGCTGCGGGCCAGGTCGGCCCAGGGGAACCCCTCGGCTCCCAGGGCGGCCGCGAGCTGGGGGCCCCGGGCCTCGATCAGGCCGTAGGCGGGGGCGAGGGCGCGGATCAGGGCCGCCAGCTGGCGGGGGTGGGCCTGCCCAGCCAGCAGCGACCGGGAGAAGGACATGCCCTCGGCCTGGTGGTGGGCGGCACCGATGCGGCCATGGAGGCGACGCACCCGGGGGCCGAACCCCTTGCGGGCGAGCACATCGGCGGGGCCGGCATGGTCGGAGATGGCGACAGGGACGGCGGTGGTCATGGGGAACGGTGCTGGGGGAGAACGGGCCCGCGAGGGGCGCTGTTGCCTACGGTATAACGGTACTGTTGTTCCATGCTTCTGTAGCAACAAAATCGTTGCAGCCTCCGCATCCGCTCCCCGCCCCCATCCCCTCCGCGCCCCTCTCCGCCATGTCCGCCACCACCCAGGTCCCACCCACCGCGCCCCTGCGCTCCCTCTCCTTTCTGGTGGCCCCACTGGGGCAGCTCAGCGGGGACGGCCAGCTGCGGGAACTGATCGAGGAACGCCGTCAGCGCAAGGGCGCGGACGTGGAGCTCTGGTATCTGGGACAGGATCTGGTGGAGGAGCTGCGCCTGGCTCAGGCCTTCCGCCATCCCCCTGCGAAAGACCAGGAGCGGACGCGGCCACAGGGGCCCATCGAAGCGATCGTGGCCGGCGACGCGGCGGTGATCACCTGGCTGCAACTGCGCTTCGGCGGCTGCGCAGGCACGCTCGCTCTGCCGACAGGCTGGCTGCAGGAGCGGGCGGCAGCACTGCCGCCCGGGGCGCCGGCCGCCGACACCGCCACCAGCAGCGCTCGCGCCGACAGGGGATAGAGGGGGGATCCCGGCGCCGGGGGCCACCGGTGGCCGGCCGCGGGGAACACCCCCGGCTGTGGTCCCGGAGCCGTGACAGCGACGCTCAGGGGTGTTTCCGTTGGGCTGACGGCCCGATTCCCAGGGCGGAGGCGCAGTGAACCCGACCGCAACGAACCCGACCGCAACGACCCGTTCGAGCCACCCCCAGGCCCCTGCCGCCGGTGCCTGATCTCACCCCGGCCGTCGGCGACGCCTCAGCCGCCCCCTTCTGCAACCTGCTCCTGCCCACCGGCGCCCAGGCGCGGGGTCGCACCCTCCCCGGCCGCAAGGTCGTGATCGTGGGCTGCGGCGCCGTGGGCATGGCCTGCGCCGTGGCGATCCTGCACAGGGGCTGTCAGGAGGAGCTGGTGCTGGTGGATGTGGCCCATGACCGGCTGGAGGGGGAGGTGATGGACCTCTGCCATGGCCTGCCATTTCTGCCCCGCACCGACCTGCGGGCCGGGAGCGTGGAGGAGGAGGGACGGGATGCCGATCTGGTGGTGATCACCGCCGGTGTGGCCCAGCAGCCGGGCCAGTCGCGGCGGGAGCTGATCGAGCGCAATGCGGCCCTGTTCCGCAGGCTCGTGCCACCGATCGCGCTCCACTGCCCCCGGGCGGTGCTGCTGGTGGTGAGCAACCCGGTGGATGTGCTCACCCACATCGCCGGCCAGCTGAGCGGCTTCCCCGCCCACCGGGTGATCGGCTCAGGCACCGTGCTCGATTCGGCCCGCTTCCGCATGGCCATCAGTCGCCGGCTGGGCATCGATCCCCACGACGTCCAGGCCTGGGTGATCGGCGAACACGGCGATTCCGAGGTGCCGGTCTGGAGCCGGGTGACGGTGGCTGGCTCCGGGCTGGTGGATGGGGGCTGGGAAGGCAGCCGCACCCTGGCGGATCCTGAGCTTCAGGAGCTGTTCCACGCCGAAGTGCGCCAGGCGGCCTACGAGATCATCCGGCTCAAGGGCAGCACCTCCTGGGCGATCGGGCTGGCCACCGCCGAGATCGTCGAGGCGGTGCTGCGCAGCAAGGACCAGATGCTCACGGTGAGCAGCCGCAGCCACGGCCACTACGGCCTGCCCGATGTCTGCCTCAGCCTGCCCACGATCGTCAACGACAGCGGCGCCGCCGCCCTGGTGCAGATGGCCCTGACCGAGAAGGAGATGGGGCAGCTGCGCCACAGCGCCGAGGTGCTGCGGGGGATGCTCGATGAGGCGGGATTCTGAGGGGGAGCGAGGTGTAGTCGCAGCGCAGCGACCATGTGGTCAGGACAACGCGGCAGTCCCGCGGACTCGTGCACTCTGGTGGGGTTCTCGATAAGAGAAGGGTTGGGCAAAGGGGGAGGGAGGATGTCTATCCTTTCTTCCTTTTTTTTGTCCATTGCAGAGCACCTGCCGCAGCGTTGGTTCGTCCTACAGGGTGTCGCCTGGACGACGCGTCGACCCTCGCCTTTGACAGAGAACGGATCCATTGCTCTTGAAGCCGACCATGGGCGAACGCACCGAAATTCTGGAGGCCAATGCTGGGTATGCATCCAGCTTTGGAGACAAAGGATCACTGCCACTTCCACCGGCACGGAAGCTGGCACTGCTCACCTGCATGGATGCACGTCTGTTGCCTTCCAGGTTCGCTGGACTTCAGGAGGGGGATGCGCACGTGATTCGCAATGCGGGTGGCAGAGCCAGTGATGATGCGATTCGGTCGCTGGTGATTTCCTACAAACTGCTCGGAACCAACGAGTGGTTCGTGATTCACCACAGCAACTGCGGCATGGAGTTGTTCAGCGGGGACACGATCACCGAACTCCTGTCCCGCAGTCTGGAAACGGCTGTGCTCGGGTCCAACGGCTTTGAGGACGTGGGCCCCGGGCCAGGATCGGAGGCCGCCAGGGACATCGACTGGCTCACGATTGAGGACCTGGATCGCAGCGTGGTGGAGGACGTCCGACGGATCCGTGAGCATCCCCTGGTGCCCGGCCGAATCCCCATCCACGGCTTCATCTATCAGGTGGAAACCGGCGAGCTCCGCGAGGTACCGGCCGCCGCCGCCATCGGGGCCCCCCGCTGACGCATCGACCTTCCGACCGATCCTTCGCCCCCTCACCCGAGTTCCCTTCATGACCCAAGGCTTCGCCACCCGTCAGATCCACGCCGGCACAACCCCGGACCCCACCACCGGCGCCCGGGCCGTGCCCATCTATCAGACCACCAGCTACGTCTTCCGCGACACCGAACACGCCGCCAACCTCTTTGGGCTGCGGGAACTCGGCAACATCTACACGCGGATCATGAACCCCACCCAGGCAGCCTTCGAGGCGCGGGTGGCGGATCTTGAGGGAGGCGTGGCGGCCCTGGCCACCGCCAGCGGCCAGGCGGCCGAAACGCTCGCCCTGCTGAACCTGGCCGAACACGGCGGCCACATCGTCGCCAGCACCTCCCTCTACGGCGGCACCTACAACCTGTTCGCCTACACGTTGCCGAAACTCGGCATCGAGGTGAGCTTCGTTGACGATCCGGATGACAGCGAAGCCTGGCGGCGTCAGATCCGACCGAATACCAAGGCCTTCTTCGGGGAAAGCATCGGCAATCCCAAGGGCGACGTGTTCAACTTCGAGGCTGTCGCCGACGTGGCCCATGCCAATGGAATTCCCCTCGTGATCGACAACACCCTGCCCACGCCCTACCTGCTTCGCCCACTGGAGCATGGCGCTGACATCGTGATCCACTCGGCCACCAAATTCATCGGAGGCCATGGCACGGCGATCGGCGGGGTGATCGTGGACGGGGGACACTTCGACTACGAAGCCAGTGGGCGCTTCCCCCAATTCACCACGCCAGATCCCAGCTACCACGGCCTCGTGTTCAGCCAGCTGCCGGAGGCCCTGCACCCTGCCCGCTACATCCTGCGGGCCCGGGTCACGCTGCTGCGCGACCTCGGCCCAGCCGTGACCCCGTTCAACTCCTTCCTGTTCCTGCAGGGTCTGGAAACCCTTTCGCTGCGCCTGGAGCGGCATTCCAGCAATGCCCTGGCGGTGGCCCAGTGGCTGGAGGCCCGCCAGGACGTGGCTCGGGTGGTCTATCCGGGGCTTGCCAGCAGCCCCTGGCACCAACAGGCCAGGCGCTATCTCCCCCGGGGCCAGGGGGCGATCGTCTCGTTCGAGCTTCCCGGAGGCCTGGAGGCGGGCAAGCGCTTCGTGGAGGCCACCGAACTGTTCAGCCACCTGGCCAATGTCGGCGACGTGCGCAGCCTGATCATCCATCCGGCGAGCACAACCCATAGCCAGCTGAACGAGCAGCAGTTGGCGCAAACCGGTGTCACAGCCGGTCTGGTGAGGCTGTCGGTCGGACTGGAAACACTGGAAGACCTCCTCACCGATCTGGAGCGGGGCTTCCGGGCGACCAGGCAGCAGTGAAACCCTGCCGGAACCTGCCGGCGGCAACGCCAGCAAAAAGGGGCCCTGGCAGGGCCCCCGGTGGTCTTGCGTGGAAGGTGATCTTCAGATCAGGGCGTTGATCGCGTAGTCGATGTAGTTGTTGGCGATGACGCCGGGGTCTCCGGAGATGCCGTGGTTGGCCTTGATGTGGTTCAGGGCTTCCACGTACCAGGAGGGGGAGAGCTCGAAGGCACGGTTGATTTCGTCGAGACCGGCGATCAGGTACTCGTCGAGGGGGCCGGTGCCGCCGGCGACCAGGGAGTAGGTGATGTGACGGAGGTAGTAGCCGATGTCACGGGAGCACTTGGCCTTGCCGCGGGCATCGGAGGCGTAGTTGTTGCCCTGCAGCTGGGTGGTGTAGGGAAACTTGTTGTAGACGGCCTGGGCGGCACCGTTGACGAGTTCGTCAGCCTTGGCGGTGAGGGCCTTGGCGGCCTCAAGGGCGTTCTTGGCGCGCTCGTAGCGACCGAAGGCGGCGTTCAGCTCGGTATTGCTGAGGTACCGGCCCTGGGAATCGGCGGCAGCAACGGCTTCGGTGAGGGGAGTCTTGGACATGACGGGAGGAATTGCAGAGGTGAATGGGTGGAACGACGTCAGCTGACGGCGGCGGCGGCGCGGTCGAAGTAGGTGCCGATCTCAGAGGCCAGCGCGGAGCAGTCCCCCTGGGTGATGCCGTTGCGGTCGAGCACCAGATCGATCGCTGCGCCCTTGATCAGGCGAACGCCTTCGGCCACCGACGCTCCGGGCACACCCAGGGCCAGATAGGTTTCGCGCAGACCGTTGAGGCAGCGGTCCTCGAGGACCGAAGCATCCCCGAGATAGACCGCGTAAGTGACATAGCGGAGGATGATGTCGAGGTCGCGAAGGCAGGCGGCGACGCGACGGTGGGTGTAGGCATTGCCGCCGGGCGCGATCAGGGCGGGCTGTTGGGCGAACAGCTCGCGGGCGGCGTTGGTGACGAGGGTGGAGGCGCTGGACGTGATCCGATTCACGGCATCCAGACGCTTGAAACTGTCGGCGACGACGCCGGAAAGAGCATCCAGCTGGCCGGAATTGAGAAACTCGCCGCGGACATCTGCCTGGGCGATGAGCTTGGTGAAAGCGTCGTAGGTCATGACAGTGACTACTTCTCCCGATGTGGGGATGAGGTTGTTTGAAAGTTACGCGTACCACTCCGGCCGAATGATCCGGCCAGGAGGGTTCATCGCGTCCAGACATTCTCGTCACCTAGGGGCTGCTCTTTTCCCATTAACTTCACAAATGGTCATCACATTTTTGGCCATTGTAGCTTCAACCACAATGGCGAATGTGGACCCGATAGCCTGATCTGGCAAGAGAAGGATAACGTGCCCCCTGTTGTAGTTCTGGCCACTCCATCTTGAACCGACGCTTACAACGACCTACCCGGATCCCCTGGCAAGCCGATCTGTGGGGAGGCGGGATCCAAAGTGGTTCTCACGGCTGAAACAGAGGTGCACCGATCGTCGCCCATGGCTCGTTGGTCGCGGCTTCCGTTCGCCCGGGAACGTCCCTCCCCGGGCCTCCAGCGGGACGTCAGCTCAGGCAGCCAGCCGCCGCAACGCAGCCACCAGGGAATCCACGTCGCTGTGGGTGTTGTAGAGGCCCAGGGTCGCCCGCACAGTGCTCTCCACCCCGAAGCGACGCAGGATCGGCTGGGCGCAATGGTGGCCAGCGCGGACAGCGATTCCCTCCTGGTTGAGGGCCGAACCCACCGCCTCGGGTGCCTGCCCATCGAGCAGGAACGAGAGAACACCAGCCTTGTGATCGGCACGACCAAACAACCGCAGGCCGGGAATGGCGAGCAGCAGAGGCGTGGCATAGGCCAGAAGATCCTGCTCGGCACGATCGATCGCGTGCATGCCGATCCTCTCCACGTACTCCAGGGCCGTGGCCAGACCCACGGCGTCAGCGATGTTGCCGGTACCGGCCTCGAAGCGCTGGGGCGGATCCTGGTAGTGGGTGCGCTCAAAGGTGACGTCACGGATCATGTTGCCGCCCCCCTGCCAGGGGGGCATCGAGTGCAGCAGATCGCGCTTTCCGTACAGGACGCCGATGCCGGTGGGCCCGTAGATCTTGTGACCCGAGAACACGTAAAAATCCACATCCAGGGCCTGCACATCCACCGGCGTGTGGGCGATGCCCTGGGCCCCATCCAGCAGGACCAGGGCGCCATGCCGGTGGGCGATCGCGACCATCTCCTCAACCGGAGGGATCGTGCCGAGGGCATTGGACACCTGGGTGAAGGCGACCAGTTTCGTGCGGGAGTTGAACAGATGCTCGTACGCCTCCAGGATCACCTGGCCGGTGTCATCCACCGGGGCGATCCGCAGCCGGGCTCCCTTCTCATGGGCCAGCTGCTGCCAGGGAACGATGTTGGCGTGATGCTCCAGGTGCGTGAGCACGATCTCATCGCCCGCCTCGATGTGACGCCGACCCCACGACTGCGCCACCAGATTGATACCCTCAGTGGTACCTCGCACAAACACGATCTCCTCGCTGCTGGCGGCATGCAGAAATCGGGCACAGGTTGAGCGGGCCTGCTCATAGGCCTCGGTGGCGCGCGCCGCCAGCTCATGGGCCGCCCGATGGATGTTGGAGTTTTCGCTGCGGTAGAAGCGCTCCAGCCGCTCGATCACCGCCAGTGGCTTCTGGGTGGTGGCGCCATTGTCCAGCCACACCAGTTGCCGCCCGTGGATGGGCTCCTGCAGGATCGGAAAGTCGCGCCGCAGGTAGGCCGGATCGAGGGGTTGCGCCGTGTGGGAAGCCTGCTTGGTCAGGTCCAACGGCGAGAACTCCGCTGGTGCTACTGCCAGGGCCTCGGGTAGGGGTGACTCCGAGGTGGGGAGTCGAGGGGGGGATGGGGCGCGTTCTGCCATGAAGTAGGGCAGGTCCATGGCCACGGGGAACTGGCTGATCACCCCGTGCAACGAAGGGAAGGGATGGGGAATCTCAATGGCGAGGGGCTTCAGTGTGCGGGGATCTGCCCTTTCAGGCACCGCCTGGGGAGAGAGATGGGTTGCGGAGACGTCATCGCGCAGTTGACGGTCCACATGGAGCTCGGATCCTCCCGAAACGGCCTGGCTCATTGGCTGGTCTGTGGAAAGACCATCCGATACAGCGGGGTCAGGGACAACGGATGCAACGGATAGGGATGGATGGCCAGACAGCTGGGCCTGGATCAGCTGGGCCAAACGGCCCAACTCCGCCTCACTCGGGAAACCGTACGGAATGGCAACCTCGTCACGGGCCCCGTGATGATCAGCGGTAGTCATGCTGGTAGTGATGGAATTTGTCCACTTCAACGTTTTCGAGCACGGCGATGGCGTCTTCTGTGAGAACGGCCAGTGAGCAGTAAAGCGAAATCAGATAGGAGGCGATCGCCTTGCGTCCGATACCCATGAATTTCACCGACAGGCCCATGCCCTGTTCGCCGGGAAGGCCTGGCTGGTAAAGACCCACGACGCCCTGGCGAGCCTCACCGGTGCGCAACAACAGAATGCTGCTGCGTCCCGCCTCGATCTTCAGCTTGTCGCTGGGGATGATCGGCAGGCCCCGCCAGGTGATGAAGGGTGAGCCATAGAGGGTGACCGTCGCCGGAGGAACACCACGACGGGTGCATTCCCGGCCGAAGGCGGCAATAGTACGGGGGTGCGCCAGGAAAAAGGCCGGCTGCTTCCATACTTTGGTGATCAGTTGATCGAGATCATCAGGAGTGGGCACACCACTGATGGGCTGAAGGCGCTGGGAGGGAATAACGTTGTTGAGAAGCCCATACTCCTTGTTATTAATCAGTTCACTTTCCTGCCGCTCCTTGATCGTTTCGATCGCCAGCCTCAGCTGCTGCTGGATCTGATCATGGGGATTGCTGTAGAGATCGGAAATGCGGGTATGAATATCGACCGTCGTCGTGACGGCACTGAGAAAGTACTCACGGGGTTGCTCTTCATAATCAACAAAGGTTTCAGGAAGATCGATCTCATCTCGCTGTGAGCATGCCGTGAGGACTCGGGACTCATCCTTGACCTTGTTGACGCGGTAGATGCCGGCCTCAACCCCAACCCAGGACAGCATCGGCACCAACCATCGCGGCGAAATGCCGAGCAGTTGAGGGACGGTCTTGGTGGCATTCGCCAACTGGCGTGCCGCTGCATCACCTAAAGCGAGATGGGACGATTTGCTGGTTGCCATGGAGATTCTATCAAGCAGTGGAAAAAACTAAACTCAGAAAGCCGATTGGGAATAGAGGCCTGGGGAAGAGATAACCTCGGTGACCAGAACCGTAATCACTCAGGCATAAGGAGGCTCTTCGCCATCACATGGATGAAGACGAAGATTGTGTTCAGATGCCGCCCCCCTCTCCAAAGGTCTCAGAAAGAACTTTGGCCTGGGTGATGGTGGTGCCTGGCGGGACGCTGCTTGTCAGCCAGACATTCCCACCAATCGTTGATCCTTTTCCGATGGTTACCCTGCCCAGGATCGTAGCCCCAGAATAGATAACGACATCGTCTTCAACGATCGGATGGCGGGACTCGCCCTTGACGAGATGCCCATGCTCATCGACAGGAAAGTGTTTCGCACCCAAGGTGACGGCCTGATAGAGGCGCACATTCTTCCCAATGATGGACGTCCCACCGATCACCACGCCCGAGCCATGATCGATGAAGAAGCTATCGCCGATGACAGCCCCGGGATGAATATCCACACCCGTGGCGGAATGGGAAAGCTCAGCAATGATGCGAGCCACCACTGGCGCACCGAGGCTGTGAAGGGCATGGGCAAAGCGATGGTCGGTGATGGCCTTCATGCCTGGGTAGCAGACAAGCACCTCCTCGATACTGCTGGCGGCAGGGTCGCCTCGAAACGCCGCATTGAGGTCGGAGTCGAGCTGGGAACGGATGCGCGGAAGCTGATGGGCGAAAGCGAAAACAATCTCCGTAGCCTGCTGATCAAGCGTCGGATCCTGCCTGCCGTCATGGGGCAAGGATCGACGGGACTCGATCTCAATGCGGACCTGGTGACGGAGCTCCCGCAGGCAGGTGTCGAGCGTATGACCAACGAAGAAGTCGGTGGCCGTCGAAGAGCTTGGAACGCCCATCAGATCGGGCTCCGGGAGCCCCAGGCGATGGGGATAGAGGGAGGCTCTCAGGCCCACCAGCACCCGTTTCAGCGCATGGGTTGAAGGCAGGGGAACCAGGGTGTTTGGATGTTGCCAGCGGAGTGAAGACTGGACCCGAAGTTCCCGGAGGGAGTCGACAATTCCTGCCAGGTTCAAGCCATGATCCCCCATACCTTCAGGCTCATCGAGGAGAGATTCGGAGCGACGGTGTCGCACAGAGGTGATCACGTCAGCGCCCAGCAGCGACAGCACGCACCAGCGGATCCGGCCAGTCGCGCAGTCCCGACTGCAACGAAGCCACGGCTGTGTAAGCGAGGTCTTGAAGTTCGAGGGCTGCGAGGGCGCTTCTGTTGCCACCAGCGCAGACCACCACAACGGAATGGGATGGATCCTTGAGGATCCTAGGGATCTCTTGGGAGAGGATTGAAGCCCTCACATTGATGGCACCAGGGATGTGCCCAGCTTCAAATTCCTCTGGTTCACGGACATCGATGACTGTGGCTCCATCAGCGATCAGTTGCTTCACGCCGTTGGCATCAGACTCCCGGATCTGCGAGCGCGCCGCCGCCGCTCTCTGAAGGAAATCCGAGCCATGCAGAAGAGACATGTGGTCGCTCCGTGATCACATGATCATCCCTCGATTGGTGTGCCTGGCAACGTAGTTTCACCCACATCGCCGGGTACGTGCGACTTCAATCAAAGCGCCAGGCCATGCTCATTGAAGAGCCCTTCGAAGAGCGCTGAACTCAGATAGCGCTCGCCGGAATCCGGCAGCACCACCACGATCGTCCGACCCGCAAAGGCCTCCTCATGGGCCAGCCGCACCGCCGCTGCAGCTGCAGCACCGCTGGAGATCCCGGAAAGGATCCCCTCTTCGCGGGTGAGGCGCCGTGCAAAGGCCACCGCTTCCGCACTGCTGACCTGTTCGACCCTGTCGACCAGATCGAGATGCAGATTGGCGGGAACGAATCCCGCGCCGATCCCCTGGATCTTGTGGGGCCCTGGCTGAAGCGGCTGACCCGCCAGGGCCTGGCTGATCACCGGACTCTCCACCGGCTCCACGGCCACCGACACCAGGGGCTCGCCGAGGGTTCGCTTGATGTACTGACTGACGCCGGTGATCGTGCCGCCGGTGCCGACGCCTGCCACCAGTGCCGCCACGCGACCGCCGGTGGAGGCCCAGATCTCCGGTCCCGTGGTGTCGTGGTGAATGCGTGGGTTGGCTGCATTGGCGAACTGCTGCAGCAGCACATAGCGATGGGGATCGGATGCGGCGATGTCCTGGGCCCTGGCGATCGCACCGGCCATGCCCCGGGCACCCTCGGTCAGGACCAGCTTCGCTCCGTAGGCGATGAGGAGCTTGCGCCGCTCCAGGCTCATGGTTTCCGGCATGGTGAGGGTGATCGGGATCCCCCGCGCCGCTGCCACGAAAGCGAGGGCGATGCCTGTGTTGCCGCTGGTGGGTTCGACGATCTCCTTTCCGGGACCGAGCAGACCATCCTTTTCCGCCTGCCACACCATCGCCGCTCCGATCCGGCACTTCACCGAATAGGCGGGATTGCGTCCTTCGATCTTGGCGTAGACGATTCCCTTGGCCTCACCGACAACGCGATTGAGTCGAACCAGCGGCGTCTGGCCAATCGTGAGGCTGTTGTCTTCAAAGGCGGGAAGGGCCGCCGCCGGCGTGGCGGCGAAACCTGTGGAGGTCATGACGGGGCGACGAAAAGCCAGACCTAGCCATGGACCTCCCAATCCCGTCGTGGTGGCGATTACACCCCCACCTCCACCGCCCGGCCAGCCAGTCGCGCCACCAGCCCCCCGGCCTGGCGCGGCTCGAAGCCCACCGTCTCGATCGCCGCCTGGAAGCAGCCCACGAATTCGCCCACCAGGTCGGGGGGATCGATGCCGATGGCCGTCAGGTCGTCGCGGACGCTCTGGAGCATCGCCATCACGATCGGGACGGCCCGCTCACAGCAGGCCGCGATCGGTGCGGCCACCTCCGGGAACCAGGCGGCCAGCCAGCGTCCGCCGTACGCGAGGTGTTCGGCCTCATCGGTGAGCACCGACTCGATGATCGGCGCGGCGAAGGGGTCGGCCACCGGCTGGTAGCAGCGGTACGCGGCCACGGCGAAGCTTTCCACGATCAGGCACTGGATCACCAGGGCGCTGACGCGGTCGCCGCTGCTCACCGCCTCACGGAACAGCCGGTGCAGCGGTGCGAACAAGCGACGCGCCAGCGGCAGATCCGGGCGGATCCCCAGCTGCCTGCCGCAGCCCGAGAAGTCGCGGGCATGGTGCCCCTCCATGGCGGCGAGCCGCAGCAGGTCGTCCCGGTCCTCCGGAAGGAGGCCGGCCAGCAGGCGGAAGTGGCTGTCCGCCAGGCCCTCACCCACGATCACCAGGGCGTTGATGCGGCTGTAGGCGTCGCAGTAGGCGGCGCTCAGATGGGGCTGGGGCATGGGGGAAAACGCAAGGGAACAGAAGCTGAACGATCCGCTGGGGGAGGCCGCAGGGAAAGCCGCGGGCAGCCCGGGCTCAGCCCGCCTCCGCCCGCACCATCGGCTGCCAGAACTGCCGCCACAGCAGCCCGCCGAAGCGCAGCCTCAGGCCGATCTGGCGCCAGGGGCCGGCCCCCTGGCGGCGAGCGGCCCCCATCTCCTGGAAGCAGGCGACAAGGCGGTTCCGCAGGGCGATGAAGCCGCCGGACTCCAGATCGAACACCCAGGGGAAGGCCCGGCGGGCGGTGCGGTTGGTCTGACGCATCACCTCGGCGTCGAAGGCCTCCGGGTCCATCCCCAGGATCCGGTAGAACTCGCCGCGCTCACAGACCGTGAGGCTGTGGGTGAGAAACACCGACCACAGGAAGAAGCGACTCAGCAGCTTGCCGCGCAGCCCCTGGCGCAGGGCCGGCCAGCAGCGGATCAGCATGTTGAAGATGTCGCCATGGCGATTCTCGTCCTGGCACCAGGGCTCGAAGAAATCGAACAGCGGTGCGAAGTTGCTGTCGGGATGGGCCTTGAGGTGGCGGTCGATGAGGATGTATCGCCAGTAGCCGATCTTCTCCGACAGGAAGACGCTGTAGAGCACCCAGCTGAGGGGGAACCAGGTGATCGGTCGCTTGGTGCTGAGGCTGGGCAGGTCGATCTCGATGCCCTCGGCCACCAGGGCCCGGTTGAGGAAACCGGCATGGCGGGCCTCATCGCGGGCCATCAGCTGGAACAGCCGCCCCATCTCAGGACGCTGCGCCTGGAACAGCCGCCGGGAGAGCTCCTTGAACAGCAGGAAACCGGAGAACTCCGACACGCAGGAGCGCACCAGATAGCTCTCGTAGGCCTCCTTCTCCTCGGGGCTCAAGTCCCGGAGCCGGTCCAGCGGTGCCTTGCGATCGAAGTGGTCGCGGTTGTAGTCCGCCTCCATCTCGGCGAGCATCGCGTCGAAGGCCGGCCGCTGCGGCTCCAGATCCGTGCGGGCCGCCTTGGCGATCTGGGTCGTATAGAACCGCGGGGTCAGCAGGTCTTCCCGCAGGTGGGGCGCCGCAGCAGGGGTGGAGAGGGTGGCGGTCATCAGGGGGCGACGCGGCTGCGCGTCATAACGACATCGTGATACTACGTGATCCGGGTGAAGCAGACCTGTGGTTTCACGATTCTGTATCAACAGTCTGAGACGCAAGCGTGGTAGCCTCGCCACCATCCCGGGCTTCGCTGCGGTCGATGGAATCTCTGGCCGACTACTTCAAGGTGTTCTCCGAGCCCAACCGGCTCACCGTGCTTGAGACCCTGCGGCCGGGCCCCCTGAACGTCACGGCCGTCGTCGAGAAGACCGGCCTCAGCCAGGCCCTCGTGTCCAAGCATCTCAAGCTGCTGACGATCGCCGGGGTGGTGCGTCGCCGTCCCGAAGGCAGCCTGGTGTTCTATGAAGTGATCGACAAGGGCGTCTTCCAGCTCCTGGCCCAGGCCCGGAAGCTGATGCTCGCTTCCCGCCGCCAGCAACTCGATGCCCTTGCGGCCATCCTCTGACTGGCCCGCCGATCTGCCGGGCGACCTCCCCGCCGACCTGGAGGGCCTCAAACGCGCGCTGGCCGGGGGTCGCCGCCACTTCGCCGGCCTGCGGCTGGGGGATCTCGATGGCGTGGCCCTGGATCTGGGCGACTGCGACCTGCACGGCGGCTGCTTCAAGGAAGGTCGGTTCGGCCACGCCCGGCTGGCGGGAGCGAACGTGGAGGCCGCCTGCTTCCAGCAGGCCCTGCTCTGGGGGGCCGACCTCTCCGATCTCAAGGCCAGCGGCTCCTTCTGGCACGACGCCGACCTGTCGGCAGCCCGGCTGCAGGGGGCCGATTTCGGCGGCGCCCTGATGCACCGCTGCTGTCTGCGGGGGGTGCTCGGGGCCCACAGCCGCTGGCGGTCCACCCGGCTGGTGGAGGCCGACTTCCGCGGCGGGCTCGACCAGCCCACCGACCTGGGCGGGGCCGATTTCCAGGGGGCCGACCTCAGCTTCGCCCAGATGCAGGGGGCCCAGCTGCAGGGGAGTGATCTGCGCGGTGCCTGCCTCTACGGCACCAACATGGGAGGCGCCGACCTGCGTGATGCCGATCTGAGCGGCTGCGACCTGCGGGACACCGATCTCCGGGACGCCATGCTGGAAGGCACCGTGCTCCACGACGCCCTGCTGCCATGACCGACTGCTTCGATCTGATCGTCCTCGGGGCGGGCTCCGGTGGCCTGGCGGCCGCCAAACGGGCGGCCTCCTACGGGGCCTCGGTGGCGATCGTGGAGGGCGATCGGGTGGGGGGCACCTGCGTGATCCGCGGCTGCGTGCCCAAGAAACTGCTGGTCTACGGCTCGGCCTACCGGCACCTGCTGGCCGATGCGGCCAGCTACGGCTGGCAGCTGGATGGCTTCCGGCCCGACGCCTCCGTGCTGCTCGCCAATGTGCGCCGCGAGGTGGACCGGCTCAACCAGCTGCACATCACCCTGCTGGAGAAGGCGGGCGTCGAGCTGGTGCGGGGCTGGGGCCGCTTCGCCGATCCCCACCACATCGATGTGGTCCAGGGCGCCGAGACCACCCGTCGGCTCAAGGGGGAACGGATCCTGATCGCCGCCGGCGGCCGGCCGCACCGTCCCAGCTTCCCCGGGGCCGAACTGGGCTGGGTGAGCGACGACATGTTCCTGCAGGAGCGCTTCCCGGACCGGGTGGTGGTGGTGGGGGCGGGCTTCATCGCCTGCGAATTCGCCTGCATCCTCCATGGCCTGGGTGTGGCGGTGACCCTGCTGGTGCGGGGCGACCACCTGCTGCGGGGCTTCGACCGGGAGGCCTCCCATGCGGTGCAGGAGGCCATGGAGGCCGAAGGCATCGAGATCCGCTTCGCCCACAGCCCCGCCGCCATCACTGGCGTGCCCGGGGCCCTGGAGCTGGTCACCCAGAGCGGTGAGGTGCTGCCCTGCGGCGGCGTGCTGCTGGCCACGGGCCGGCGGCCCTTCCTCGAGGGGCTGCAGCTGGAGTGCGCCGGGGTGGCGGTGGAAGGCCACCGCATCCCGGTGGATGCCGACCAGACCACCAACGTGCCCCACATCCATGCGGTGGGCGACGTGACCGACCGCATCAACCTCACCCCGGTGGCGGTGGACGAAGGCCGGGCCTTTGCCGACACCGTCTACGGCAACAAGCCCCGCCAGGTGAACCACGACCTGGTGGCCAGTGCCGTGTTCAGCCAGCCGGAACTGGCCGGGGTGGGGCTGAGCGAGGAGGCGGCGATCGAACGCTTCGGCTCAGACGGCATCCGGGTGCACCGGGCCCGCTTCCGGCCCATGGCCCAGGCCCTGCCGGCCCGGGGCCCCCGGGTGCTGCTCAAGCTGATCCTGGAGGCGGCCACCAACAAGGTGGTGGGCTGCCACATGGTGGGCGAGCACAGCGCCGAGATCATTCAGATGGCGGCGATCGCCATCGGCATGGGGGCCACCAAGGCCGACTTCGACCGCACCATGGCCCTGCACCCCTCGGTGGCCGAGGAGTTCGTCACCATGCCCGGCTGATCGAACACAAGCGGATCAGAGATCGTCTTCGACGCCCGGCTTGATGGTGCAGTCGGAGAGGGGGTAGCTGACGCAGAGCAGGGCGAAGCCTTCGCCGATCTGGTCATCGTCGAGGAAGCTCTGGTCGGACTGGTCGACACTGCCGGAGAGGATCTTGCCGGCGCAGGTGCTGCAGGCTCCGGCGCGGCAGGAATAGGGCAGATCAATGCCCTGCTCCTCGGCCGCGTCGAGGATGTAGGTGTCGTCGGGACAGCTGAAGGACTTGCCTCCTTCCAGGCTGATCGTGAAGCTCGCCATGGTGACGCAGGAGGACGATCAGCAAATCCTTGGGGAACCTGCCCCGGCAGTGTGTATCGCAGCGAACAGCGTGCGCGGGCGGGCACACAGGGCCTTCAGGACCCGGCCCCGCCCTGGAGGTCGGCGGGGAACCCCCAGGCCCGGCGGAGTCCCGGGTCGGACAGCTCCCAGGCATGTTCGCTGGCCACCACGGCGGCCCGCACCCCTTCCCCCGTCAGCCCCCTGGCCGCCCGGGCGCACTCCAGCAGCTGGCGGAACCGCAGGCTCTCCTGCAGCAGCCGCTCGACCCGCTCCGGCCCGCCGGCGCTGGCGAGCATCGTCGGTTGCCGGGCGCAGAGTTCGAGGGTGTCGATGTGCTGCTCCAGCCAGGCGGCCTCGTAGTGGAGCATGGCGTCGCTGCAGCCCTGGAGCCGGGCGGCATACAGCGTCAGATGCTCCTCCAGCACGGCAGGATCGCCGGAGCGGTCAACCGGAGCCGGAGCGGTGGAGCGGTCATGGAGCCGCTGCATGATCTGACGCAGGTAACTCATCGGCGGTGGCCTCGCGGCGCTCGTGCGGTCGGTGGGGTCAGACGGCCGCCAGACCCCGTTCGTTGAACACGCCTTCGAACAGCACCGAACTGAGGTAACGCTCGCCGGAGTCGGGCAGCACCACCACGATCGTGCGGCCCTCGAAGGCCTTCTCCCTGGCGAGCCGCAGGGCGGCCACCGTGGCGGCGCCGCAGGAGATGCCGGCCAGGATCCCTTCCTCCTTCATCAGGCGCCGGGCCATGCTCACCGCCTCCTCGTCGCTGACGGCCTCGACCCGGTCGACCAGGCTGAGGTCGAGGTTGGCGGGGACGAACCCGGCGCCGATGCCCTGGATCTTGTGGGGACCGGGCCGGAGATCCTCGCCGGCAATGGTCTGGCGGATGACGGGGCTGTTGAACGGCTCCACCGCCACCGACACCAGCGGCTTGCCGAGGGTGGTCTTGATGTAGCGGCTGACGCCGGTGATGGTGCCGCCGGTGCCGACGCCGCAGACCAGGGCATCAACCACCCCGCCGGTGTCGGTCCAGATCTCGGGGCCGGTGGTGTCGTGGTGGATGCGGGGGTTGGCCGGGTTCACGAACTGCTGCAGCATCACCCAGCGGTCCGGTTCGGACTCCGCCAGCTCCCGGGCGGCGGCGATGGCACCCCCCATGCCCAGCCTCCCCTCGGTGAGCAGCAGGTGGGCGCCGTAGGCCGTGAGCAGCTTGCGCCGCTCCAGGCTCATCGTCTCCGGCATGGTGAGGGTGAGGGGGATGCCCCGGGAGGCGGCCACGAACGCCAGGGCGATGCCGGTGTTGCCGCTTGTGGGCTCGATCAGTTCCTTGCCGGGCCCCAGCAGTCCATCCTTCTCCGCCTGCCAGATCATTGCCGCGCCGATGCGGCACTTCACCGAATAGGCCGGATTGCGGCCCTCGATCTTGGCGAGCACCCGGGCGCCGCATCCCTCCGTGACGCGATGCAGCTCCACCAGCGGGGTCTGCCCGATGCTGAGGCTGTTATCGGCATGGATGGGGCTCATGGTGCTCCCTCTGGATCCGGTCCATGGGCACCTTAGTCAGCGCGCGATCCCAGGGGACTGTCAAGCAGCTGGGGCACGTCGTCCGGGCGACGTCGGCCCATACGATCGCCCCCGTCGGACGCAGCGTCGCCAGGGGTGAAGACACCGGTCCCCGGGATCCATGGACCCATCGCCCTGTTGCTGCTGCTGCTCTCCATCGCCGTGGTGACCGTGGTGATCGACCGGGGCCGCTACTGGTGGAACTGGTGGCGCAGCCGCTCCTCGAGGCGCCAGCAGTGGGAACGGGTGCTGGCTGACCAGGGCGGTTCGGCCGCCGGGCGCCTGCTGGAGGACTGGGAGCTGGAGATGCGTTTCGGCGAACCGCTGCTGCAGGCGGCCGTCGTGCTGGCGCCGCTGCTGGGGCTGGTGGGCACCGTGCTCGGACTGATGCAGGTGCTCGCCAGCCTCGGCCCCCAGCTGCTGCTGCCGGCAGGGGCCAACCTGGCTGGCTTCGGCCGGGTGCTGCTCAGCACGGCCCTGGGCCTGATCCTGAGCCTGATCGCCAGCACCGGCCTGTTCGCCAACCAGTGGCTGCGCCGCAGCCAGTGCCTGCGACTGCAGCGCCTCGGCCGTCCCTGGGCACCGCTGGCATGAACCACGCCCTTGCCGCCCTGGTGGGGTTGACCCTGCTGCTGTGCGGGTCGGTGGCGGCGCTGGCCGACCTGGCCCGGCAGCGACAGCCTCGGCTACGCCCCCCGGGGGGCGACTCCCTGACGGGGGCCCTCTGGATCGTGCGGGCGCCCGGCGATCGCTGGTTCGTGAACGGTGAACCCGTCTCCCACGGCCGACTGCCGGGCCTGCTGGCCTCCCAGCCGGCCGGCAGCGAGATCCACTTCCTGCCGGCGGCCCGCCTGCCCCTGGGCGAGGTGGCCCGCTCCCTGGCCCACCTGCGTTCGATCAGCCCCCAGCCGGTGGGGCTGGCCCTGCCGGAGGCGGGGCCATGAACGCCGACACCGGCCAGACACCTGCCTGGGGGGCCGCCCTGGACGCTGCGGCGCTCGGGGCGATGGCCACCGCACTGGCGCTGCTGACCCTGGCCCTGATCCTGGTTCCCCAGCGGCTGGCCCAGCGTCCGGCGAGCCAGGGGATCGTCAGCCTGCACCTGGGCGCCGACGGCCGGCTGCGGCTCTGGAACCAGTCGGTCCCGTCCGCTCAGCTGGCCGCGGTGCTGAAGGGTCTCAAGGACGGCCCTGGCCAGCCGACCCTGCGTCTGATCCCCGATCCGGATGTGCCCTGGGGAGCGGTGCAGCAGCTGATGGAGCGCCTGGGCCGCACCGACCTGCCCCTGGAGCTCCAGCTGCCATGAAAGCCAGCCTCCCCCGTCCGTGGGTCTTCCGCCTGCAGACCCTCCCCCTCCCCCGCTGGCGCCATCTGCGGCTGCCCCTGCTCGGGGCTCTGGCCCTGAACGGGCTTTTTGTCGCGGCGGCCCTGCGTCCGCCCGCCAGGACAACCCCCGCCGTGGCCGCCACGCCGCCGGATGACACCCCCGAACTGCTGCGGTTCAGCCGCCAGCAGGCACGCGAGCCTTCCCTGACGGCCCTGCCTCTGCCGCCGCTGAGCGCCCTGCCGCCCCCTCCGCCGATGGATCTGCCGGCGCAACCACGCCGCGGGGTCGCCGGCCCCCGGCGCGGCGATGGCGGCACGACAGGGAACCGGGAGCGGGCGGCGGCGGCCACCCCGGCGCCACCGGGAGCCCCCCAGGAGCGCGCCGGCTCCGGGCCGGGCGCGGAGCTGGCAACCCGGATGCTCGCCCTGGCCCTGCAGGCCCGGCCGCTCGAGGCGGCCGAGGCCACTGCCGTTGCGGCCCTCTGGGAGCAGGCGACGCCCACCCGCGAGGTCCCCTCCGGGATGGTCCCCGCTCCGGACGGGATGGAACTGCGGCGGCTGCCGCTGGCCAGGGTCCGCAGCGCCGGACTGCCGTTCAGCGATCCCCTCGCCGTGCTGGCGGGCGGCAAGATGCTGCTGCTGTGGCCCGACGGGAGCACGCTCTGGATGCTGGCGGCCGCCGGGGACAGCCGTGCCGCCAGCGACAGCCGTACCTCCAGCGCCAGGCCCTGAGCGGGGGCAGGGCTCAGTCGCCGCTGGCCTGCAGCACCGCCAGCGCCTCGAACAGGCGCCCCAGGGCCTCCGCCAGGGCGGTGGCGTCGAGCATGCCGTAGCTGAGCCGCAGCAGGGCCTGGCCGCCGGCCGGCGGCAGGCCGAAGCTGTCACCCGGCAGGGCGGCCACCCCGTGCCCCAGCACCAGATGGCGCATCAGCGGCTCGCCCCGCAGAGCGCAGGGGAACCGCAGCAGGCCATAGAAGGCGCCGTCGGGGGGGCCCAGCAGCTCCAGCGCCTGGCCGCCGGCACGGGCCGCCGCCACCGCCTCGACCAGCTGCCGGCGCCGCTCGCCCAGGGCAGCGATGTGGGGCCGGCACCAGGCCGGACCGGCCTCCAGGGCCGCCAGCGCCGCCTGCTGGCTCACCTGGGGCGGACAGATCAGCACCGTGTCCTGCACCTTGGCCAGGGCCCCCATCAGCTGGCGGGGAACCGCCGCGTAGCCCACCCGCCAGCCGGCCATGCCGTAGGCCTTTGAGAGGGAGAACAGGGACACCGTGTGCCCGCCGCTGCCTGGCAGCCGACCGGGGCTTCCGTGGGGCACCGTCCCATGGATGAAATCGGCATAGGCCTCGTCGCTCACGTGCACCAGCCCGTGGCGGTGGCACAGGGTGTTGATGGCCGCCAGCACCTCCGGCGGCGCCACCAGGCCGCTGGGATTGCTGGGGGAGATCGTCACGATGGCGCGGGTGCGTGGGGTGATCGCCGCCGCCAGCCGCTCGGGGTCGGGCACCAGCCCCGCCGCCACCGGCACGGGCACGCCGCCGGCCAGGCGGATCGCCATGGCGTGGTTGAAATAGAAGGGCAGCGGCAGCAGCACCTCGTCGCCCGGGTCGCAGAGCACCTGGGCGATGGCGTGGAAGGCCATGTTGCTGCCGGCGGTCACCAGCAGGTCGCTGCCCTCCAGATCCAGCCCCCGCACCTCGGTGAGCTCCCGCCGGACCGCCTCCAGCAGGGCCTCCTCGCCCTGCACCGGCCCGTAGCGGTCGAGCCGCCGGTCGGCCTCCAGCAGCGACCGGCCGACGGCCTGGCGCACCGCCTCCGGTGGCCCCCAGCTGACCATGCCCTGGGCCAGGGAGAGGGCGTCCGGGCGCTGACGCATCAGGGCCCCCACCTGGGCGATCACCGGGTCGGCCACCGCCGCCATCCGGCCCGCGGCTCCGGGAGCTGTCCTTCCCATCTCAGGCCACCGCAGGGAGCAGCAGTTCCATCAACGCCCCGCCCCCGGGATGGTTGGACGCCTGGATGCGGCCGCCATGGGTGACGGCGATCTGCTGGACGATCGCCAGACCCAGCCCGCTGCCGCCCCGGTCGCTGCGCACCCGGGACGGATCACCGCGGTAGAAGCGCTCGAACATGTGCTCGAGGTCGTCCTCGCTGAGCCCGGGGCCTTCGTCGCGCACCGACAGCAGGCACCAGCCCGCCGTCGCTTCGATCTCCACCCACACGGTGCCCTCCTCCGGGCTGTAGCGCAGGGCATTGTCCAGCAGGTTGAGGACGGCCCGGTGCAGCCGGGAGCCATCCCCCAGCACCGCCAGTTCGCCCTCGGCAATGAGCTCCAGGCGGATGGAACGCCGCTCGGCCAGGGGCCGCAGACCGAGCCAGACCTGCTGCACCAGCTGGGGCAGATCGACACGGCTGCGCAGGCGCACCCCCTCGGGCAGGGTGTTCTCCAGCCGGGAGAGCTCCATCAGGTCGCCCACGAGCCGCTGCAGCCGCAGCAGCTCCCGCTGCAGCCGTTCCACCAGCACCACATTGGCATCGTTGACGTGGGCGGCCAGGCTGTCACCCACCAGCAGCAGGGCCGTCAGGGGCGTCTTGAGCTCGTGGGCCACATCGCTCACCCAGCGCTCCTGCTGCTCCAGCTGGGCTTCGAGCGAACGACGACTCTGGAGCAGCAGCGCCACCCAGCCGTCGTCCCCGGGCAGGACGAACACGGCCAGCTGCTGCTCGCCGAGCTCCCAGTCGAGGCGCTGGGGACGCTCCCGCCGGCGGGCGTTGCGGACCACCTCCAGCAGCTCGGGCGAGCTGCAGACCCGATCGAGGGGTTCCTGGCGCCGCAGTCCCGCTCCGGGGGCCTCCAGCAGCCGTTCGGCCCGCTGGTTGATCAACTGGATGCGGTCGCCGCTGTCGAGGATCAGCCAGCCATCAGGGGCCTCCCCGATCCAGCGCAGCAGCTGGCGGTGCCACAGGCCGGAACGGGCCCGGCCGGGCCGGCTGGTGCGGCGCGCCAGCAGCCAACCCAGGGCCAGCCCCAGCAGCCCCGCCAGCAGAACCCCCATTCAGCCGAAGCGGTAGCCGAAGCCCCGGACGGTGATCAGGTGCTCGGGCGCCGAAGGGTTGGCCTCCAGCTTCTCCCGCAGCCAGCGGATGTGGACGTCGACGGTCTTGCTGTCGCCGAAATAGTCGTAGCCCCAGACCCGCTCCAGCAGCTTGTCGCGGCTCCAGACGCGGCGGGGGTACTGCATGAACAGCTCCAGGAGCCGGTATTCCTTGGGCGAGAGGTTGACCTCGAGGCCGTCGCGGGTGACGCGGCATTCCTCGGGGTACAGGCTGAGGTTGGCGTGCTGGAGCACCTTGGCGGCCACCTCCACCGAACGGCTGCGGCGCATCAGGGCGCGGCAGCGGGCCACCAGCTCCCGCAGGCCGAAGGGCTTGATGAGGTAGTCGTCGGCCCCCACCTCCAGCCCCAGCACCCGGTCGGTCTCGCTGTCGCGGGCGCTGACCACCAGGATGGGGGTCTGGTTGCCGGCGGAGCGCAGCTGGCGGCAGAGATCCAGTCCCCCCAGCCCGGGCAGCATCAGATCAAGCACCACCAGGGAGAATTCCTCCCCCGGAGGGCATTCCTGGAGGGTGCGCAGGGCCTCCCGGCCGTTGCCGCAGGCCGTGACCGAAAACCCCTCCAGAACGAGGACGTCGCGAATGGTCTCGCGGATCGTGTCGTCGTCCTCGACGACCAGGAGGGGGGGATGCATGACGGCATTATCGGCGTCCGCAGCGGGCAGACCCCAGAACTGTCTCAACGCCGTGGCAGATAGCTGACCACCAGACGCCGCTGGCTGTCGAGCTGCAACCAGCCCTCGTCGCGCAGGGTGCCGATCACGCGCGTGACGGTGACCCGTGTGGTCGCCAGGGCGCTGGCCACCTCCTGGTGGGTGAGGCGCAGGTTGAGGCGCAGGCCCGATTCGCAGGGCTGGCCGTACTCGCTGGCCAGCAGTTCGAGGAAGCCACGCACCCGTTCATCGACGCGTTTGAGACCCATCAGGGCGAGCAGGGCCTGGCTCTGCTGGATGCGCTGGCCGAGGGCCTCCAGCATGGCCACGGCCAGGGTGCCGTCCTGGCGGATCTCGCTGCAGCTGAGGCAGAGCAGGTCGGTGTCGGCCAGGGTGGTGGCGGCGTAGGCCTCGACGCCATTGAGGGGATCGCCGAACGGCTCGTTGGGGCCGGCCAGGCCGAGCAGCATGTCGTCGCCGTGAATGGTGATGGCGCTGAGCTTCACCATGCCGCGAACGACGAGCCAGACGTTGTTCTTCAGCAGCGGTACATGGCTCCCGGCGCTGACATGAACCAGACTGCGTTTCTGGTAGTTCGCTTCAAGAAGTTCTCGGAATCCATCCTTGCTGCCGGATTCACGGGAGGGCGTGAATACCATCGGGGAAAGCGCATCGGATGCAGCGAACTGTATGCAGCGACACCCGCCGGACGGGCAAAGGGCTGGTAGTGCTTTGGTTAAGAGCTCGGTAAGGCGAGGGCCAGCGGGGGCGCTTCCGGGTGGCTGTCGGAACGCCGTTCGAGCCAGAGCGCCATCGAGAGGCTGCGCCGGCGTTCGGGGAGGATCAACCCATCGGCTCGCTGCCGCCACTGGTCCCAGCAGACCTGGGCCCTCCGGCGCAACAGGGCCTCCAGATCCGGCAGGCTCCTGGCCAGTCCGGCCGGCAACTGATCATCGATCGCCCTCTCCAGGACATGGAGATCGTTGAGTTCTCCGAGCAGTTCCTGCAGCTCCCTCAGTTCAGCCACCCACTGCCGGCAGCGTGAGCCGGTGACGGCCCCGAGATTCTCGAGTCCGTAACGGGCGGTCTTGAGTCGTTTGCGCAGGTCGTGGACCCGCTCCATGTCCCCCTCCTGTTTGAGGATGAACCAACCCGGATGCTGGAACAGCCCGGCGATCATCGGGGCCTGCCACTCCAGGGTCCAGGCCAGCAGCGGCAGCTCCCCCAGCCGCGTGAACTCGGGATGTCGCAGCCAACCCTGCAGCTGGGACAGCAGCTTCAGGTAGCCGCTGCTCTGGAGGGTGGTGACCACCTGCTCATAGGCCAGGGCCCGTTCACGCCGGAGTTGCTTCAACACGGGCTTGAGAGCCCGTTGTTCCGTCTCGGGAAGCTCGGGCATCAGATCCTTCTCCAGCCGATCCCTGAGCACATCCAGGTCCCGCGCCATGCCGAGCCGGCGCACGGTCTTGGCCAGGCGGGGGTCAGCGACGGCCTTGGGCAGCTGCAGGGCGGGGCCGAACTGGTGCAGGCAGGTGCGCAGCCGCCGCAGCGCCACCCGCATCTGATGCAGGGGTTCGGGATCGTTGTCGGCGAGCACGGGCCCCTGCAGCGACGCGAGCTTGTGGGTGAAGCGCCCGATCAGATCGACGGCAAACGCTCCATTGCTGAACGGGTGATCATCGTGCGGGCTGGCCATGGGAGGGGCCGGAGGCCTCAGCGGGGTGTTTTCGAACGGATCTGCTGGAAGCTGCGCCGGATCGCTTCGTTGATCGAGAGCCCGACGGGCAGATCGCCCCCGAAGGAGGTGCCGATCAAGTGGCGATAAAGCTTGGATTCAACAACACGATAGGTGTCCGGAGGCAGGGGGATCACACCGGCCCGCTCGCTGAAACGCAACCCACCCTGGACCGTGAAGGTGATGAAGCGACGCACCTCGGGCCGATCCCTCAGATCCTTGTCGTTGATGTAGACGAACAAGGGTCGCGAGAGAGGCACGTAGCGCTCCTGCTGCACGTTGTCGACGGTCGGCGGCCAGGTTCCCTTGGGACCCGTGATAGCGAGCGCCTTCAACCTGGCAGCCTGAGCACGATAATAGGAAAAGCCGAAATAGCCCAGCGCCAGAGGGTTTTTCTCAACACAACTTACCAGAACGTTATCATCTTCACTGGCGGTGTAATCGGTGCGGGAATTGCGAGAATCCCCATTGATGGCCTTGTTGAAGTAATCAAACGTTCCTGAGTCGGCCCCCGGGCCGCACAGATTGATCGGCCGATCCGGCCAGGAGGCGTTCACCTGCTTCCACCGCTTGATGCGTCCCTGGGCCTTGCGGTTCCACAGGGTGGAGAGCTCGGCCGTGCTGATGCGGCTGGCCCAGCTGTTGCTGGGATGGACCACCACCGAAATGGCATCGAAGGCCAGCGGCAATTCAATGAAGGTGACCCCCTTGGCGGCACAGGCCTTCAGCTCCCTGGAGCTGATCGGACGGGAGGAGTTGCTGATCGGAATCTCTCCGCGGCAGAACCTGCGCATGCCAGCCGAGCTGCCCGTCTCCTTCAGGGCGATGGACACCGGCGAACCCTGGCGTTTCTGGAAGGCCTTGGCGGCCTCCTCCAGGATGGGGAACACCGTGCTGGAGCCCTCGATGCGCACCACCGGAGCCGTCCCCGTCTGGGCCTCCGCGGGCACCAGGGCCAGCCATGGCGTCAGCCCGACGCCGAGGAGGGCACCCAGTCCACTGAAAGCCATCACGCCCCTCGACCGGACTGTCGCAGGAAGCTTCAGGACCATGGTTCGAGACCAGCGAAGGAAGGACGCTGCGCCGATCCTGCACCAGCAAGCCGAGGGGTTGGGTTAAGGACAGATTGTGGGCGCCAGCTCAGCCCTGTCCCGTCCAGTCCTGGAACCAGCCCCGCCGCCACAACCACCAGGCCTGCACCGTGGCGATCAGAAGCATCAGCAACATGACAAACGCGTAACCATGGCGCCATTTCAGCTCGGGCATGAACTCGAAGTTCATGCCGTAGACGCCAACGATGAACGTGAGCGGCGCGAAGATGCTGGTGAGGATGGTGAGGGTCTTCATCACCTGGTTCATCCTGTTGCCCACACTGGCCGCATAGGACTGGGTGATCGCATCGCACTGACCCCGCAGCGACCCGCAGGCCTCGAACAGCTGGTCAACGAGTTCGGCCATGTCCCGGAAGCCCTCCAGGGCCTCGGTGCCCAGCAGCCGCTGGCGCTGGCGGAGCAGCAGCCTGATCTGATGGCGCAACGGCCAGATCAAGGTGCGGATGATGCGCAGATTGCTCCTGAATTCGTAGGAACGGCGCAGGATCAGGGGGCGGGGATTGCGCAGGGAGGATTCCTCCAGCGCATCCAGCCGCTGGGACATCGCCTCCAGCATCGGGAACAGATCATCGAGCAGGTCATCGATGACGAAGTGCAGGATGTCGTCCAGGTCCCGGTCGGCCAGGGACCCCGACTTGGACAGCAGCCACTCGGTGAGATCCGGGAAGGGATCCCCGCCGCAGCCCTCCTCCAGGGTGATCAGCAGGCCGGGCAGCAGCACCAGGCCCACCTGCTCACTGACGAGATGGGCCGGATCCTTGGCGAAGCTGAGCCGGTGCAGCACCACCAGCAGCACATCCTCCAGTCCGTTCACCTGGGGGCGCTGGGGCACCTCCAGCAGGGGGGCCAGCAAGACCGCCGGCACCTCGAGGCGATCGAGCAGCTGCTGGATGTAACGGCGATCACCAAGCCCCTGCAGGCGCAGCCACAGGGGGGTGCCGGCCTGGCGCAGGCTGGCCAGCCGCTCGATGGCGGGGGAGGGGGTGCGCACCGGCCCGGAATCCAGGAACAGCACCGCATCGGCCCGGGTGGGCCCGAGCCCGCCATGGACATAGAGATGGGTGGGCAGACCGGCCGGACGCTGCTCCAGGCGCTGGGAATTCAGCGCCCCTGGGGTGAGTCGCACCACGGGACTTCCGGTTGTTGCCACGATTCAACCGCAACGGCCCGATGGTGGGTATGGCAGGCGTGGCTGGGGTTTTGGGGCTGGCCCCTGGCCTTTACGGAGTCTTAAGGCTGGCTGGCTAGGTTAAGCCATTGCTCTTGACGATTCGTTGACCAACCAGCCCTCCACGGGATCATCCAACCCCGAACTCGGCCGGCAGGAACGGGATGTCCAGTCGCCCATGGAAGCCCATGGCAGCTACCGCGGCAGCGACTGGAGCCCGGAGCGGCTGATGTTTCATCAGAATCTGGAATCCTTCGCCGACCAGGTGGGGTTGATCGTCGGCCTGCAGGCCAACGGCAAGATGAGCCAGGACGAGGCCTACGCGAAAATCAAGAAGATCTGGAAAGGCCTCAAATTCACCCGCAGTTCCCTCTTCGACGAATCCACGGACTGAATCGTTTCCGCTGATTCCCAGGGGCAGGCTTCCCAGGGGCAGGCTCACGGCAGCGGGTTGCCCCCTTCACAGTTGCTCCGGAACGCCAGGCAGGTGAGCAGGGGCTGGCTGGGGTCGGCGGTTGTGCGGGCCCCGATCCCCTCCAGCACCGTCACGGTGGCCCAGAGGCAGGGCACGTGCGCCGCGCCGCAGATCCGCAGGATCTCCTCCTGAATCGGAGCCAGGGACTCCCAGCCGCACTCGATCGCCAGATCGCTGCGGGCGATCATCACGCCCACCGGGGCGCCGTGGGCCATGGCCGCCAGCAGCAGCCCAGGCAGGTTGAGAAAGGCCTGGCGGGTTTCGATCCTGAGCATCACCGCCAGATCGCCCCGGCCCCTCTCCTCCAGGCACTGGCGCAGGGTCTGGATGTCGGACTCCCGGTGCACGAAGGACGAGTTGACCATGTCGGCGTGCCGTGTCACGAACGCCAGATCCTCGATGTCCTTGGCGGTGAGGGCCGGCGTGCGCAGGTCACTGTCGGGGAACCTGATCCCCTTGTCGGAGCGGAGCCGGCTGCCCCTGGCCCGGGCCGTGGTGACCTTGAGCCGCACCTCCCGGGCTGACACCCTCCGGACCACGGCGCCGATGCGGCCATCGTCGAAGAGCACCCGCTCACCGCGGCGCAGATCGACGAACACCTCCGGCAAGGTGCAGGGGAGCGTGCCGGCACCCTGGTCCGGCTCAGGCGTCAGACGGATGGCATCGCCCGGGCGCAGCAGCCGTTCGCCGCTCACCGGCGCCAGCGGACCCACCCGCAGCCGGGCTTTGCCATGCCGCTGGCGGAACACCAGGCCGGAGGTGAAGTGGCAGGTCTTGTCGGCCTGCAGCAGCAGAACCCCATCGGGGCCACGTCGAACCACCTGGAGGGTGCGTCGGCGGCCGGAGGCATCCCGCCCCTGCAGGCGATTCCCCTGCTTCAGCCGCTTCGCCTTCGACACTCGCGCCGGCAGCAGCACGGCGTCCGTGTCCTGGGGCCGGGGCAAGGCCCCAGGCGACACCGCCAGAATCCGCACCGGCTGGGTGGGCCGCCCCATCCGGTCGCGGGGGGGACGGGCGCGGATCACCGCAGGCTGGGGGGCCAGCTGGCCGGTGCGCAGCTGCGGGCCCGCCAGGTCCATGGCGATCGCACAGGGGCGGCCGCTGGCCGCCCGGGCCGCTCTGAGCGCCTCCACCATCCGGCCCCAGACCGCGGGGTCGTCATGGGCGCAATCGATGCGGGCGATGGTCATCCCCGCCGCCAGCAGATCGGCGACCAGGGCGGGGCGCTTGGCCGCCTCCGCCGGCAGGGTGACCATGAGTCCGGCGACCCCCGGGGCCAGGGCTCCGAACAACCGGTCGCAGCGCCGCCCCAGCAGATCGGGACCGCCCAGGCCAGGGGGGCCGCCCGGCTGGTCCTGCGCCGCCGCCGCCGAAGGGCCCAGACCTTCGAGCGCTTCGAGGGCGGTGATCACCGCCTCCAGGCTGGCCAGCAGGGGGGCATCGCCATCGGTGAGGGGAGACAGGCCCCTGTGCCGCAGCGCCTTCGGCAGGCCCGGATGGGCATGGCGATGGAAGGCCATGGCGTGCAGCAGGTTGCGGGCACTGGCCCGGTGGTCGGGGTGAATGGCCTCCAGGCAGGCGGCCTCTTCCACCTCGATGCGCTCCAGGGTGGCCCTGAGGTCCCGCAAGGTGTCGAGCAGCCAGGGGGCAGGGGCTGGGGTGGGGTCCTTCACGGCCGCAGGCCCTCGCTGGCCACAGCGTCACCCACGGCAACCGCTTCCACAGCGCAGTGCAGGCCCTGGCGGCGCAGGTCCTCCGCCAGCTGTTCGGCCAGCTCCCGGTCGAGGGCCGGGGTGAGGTGCTCCCCACCGTCCAGCAGGGGGGCCATCGCCCCGGGGGCGCCCCCCAGGTGCCGCGCCAGGGACTGGAGCGCGGTGAAATGGCCCTCCGGCCGGGGGGAGCCCCGGAGGCGCAGGCGCCATCGGGGCGGATCCGGGCAGCCCAGCTCGATCCGCCGCAGCTGGCGCAGGGTGGCCAGCACCACCAGTTCATCCCCCGCCGACAGAACCAGATCGAGGGACGGCAGCACCAGGGGGGATCGGCGGCCGCGACGCAGCAGGTGGATGGTGGTGACCCCGTAGCCCTGCTCGACCCGGCTGAGATTCAGCCCCAGCAGGCCATCGCCCTGGCGGATCCGGTACCGCACCAGCAGATGGTTGGCCCCATCAATGCGGCAGATCTCCTCCACCCGTTCGCCGAACGCCGTGGCCACGACCGCATCGGCCACCAGGTCCATGCTGGAGATCACCGCCACGCCGCCCAGCAGGTCCCCGAGACGCTCGGCCGCCTCGACCGCATGGGAGAGGATCGCGTAACGGGCGTCGGGCCAGGACTTCTGCAGCTGGAAGGTCTCCTGCAGGTTGGCCAGCAGATCGACGGAGAGCAGGCCGATCCCCTCCAGCCGGCAGTGCTGCAGCGCGGCGAGGGCCGCCTCCCAGCGCTGGACGATCACCAGGCCCGGCCGCTGCAGCGCCGGCCCGGGTCGCGGATCGATCCGCAGCACCTGCAGGCCATCCCTGACCAGGTTGTCGGCCACCCGCGCGGCAAGTTCCTCCCCCTCCGCCAGCAGGATCCAGCGGCTGCCCCGCCGGAAGCGTCCGGGACGGCCCAGGCCGAAGCGCTCCCGCAGCAGCCGTTCCAGGATCACGGCCACCAGGGCGGAGGTGAGCAGCGTCCCGATCAGGGAATACAGCAGGGTGACGCCGATCAGCCAGGGGGCCGCTGCGGCGATGCCGTCCCCCGGGGGCAGCATCACGTTGACCGGATCGACGAACTCCCCCAGCAACAGCGCCAGGGTGACAAACACCCCCTGCCTCCAGCCGCCACCAGCAGAGAACAGGGCCAGCCCCAGGGCCATCAGGGCCAGGATCACCAGCAGCCCCGCCTGCTGGAGCGGGCTGCACTGCCGCCACCGCCGCAGCGGGGCCCCCAGGCTGCGCCCCAGGGCCAGCCAGCGGCCCTGGACCCGGGCGGCGGGAACGGCCTCGGCGGCACGGTGGTGGTGCGAGGCCATCGGCACCACCTGCAGGGGCCGGACCGGATCCGCGCCGTCCTGGCGCAGGCTGCGCTGCTGCCGGCGGGCCGGGTCGTTTCCCTCCACCACCAGATAGGACTCACCATCCACCCGGAAGCAGGCCTCCTGGTCGCCGGGCCGGAGGGCCTCGGTGATGGCCCCGGCCGTGAGCAGCAGGGGATCGACCACGGCCACCCCCGGCAGGCGCTCCTCAAGCAGGGCCCCGAGGCTGGCCAGCTGGCCGGAGGAGCGCACCACCAGGTCCGCCGTGGGATTCAGCAGCCTCACCTGCAGGGCCGCCTCCACGTTCACCGTGCTCTCGGTGCTCAGCAGCAGCACGGCGCGGGCCGACGCGACCCCGGCCTGCGCGAGCACGTGGGGCAGGCGCATGTCACCCAGCACCAGGGTGGATCCGAAGCGTTCCTCCAGGCGCGGATCGCGCCAGTCCGGTCGCTCACGATCCAGACACCGCAACGGCACATCGAAGGGCAGCAGGCGCAGCAGGCAGGCCTGGCCCAGGGATCCGAGGCCACAGATCAGCACCGACCCCTCCCGCTGGCTGGACGCCCCGGGAGCGGACAGCGGCGCGGGGGCCACCCCGGACTGGGCTGCAGGGTCGGAAATGGGAGCTGGGCAGGCCCCCCCATCTTCCCAAGGTGAGGGGATTCCTGCGTTCCCCGGGTCTTAACCCTCCCTGGTGATGGTCGAGGGGTGCCGTGACCATCCAGCATGACAAGCACCCTGGCCAACGTGATGGGTCTCCCCGAAGCTGGCGCCTACACCGATCCCCAGCGCAACGGCCTGACGGCGCAGGATCTGCTCGACGGCCTGATCGAGCACCTGCTCTATTCCCTCGGCCGGCGGGTGCAGAAAGCCGACCGCCATGACCTCTACATGGCGCTCAGCTACGCCGTGCGGGACCGGCTGATGACCCGCTACCTGGCCGGTACCGAGGCCATCGACGCCCACCCCAGGCGGATCGTCGCCTACCTCTCGGCCGAGTTCCTGATCGGCCCCCAGCTCGGCAACAACCTGCTGATGCTCGGCATCCAGCAGGAGGCCGCCGAGGCCCTGCGCCAGTTCGGCATC
>NZ_JAFKRJ010000002.1:0-9723 GCF_019038515.1 Synechococcus sp. CCAP 1479/10 | reverse complement strand
CGGCACCGGCAACATGAAATTCATGATGAACGGCGCCCTCACCATCGGCACCCTCGATGGCGCCAACGTCGAGATCCGCGAGCAGGTGGGCGATGACAACTTCTTCCTCTTCGGCCGCACCACCGAAGGCATCGCCCAGCTGCACGACCACTACAGGCCCTGGGAATGGATCGCGGCCGATCCCCTGCTGGCGGAGGTGTTCGACCTGATCGGCCGGGGGCACTTCAGCCAGGGGGACACGGACCGCTTCCGGCCCCTGACGGACCAGCTGCAGGGGAGCGACCCGTTCTTCGTGCTGGCCGACTTCGCCTCCTACCTGCAGGCCCAGGCCAGCGTCAGCGCCACCTGGGCGGACCGCAGCCGCTGGAATCAGATGGCCCTGCTGAACACCGCCCGCAGCGGCTTCTTCTCCTCCGATCGGGCCATCGGTGAGTACGCCCGCAGAATCTGGGACGTGGCCCCCTTCCCGGTGACCATCGGCGGCTGAAGCCTCAGCCCGCCGCCCCCGGCATGAAGCGCCGCTCGTGCGGGGCTCCCTTGAGCATGCGGTTCCAGTAGATCCAGGGCAGCACGTCCTTCTTGACCACCCACATGCTCCAGCGCTCCTGGGTGGGATCGAGGGGGAAGGAGGGAACGGGCTGGGCGTCGTAGTTGAACTCGGCCATGATCACGCGCCCGTAGCCGGTGATCAGCGGGCAGCAGGCGTAGCCGTCGTAGCGGGCCGCCAGGGGCTGGCCATCGAGGTGGGCCAGCAGGTTGGCCACCAGCACCGGCGCCTGGCCCCGCACCGCCGCGGCGGTCTTGGAGTTGGGCAGCGAGGAGACGTCGCCGAGGGAGAAGACGTTGGGATGGCGCACGTGCTGGGTGGTGAACTTGTCCACATCCACCCAGCCGCCCGGACCCGCCACCGCCAGGGGGCTGGTGGCCACCACATCGGGGGCCGCCATCGGCGGTGTGACGTGCAGCATCCCGAAGGGAAGCACCTCTTCGCGCACCGTGTCCCCGTCCTTGACGGCGAACACCGCCTCCTTGCTGGCGGCACGCACCTCCTTGAGGGTGTGCTGATAGTGGGGCTCGATGCCGCGGCGGGCCACCACCTGGCGCAGGGGTTCGGCGAAGGTGGGAATGGCGAAGATCCCCGGTGTGGCGGTGGCATAGATCACCCGGGTGGCCGCCGCGACCTCTGGCGAGCGCTTGAAGACGTCGTCGGCCAGATACATGATCTTCTGGGGCGCCCCGGCGCACTTGATCGGCGTGTCGGGGAAGGTGAAGATCGCGTTGCCGCCGCGGAAGGCCTGGATCGTCTGCCAGGTGTAATCGACCAGATCCTTGGAATAGTTGCTGGTGATGCCGCCCGTGCCGAGGGCCTCCGGCAGACCCTTGATCCGATCCCAGCAGAGCTTGATGCCGGTGGCCACCACCAGCGCGTCGTAATGGAGCGTTTCGCCGTCGCTGCTGGTGACGGTGCCGGCCACCGGATCGAAACCGGCGGCGGCGGCGCGGATCCAGCGCACCCCCTCGGGGATCAGATCGGCCTCGGCGCGGCGGGTCTGCTCGAGGGTGAAGACGCCGGCGCCCACCAGGGTCCAGCCGGGTTGGTAGTAGTGGTCGGGGGAGGGCTCCAGGATGGCGATCTCCAGACCGGGCCGGGCCCGCTTGAGCTGGCTGGCCACGGTGAGGCCCGCAGCCCCTCCGCCGACGATCAGGATCTGGTGATGGGCCATGGAACGGAGATCAGACGCGGAGGGCCCGGCAGCGGCGAGGGAGAAATGTCACGCTCGCTACCTTCGCCGGCACCGTGGCACCAGACTGAAGGTATCGAGATCCGGAGCAGGGAGATGTTCTTGAAAGTACGCCACAACGATGACGCCAGCCTTGTGGAGGTGCTGAACGTCAAGCAGTTGTTCAACCCCTTCGACACCCTGGTCGAGGCCCGTCTCCACGGCGGCGAGGAGATGCAGGATCCCCAGGAGTACGCCAAGGCCGACCTGTTCTTTCCCTCCGGGGAGGCCCTGCCCCGCTGCTGGCTCGATTCCCATTACCAGAGCTGAAGGCCAGCCGAGGCCAGCGCTGCTAAGACGCCTCCATGGCGTCCCATTCCCACCAGCACCCACCGCACGAACACGGGCATCCGCACCGGCAGGGTTCACCCCGGGCCTTCTTCTGGGGTGTGCTGCTGAACAGCGCCCTCTCGGGGCTGCAGCTGGCGATCGGCATCGGCTTCGGCTCCCTGGCCCTGATCGGCGATGCCATCCACAACCTCGGTGACGTGGCGGGCCTGCTGTTCGGCTGGGGGGCCGAACGGCTCAGCGCCCGGCCGGCCACGGCCCGTTTCACCTACGGCTTCGGCCGCAGCACCCAGCTGGCCTCGCTGATGAACGCGGCCCTGATCCTGATGGCGGCCGGGGTGGTGATCGTCGAAGGGGTGCAGCGGCTGCTGGATCCGGTGCCGGTGGTGAGCGGCCCGGTGGCCTGGGCGGCGGCGGCCGGCATCGTGATCAACCTGCTCTCGGCCCGGCTGTTCGGCACCGGCCACCACCACGATCTGAACCGGCGGGCGGCGGTGGTGCACCTGCTCACCGATGCCGCCGTCTCGGCCGCGGTGCTGGTCAGCGCCGTGCTGGTGGGGCTGGTGGGCTGGAACTGGCTGGATGCGGCCACCGCCATCGGCGTGGGACTGGCGGTGGCCTGGAGCGGCTGGGAACTCCTGGGGGAAGCCCTCAGCGCCAGCCTCGACGCCGTGCCGCGGGGGATTGACCTGGCCGCGGTGGAGGCGGCCCTGCGCGCCCTGCCCGGCGTGGAGAACGTCCACCATCTGCACGTCTGGGGCATGAGCACCTCCCGCACCGCCCTCACGGCCCATCTCGTCGGCCGCGGTGATGGCCCGCTGGATGGGGAGCTGCTGTCCCTCGCCCAGCAGCGCCTCGCCCAGCTGGGCATCACCCACAGCACCCTCCAGATCGAGGCGCCGGGGAGCTGTGTGGAGGACGGGGCCCACCAGCCTCGATAGGCTGCTGCAGATCCGCTGCAGCGGCCGCCTTGCTGATCTCGCCTTCGCTGCTGCCGAGCCACCTGGTGCCCCGGCTGAAAGGACGGGCCCGACGGGGGCTGGAGCGGGGGCTGGCCGCTGCCGGCCTCGGCCTGGTCAAGCTCGATCCCCCAGACTCCGCCGCCCACCGGGCCGCCGAGCGCCAGCGGACCCTGCAACGGCAGATCCTGGATCGCCATGACCAGCAGTCGATCTCCGATGTGGAGGCCCTCAACGACCGGTATCGGACGCCGGTCTTCGGCAGCCTCCGCCCGATGGATCTGTTCCGGATGCTGGGGGAGTGCCTGGATCCGACCGACAATCTGCTGGGCTGCGCCAGCCAGCTGACCCACAGCCTGCAGATGATCGAGGCGATGGTCAGCGATGGCGTCCTCGACGACGATCTGCTGCTGCTGGCCCTCCTCCATGACCTCGGCAAGCTGCTGCTGCTCGCCGGTGAGGACCCGGCCAACGTGGTGGGCACCAATTCCATCCTCACGCCCAAGGCCAGAACCGGCCTCGACCAGCACATCTGCCAGTGGAACCACTGTGAATTCGGCTACCTGCGGTTCCGCTCCTTTCTGCCGCCCCATCTCAGCTGGACGATCCGCTACCACGGCCTCAAGAACACCAACCCCATCGACTACATGGATGCCAGCGATGAACAGCACTTCAACGGCATCATGAAGCGCTTCCGCCACTACGACACGGCCTCCAAATCCATCGACATCCGACCCGAAACCCGCCTGGACGACTACCGAGATTTCATCGAATCGAGACTTCCCGATCGCATCGTTTTCTGATCCGTCCGCAGGCTTTTCATCATGCGTTTTCTTGTGGTTGGATCCGGCTTCGCCGGCGCCGTTCTGGCCAGGGAACTTGCCGATCACACCGACCACCACATCGATATTGTCGAAGCCAGGGATCACATCGGCGGCAACTGCCACACCCACAAGGAACAGGAAACAGGCATCACCGTGCATACCTACGGTGCCCATATCTTTCACACCAGCGATCTTGGCGTCTGGAACTACGTGCAGCGCTTCACGGAGATGATGCCGTTCATCAACCGCCCCAAGGCCAGCATCGACAAGGGAATCTTCAGTCTGCCCGTCAATCTTCATACCATCAACCAGTTTTTCGGCAAGAAGTTCTCACCATCGGAAGCCCGGCAGTTCGTCGACTCCATCCGACGCCATGACATCGAACAGCCTCGGAACTTCGAAGAGCAGGCCCTGCACTTCATGGGCGATGAGCTCTACCATGCGTTCTTCCATGGCTACACGAAGAAACACTGGGGCTGCGAGCCACAGCAGATCCCGGCCTCCGTGCTGAAGCGGTTGCCGTTGCGTTTCAACTACAACGACAACTACTACTCCTCGATTTACCAGGGCATCCCCAGAGATGGATACACCGCCGTCTTCGAGCGGCTCATCGACCATCCCCGCATCTCCCTGAGCCTCAACCACCGCTGGCAACCCTCCGATGGCCAGCCCTATGACCATGTGTTCTACTCAGGCCCCCTCGATGGCTTCTTCGGCCACCGGCGGGGCCGGCTCGGCTATCGCACAGTCTTCTGGGAGCGGCAGATCGAAACAGGGGATACCCTGGGCCATCCCGGGATCAACTATCCCTCGCTGGATGTGGGCTTCACCCGCCGCAGGGAGCACAAGCATTACGAATACTGGAAACAGCACGACAAAACAATCGTGTTCACGGAATACAGCAAAGAAACGGGCCTCGAGGATGAGCCCTACTACCCCAAGCGCCTAGCGGCCGACAAGGCCCTGATGCACGGTTACCTGGGCGATTGCCTGCAGACGGACAAGACCAGCTTCATGGGCCGACTGGGGCTGTACAAATACATGGACATGCACCAGGTGATCGCCGAGTCCCTTTCCCTGGCAAGGGAGTTCATCGCATCGATCACTTCAGGGCAGCCCAGGCCCATCTTCCCCGAGGCCTTTCGCCTCAGCCTCTCATAGCTTGTCTCCCACCACCCCCGGGCCTTCCTCCTCCAACTGGAACACCAGCCCCCGGTTGCGTCGGGTGATGGCGGGATCGGTGCCGCGGCAGGCCGGGTCGGGACACAACCGCAGGCTGTTCCAGGCGTACCACTTCAGCGGGAAGGAGCTGACGCGCGGGGAGTTCCGCATGCCGTCACAGATCATGAAGTCATACCCGTAGACCACCGGCTGGCCGGTGAACCAGGCGTACAGCTGACGGCATCCGGCCTGGGTGAGGGTATAGGCGTGGGTGCAGAAGAGCGGGCAAGTCACGATGTCCTGCAGGATCGGCGTCGGCCTGGAGACCAGGCGGCGGGAGACCGACCTCAGGCGGGGATGGCGATCGATGAAGCGGAAGGGACTGGGCCAGGGGAGTTCCTCGTAGAGGATCTGGGAACCGAGAAACAGCAGGTCCCAATCCGCAGGGGTGGCGTCATGGAAGGCCCTGGCATGGGTCGCCCAGATGGGCGGGAAAAAGACGTCGTCTTCGAAGATGTGCAGCAAGGGCAGGTCCCGCTCGATGGCATGGGCCAGCAGGCCCAGGTGGGAGAGCAGGGACCCCTGGGAGCCGCGACGGGCCGGGAAGCGATCGACATCCATTGGCCTGCCCAGGCCGTGGCGCTCGAACAGCGCCTCGAGATTTTCCGATCGGGCATCCACGGCGGGCCAGATCGAGACCCGGGTGAAGCCGGCTTCCCCCAGGCGCTCGAGCAGCCCATCGCGCCGATCGGGACGACGCTCAAGATTGATGCAGAAGGCTGGGGCCTCCAGTAACGCCTGCCAATGCCCCATGGCTGTCCCGTCGTGCCGACGCGAACGTTAGGGAACCGGCTCGGGCCCGACCCGAAGCGGGCCGTTGCCGGTCACGGCTCGGTCCTGGCCGCCTTCTTGTCCTGCTCCAGAAGCTGCTCCACCAGGAGCTTGAGCAGCAGCGACACGATCGCCACGCCCCCCAGCACCATCGCCGCCCCGAAGGCCAGCTCGGTCTGGTAGTTCTTGTAGGCGTCCTCCACGAACAGGGGCAGGGTCTGGGTGAGGCCCTCGATGTTGCCGCTGACCACGGCGACGGCTCCGAATTCGCCCAGGGCCCGGGCCGTGGTGAGGATCAGGCCGTAGAGGGCGGCCCAGCGCACCGAGGGGAGCGTCACCTTCCAGAACACCTGCCAGTTGGTGGCCCCCAGGGTGCGGGCGGCCTCCTCCTGCTCCCAGCCCTCCTCCTCCAGCAGGGGGATCACCTCCCGGGCCATGAAGGGGAAGGTGACGATGATCGTGGCCAGCACGATCCCGGGCCAGGAGAAGATGATCTTCCAGCCCAGGCTCTCGATGACACCCCCCAGCAGGCCATGGGTGGGGCTGTAGAGCAGCACCAGCATCAGGCCCACCACCACCGGTGAGATCGAGAAGGGCAGATCGATGACGCTCAGCAGCAGGGCCTTGCCCCGGAACTGGCGGCGGGCGATGGCGGTGGCTGCGGCCAGGCCGAAGATGACGTTGCAGGGCACCGCCACGGCGGTGGCGAACAGGGTGAGGCGCAGGGCCGAGATCAGTTCGTAGGACTGGAAGTTCTCCAGGAAGGGGCCCAGCCCCTTGGCAAAGGCGGAGGCCACCACGCTCAGGGCTGGCAGCAGGATCACCACCCCCACGTAGAGGCTGGCGACCAGGGGAATCAGGATCGCCGGCAGATCCAGGCCCTGGCGGCGGGATCGCTTGCCTGGAGCGGGCGTGGGCCTGGGGCTCTCCAGGGTGGGAACAACGATGGTCATGGCGGAAAGCCGGTGGCGGGAACGGAAGGCGGACAGGACAGGGGGTGAAGGCGGAGCCAGGTGGCGGGATCAGGCCGCATCGCCCTGATAGCGCTGGCCCCACACCTGCAACAGGTTGATGACCAGCAGGCTCAGCAGGGAGAAGATCAGCATCACCGCGCCGATCACGGTGGCGGCATCGAAGTCGTATTCCTCCAGCTTCTGGATGATCAACGTGGGGGTGATCAGGTCCCGGAAGGGCACGTTGCTGGAGATCATCACCACCGAGCCGTACTCACCCACGGCCCGGCTGTAGCCCTGGGCCACGCCGCCGAGGATCGCCGGCAGGAGCTGGGGCAGCACCACCCGCAGGGTGGTCTGGAGCGGCGTGGCCCCCAGGCACCAGGAGGCCTCCTCCTGCTCCTTCTCGAGGGAACGCAGCACGGGCTCCACGGTGCGCACCACGAAGGGCAGGGAGATGAACACCATCGCCACGGTCACCCCCGGGGCGGCGAAGGCCACCTTGATGCCGAAGGCCTCATGGAGCGGCTGGCCCAGCCAGCCGTTGGTGCTGTACACGGCCGTGAGGGCGAGTCCGGCGACGGCGGTGGGAAGGGCGAAGGGCAGATCGATCAGGGCATCGAGCAGGCGCTGACCTGGAAAGCTGCAGCGCACCAGCGCCCAGGCCACCACCAGCCCGAAGACGCCGTTGATCACGCTGGCCACCAGGGCCAGGCCGAAACTCACCTTGTAGGTGGCGATGGCCTCCGGCGTGGTGGCCATCTCCCAGAAACCGGCGGGCCCCACTTCGGCGGCCCTGAGCAGCATGGCCCCCAGGGGCAGGAACAGGATCAGGCCCAGATAGGTCCAGGTGATGCGCCAGGGCCAGCTGGGCAGCGCCAGGGTCGGCGGGCGCCAGCGACGCAGGAGGGCGGGGGTCATCGGGGCAGGGGGATGGCGCGCTTCAACGGCGTCAGACTAAAGGACGGTTCAGCGGTGCGCTTACCGGTATAGTCGGATCCTCCCAGCCACCCAGGCCGTTTCGATGGGCATCCGCGTCGCCAACGTCAGCAAGAACTTCGGCGATTTCCGCGCCGTCGACGACGTCAGCGTCGACGTGGACAGCGGCTCCCTGGTGGCCCTGCTCGGACCCTCCGGGTCTGGCAAGAGCACCCTGCTGCGACTGATCGCCGGGCTGGAGGAGGCCGATGCCGGCCGCATCTGGATCACCGGCGAGGAGGCGACCGAGCGGTCGGTGCAGGAGCGCCAGGTGGGCTTCGTCTTCCAGCATTTCGCCCTGTTCAAGCACCGCAACGTGCGCCGCAACGTGGCCTTCGGCCTCGAACTGCGCCGCTGGAAGCCCGAGGCGATCCGTCGGCGGGTCGACGAGCTGCTCGACCTCGTGCACCTGCGGGGCTACGGCAACCGCTACCCCTCCCAGCTGTCCGGCGGGCAGCGCCAGCGGGTGGCCCTGGCCCGCGCCCTGGCGGTGCAGCCCCGGGTGCTGCTGCTCGATGAACCCTTCAGCGCCCTCGATGCCAAGGTGCGCAAGGAACTGCGGGCCTGGCTGCGCAATCTCCACGACGAGATGCACGTCACCACCGTGATCGTCACCCACGACCAGGAGGAGGCCATGGAGGTGGCCGATCGGATCGTGGTCATGAACGAAGGCCGGGTGGAGCAGATCGGTTCCCCGGCGGAGATCTACGACCATCCCGCCTCCCCGTTCGTGATGAGTTTCGTGGGCGCCGTCAACGAGCTGCCCAGCGGCTCCCTGCCCGTGCGGCGCGATGCGGTCCCGCCGCTGCCGGCGGAGGGCCGAATCTTCGTGCGCCCCCACCATGTGCAGGTGCATGCCACCCCCCAGCCGGGCACCGTGCCGGCCCGCCTGCGGCGCCTCACCCACATGGGCCGCGACCTGCAGGCGGAACTGGTGCTCGACTCCGAGGAGGTGGTGGTGGCCCAATTCCCCCGGGAAGAGGTGGACTACGCCAACCTCAAGCCCGGCGACCGACTGCATGTGATCAGTCGCCAGGCCCACGCCTTTCAACCGGATTTTTCGATCTGATCAGTCGCTCACCGCAGTGGCGGCACGGCGCCGCGGAGGTTCGGAATGAACCTCCGCCAGACGGGCATCGGCGAGGTACTGGGCCACGGCCAGGGGATCCTGGTGGCGCAGCAGCTCACCGTTGCGAAAGACGAGGGTGAAGCGCTGGGGCTGGGGCTCATTGAGCCTGGAGCGGAAGTACTGGGCAGCCATGACGGTGGTTGTTGAAGAACAGAAAGGACGCTGAAAATGGGGCGCCGAATAGTCGGCGCACTCAGGGGATGCTGACCATCAGGTCGGTGTCGCTCACCTGATGCAGCAGACCGAGGCGCTTGAAATGGTTGAGGGTCTTGGTGACCGTCACCCGGGTGAGGCCGCAGATCTCTGCCAGGGCCTGATGGGTGAGGTTCATGTCCCGCAGGGAGAGGCGGTAGCCGCGGCTGCTCACCTGCCCGAAGCGGATGCCGATCCAGCGCAGCAGCCGCAGCAGCCGTGAGTCGGCGCCGCGGACCCGGTTGATCTCGAACAGCTCTTCGGTGTTGCGGATCTGGTGATGCAGGAAGGCCAGGATCTCGGCCTCGCTGGGATGGCCCTGCTCCACCACCACCGTGGACAGGCACTGGATCTCCACCGGACGCAGGGTGGAATAGGCGTTGGTCACCCAGTCACCCGGGCCCCAGAGGCCGAGGGTGAAGGATTCGCCCTCCTCGTCGTGGGAGGCGGTGCGGATGTAGCCGTCCTGGATCTTCCAATGAAGTCCGTCGGGCAGGACGTCATGGGGCAGGAGCGTGAGGCGGAGGGTCTGGGGCGTACGTGAGGTGGTCATGGCCGCAGGCGGAAAGCGATGGGGTGGGGGGGTTCAGGGCAGAGCGGACGGCCAGCCTTCGGCTGGCGACAGCC
>NZ_JAFKRJ010000001.1:0-109709 GCF_019038515.1 Synechococcus sp. CCAP 1479/10 | reverse complement strand
AACGCTTTGGGGGGGGGGGGTTCAGGGCAGAGCGGACGGCCAGCCTTCGGCTGGCGACAGGCATTCGCCGACAACAGCACATGGGGAGCCTGCGGGGACCCCAGAACCATACCTCACATTCCCCATCGGCAATGTGGTCTATTTAACGGTCCGGCGCGGTCCGACCGGAGTCAGGGCCGGTCCGCTCAGATGAAGTACATCGCCTGGGCCTGGGCCAGGTGATCCCGCTGGTCCAGCAGGTCCTGCAGGGTGGTGCCCGAGAGGATGGCGCGACGCGCCTCTTCGAGCCGTTCCTCCAGCCGGCCCAGCACCTCGAATTCCGGGGTGGCGCTCTCGCCGCCGGCGCGGGGCGAGACATCCCCCTCCAGACAACTGACGATGTCATCGACACGGATCTCGGCCGGCGGCCGGGCCAGCTGGTAGCCCCCCTTCGGCCCGCGGATGCTGCGCAGGATCTGGCCCCGGCGCAGGCTGGCGAGCATCTGCTCCAGGTAGCGGTCAGGGATGCCCTGGCGCTGGGCGATCTCCGCCACCTGCAGCACGCCGCCGCGGGAATGGATGGCGGCCAGCTCCATGAGCGAGACGAGGCCGTATCCGGTTTTCGCGCTGAAGGCCAAGGGAATCCACGGTTGTCTTACGGGGATTGTGGCAGCCACCACCCCCGGACCAGCCAACGGCCAGGCACCGGGGGGATGTCATCCGCCCTACATCGCCGCGGCGGCGCTACGGATAGGTTTCACCAGTTCACCCATCGGACAACCGTGCTTCATCCCTTCTCCTCGCCGGTCCCGCCAGCCGCTCGCCGCCCCTGGCATCCCGGCCTGGTGGCCGCCCCCCTGGCCGTCGCCGTCGCCCTGGGGGGTTCCGGCACCCTGCTGCCCCTGAACGCCCAGGCCCAGCAACCGGCGCCACGGCAGGAACTGCTGCTCGTGTCCTATGCCGTCACCAAGGCGGCCTACGACAAGATCATTCCCCGGTTCACGGCCGACTGGAAGAAGCGGACCGGCCAGACCGTCGTCGTCCGCACCAGCTACGGCGGCTCCGGCTCCCAGACCCGGGCGGTGATTGACGGCCTGGCGGCGGATGTGGTGGGCCTGGCCCTGACGGCCGACACCCTGAAGCTCGAGGAGGCGGGCCTGATCCGTCCCGGCTGGGAGAAGGAGAACCCCAACAACAGCATCATCACCAACTCGGTGGTCGCCTTCTTCGTGCGTCCCGGCAACCCGAAGAAGATCCGCACCTGGAACGATCTCGACAACAAGAACGTGGAGGTGATCACCGCCAATCCCAAAACCTCCGGCGGCGCCCGCTGGAACTTCCTGGGCCTGTGGGGTTCGGTGACGGAGACCGGCGGCAATGAGGCCAAGGCCCGCGCCTTCGTGACCAACGTGTACCGCAACGTGGACACCCTGCCCAAGGATGCACGCGAGGCGACCGACGTGTTCGTCAAACGCAACCAGGGTGATGTGCTGCTGAACTATGAGAACGAGGCGATCCTGGCCAGGAAGAGCGGCACCTGGAAAACCCCCTACATCGTGCCCACCACCAACATCCTGATCGAGGGGCCGATCGCCGTGGTCGACAGGAACGTGGACCGCAAGGGAACCCGCCGGGTGGCCGAGGCTTTCGCCAGGTACCTGTACAGCGAACCGGCCCAGCGGGCCTTTGCCGAGGAGGGATTCCGACCCGTCAACGCCAAGGTGAAGGCCGAGACGAGATCCCGATTCGCTCCGGTCTCGAAGCTGTTCACCGCCCGGGACTTCGGCGGCTGGGACACCATCAACAAGCGCTTCTTCGGCAAGGGAGGGCTCTGGGATTCGATCTTCTCGAAGTCCCGCTGAGCCAGCAGCAGGCCCCCTGAGCGGGGGAGCCGCAGACCAGAGGGGGAGGGAGGGGGCCGGCCACGGGCAAAGGGGGACTGGATAGCCGATCGGGATACCGGTGTATGCTCTGCCGGATTGTCGATCAGTGAACCGTGGTTTCCCCCTTCGCCCGCTCCGCCGCCCCCCTCGCCATCACCGGCCTCCTGCTGGGGGGCCTGACCCTGACCAGCTGCAGCCCCCGGCCCGAGGGTGGCGGCGGTGCCGGTGCCGATGCCGATGCCGGCGGCGCTCCCCAGGAGCTGCTGCTGGTGAGCTACGCCGTGACCAAGGGGGCCTACGACCGGATCCTGCCCAAGTTCGAAGCCGACTGGAAGGCCAGAACCGGCCAGGCCATCAACGTCAAGACCAGCTACGGCGGCTCCGGCTCCCAGACCCGGGCGATCATCGACGGGCTCGATGCCGACGTGGCCACCCTCGCCCTGGCCGGTGACGTGCTCAAGCTCCAGGAAGCGGGCCTGGTGCAGCCGGGCTGGGAAAAGGACCTGCCCGGCGGCGCGATCATCACCCATTCGGTGGTGGCCTTCATCACCCGCGACGGCAACCCCAAAGGGGTCCGGACCTGGGCCGACCTGGCCAAGCCCGACGTCACCGTGGTGACGGCCAATCCCAAGACCTCCGGTGGTGCCCGCTGGAACTTCCTGGGGCTATGGGGCTCGATCAGCCAGACCGGCGGCAGCGAGGCCCAGGCCAAGGCCTACGTCAGTTCGGTCTACCGCAACGTGGAGAACCTGCCCAAGGACGCCCGCGAAGCCAGTGACGTGTTCCTCAAACGCGGCCAGGGCGACGTGCTGCTGAACTACGAGAACGAGGCGATCCTCGCCAAGCGCAGCGGCGACCTCAAAGCCCCCTTCATCGTGCCCGAGGTCAACATCCGCATCGAGGGCCCGGTGACCGTCATCGACCGCAACGTGGATCGCAAGGGCACCCGCAAGGCCGCCGAGGCCCTGGCCACCTATCTCCAAAGCGAGCCGGCCCAGGAGATCTTCGCCGAGGAGGGCTTCCGTCCGGTCAGCCCCGGGGTCTGGAGCCGGGTGAAGGGCCGCTTCGCGCCGGTGAAGCAGCTGTTCTCGGCCGGCGACTTCGGCGGCTGGAAGCAGATCAATGACACCTTCTTCGGCAAGGACGGGGTCTGGGACCAGCTGTTCAGCAGCTCCCGCTGATCCACAGTCGCCGGGACGGGGACAATGGGGGCCTCGGTGGACCTCGGGTGATGTGTGAACTGCTGGCCCTCAGCGCCAACACCCCCACCGACATGCGCTTCTCCTTCCATGGCCTCACCCGCCGGGGGGGCGCCACCGGCTGCCACGGGGATGGCTGGGGGGTGGCCAGCTTCGACCCCGATGGCCGCGGGGTGCATCTGTACCGGGAGGACGCCCCGGCCGCCTTCTCGCCGATCGCCGCCCAGGTGGCCAGCCTGGATCTGCGCTCCCACTGCTCGATCGCCCACATCCGCAAGGCGACCCAGGGGGTGGTGGCCCTGGAGAACTGCCACCCCTTCCACCGGCGCTGGCAAGGGCGGGAATGGGTGTTCGCCCACAACGGCAACCTGCTGGGGCCTCTGCCGCGGACGCAGCTGTTCGTTCCGGAGGGATCCACCGACAGCGAAGTGGCCTTCTGCTGGATCCTGGAGCAACTGAACGCCGCCGGTGCCGATCCGGCGGACCTGGACGCCATCTTCGGCACGCTGGTGCAGTGCTCCCGGCAGCTGGAACAGCAGGGCACCTTCAACTGTCTGATCAGCAACGGCAGCTGGCTGTTCGCCCACGCCAGCAGCCGCCTGCACCGCATCACCCGCCGGGCCCCGTTCGGCCGGGCCACCCTGGCCGATGACGACCTGAGCGTCGACTTCTCCGAGCTGGCCGGCGTCGACGACGTCGTGACGATCGTCAGCACCGAACCGCTGACCAGGGATGAGGAATGGCTGGCGCTTCAGGCCGGCGAGGCCGTCCTGCTGGTGGGGGGTGAAGTGGTGCGGCACCAGCCCCCTGGAGCGCCTGTCGCCCCCATCCCCTAAGCCAGGCAGAACACGTGGCGGTAACCCAGGTCGAGCAGGTCCTCCGCCAGCTGAACGGCTGACGCCTGCATCGAGCCGCCACTGCCCCGTCCGAGACAAAGCAGGGGCCAGGCCACGTCGGGCAGCAGGGCGCGGATCCGATCCGGCTCCATGTCCGCCTCCAGCTGGACGGCTCCCTGGAGGGGATCACTGAGCGGATGCTTTCGTTGCACCAGGGTGGCTCCCTCCCAGAGCAGACGGCGCACCTCCAGGGGCTGAAGATCCTGGCGCTTGGCGCGTGTGAGGTACTCCCGATCGCAGAGGGAGTCCTGACGCTCCCGGAACCCATCGTGGTCGTGGTGATAGCCCATGCAGAACGGAGGCAGAGTCCTTTTCGCCTGCAGCATGGCCTGCATCAGGGGAGCAGCCTGTGCGTTCAGGCCTTCGGCCATGTGTTCACAACCACGAAGGAGTGCGAGTAAGGGACTTCAGGAATCCTGCCGAACAGCAGGATCCTTTTTCATGGGTGGCGCCCTGGCGGAAAGCCTGTTTTCAACGGTTTGTTGCCCGGATTACCGTAGTTAAGACCTTCGGGCCTGAAGATTGGGGCACCGCAGCAAGGATCTCCATGGCAACCGCCCTCCAAAAAGCAGAATCCACAGGCCATTCCGGTGATCTCCTCTCCCCCCGGCAACTCCTGCGCCTGCTGGCCGGCTCAGGCCCCAACGGCCCGGATGCACCGGAAGTGATCATCGATCTTCGCCCCAGGAGCCGCTATCGCCACAGCCATGTTCCCGGGAGTCACAACATTCCCAGCGGCTGGCTGATCAGCGGCGAGCTCCCCGACGGTGACCTGATCCTGGTGGGCGACAGCACCCAGCATTCGGCATCGACGATCGACCATCTCCAGGCGCTGGGCCATGCCCGCCGCATCCGCCATCTCGCCGGCGGCTTCGGGGCCTGGCAACACCAGCACCTGCCCGTGACCGGACGGCAACGTCAGGGGTGGCCCCAGCTCTTCCGGGGGATCCCGGGGCTCCGCCCGAGCCGCCTGCTCCGCCCGGCCTCGCCGCAGGAGGCCTGACCTTGACGACCACCCGAACGACCCCTCGCGCCGTCCATCGGCAGGTCCTCGAGCTGTTCGGCGAGCAGCCGTTGCGGCTGGAATCCGGGGAGACCCTAGGGCCGATCACCATGGCCCATGAGAGCTGGGGGCGGCCCGATGCCGCCCGCAGCAACGGGGTGCTGCTCCTGCATGGATTCAGCGGCGACAGCCACGCCGCCGGTCCGGCGGGCCCCGGCCACCCCAGCCGTGGCTGGTGGGATGGGCTGATCGGCCCGGGCCGGGCGATCGACACCGACCGGTTCTTCGTGGTCTGCCCGAACGTGCTGGGGGGCTGCCAGGGCAGCACCGGCCCCGGCAGCCCGGCCCCCGACGGCAGGCCTTGGGGGAGTCGGTTCCCCGCCCTCACGATCCGCGATCAGGTGGAGGCGGAGGTGGCCTTCAGCGACAGGCTCCAGATCCGGCGGTGGCGGGCGGTGATCGGGGGCTCCATGGGCGGCATGCGCGCCATGGAATGGGCGATCGCCCATCCCGGGCGGCTGGAGCGGCTGGTGCTGCTGGCCACGACAGCCCGCTGCTCCGAGCGGACCAACGCCTGCCACCGCAGCCAGATCGACGCCATCCAGCGGGATCCGGCCTTCCTGGGCGGCGACTACTACGACCATCCCGGCGGCGGGCCCCGGACGGGACTGGCCCGGGCCCGGACCATCGCCCGGCTCACCTACGGGGGCATCGAGGAAGGAGGCGCCGAGAGCGGGGGCGTCGAGGAAGGTGGCGGGTTTGTGGAGCGCTTCGATGCCAACAGCTACCTCGTTCTCACCCAGGCCATGGCCGGCCATGACGTGGGCCGCGGGCGCGGCGGGGTGGCCGCGGCCCTGGCCCGGATCAGCGTCCCCGCCCTCGTGGTGTCGGTGAGCTCCGACCGGCTCTTCCCGCCCCACAGCCAGCGGGAGCTGGCCCGGGCGATCGGTGGGCCCGTCCGCTTCAGCGCGATCGACAGCCACCACGGCCACGACGGCTTCCTGACGGAACAGGATCAGCTGGCGTCGATCCTGCGCCAGTCGCTGGCCTGACGCCAGCGGGCCAGCGAGCGGGAGAGGGACGGCAGCGCCGGGTTTCCATCGGCCGAGCGCAGCAGGGCCAGGCCCAGGACAAGCAGTGGCACCCCGATCAGCAGTGGGGCCGTCAGCAGACCCAGGGCCAGCAGCAGGGTCGGGCCGAAGTTGTTGGGCACCGGAGGGAGGCTCTGGGGGTGAACGACAGGGGCCTCAGGAGAACCCTGTGAGAAGAATGACTGTGACACGAATTGTGATCAGCGACAACATCGTCCTACCGACAATCGACCGAGGGGAACGTCACTCGAACCACAGCGTGATGTGGGCCTGGATCATCGATCGAACAGCCAGCCGCAAAGCAGACAGAACGCCGCGATGAGGACGAACAACTGGGGGGAGAAGCCGATCACCTGGCCAACCAGCACACCCGCCAGCATCACCATCCAGGCCCGCCAGTTCGTCCACGGACTGAAGAAGGAGCCCCCACGGACTGGCTCGGCCGGCGGGTTCTGCAGCTTCCTTTCGCCAGTCTGTTCACCAGCCCTTACACCAGCCCTTTCGTCAGTCCTCTCGCTGGGACCATCGCTCCCTGCCATCGCCAAACCTTTCCCTCCATCCTGCTGCCCATCGATGGGCGGGATGTAAGTGGAAACACATCCGCTCAGTGACGCCGGGGATATCCCGCTGACTACGTTGTGAGCCTTCGCGGTGCCGATCGGTGCTGAAGGATCCGTTCAGCCTCGCCACCGCCGCCCGCTTCTGGCTGCGGCTGGGACTGGTCAGCTTCGGCGGGCCGGCCGGCCAGATCGCCCTGCTCCATGCCGAACTGGTGGAGCGCCGGCGCTGGCTGTCGGAGCGGCGCTTTCTGCACGCGCTGAACTACTGCATGCTGCTGCCGGGGCCGGAGGCCACCCAGCTGGCCACCTACCTGGGCTGGCTGATGCACGGTCTGGGCGGCGCCCTGATCGCCGGCGGCCTGTTCCTGCTGCCCTCGGTGGTGGTGCTGCTGAGCCTTTCGGCGATCTACGCCCTCTGGGGCCAGCTGCCTTTGCTGGCGGCGGTGTTCTGGGCCCTCAAGCCGGCGGTGCTCGGGATCGTCCTCCAGGCCGCCTGGCGGCTGGGGCGGCGCACGCTGCACAACCCCGCCCTGGTGCTGATCGCGGCGGCGGCCTGTCTGGCCCTGGCCGTGGGCCGGGTGCCCTACCCCGCCCTGATCATCGCCACGGCCCTGGTGGGTTGGATCGGCGGTCGGCTGCAGCCGGCCCTGTTCCGGGGCCGCTCACCCCATGCCCCCGGCGCGCTCGGGGACGCCACCCCACCGGAGGCTGCCCTCCACGGCGACGACACCCCCACCCCCACCCACGCCCGCTTCCACTGGCGCCGCCTCGCCCTCACGCTGCTCGGGGGCGGGGTGGCCCTCGGCCTGCCCCTGACCCTGCTGACGCTGGCGGGGGGCTGGGACGGCCAGCTGGCCACCATGGCCCGGTTCTTCACCAAGGTGGCCCTGGTCAGTTTCGGGGGCGCCTATGCGGTGCTCCCCTTTGTGGCCCAGGGGGCGGTGGACACCTACGGCTGGCTGGACGCCGCCCAGATGGTGGACGGCCTGGCCCTGGGCGAGACCACACCGGGGCCCCTGATCATGGTGGTGGCCTTCGTGGGCTTCATGGGCGGCTGGAACGGCAGCGGCACCCTGTCGGCCGGCGTGGCGGCCGCCCTGGTGGTGGTGTGGTTCACCTTTCTGCCCTCCTTCCTGTTCATCCTGGCCGGCGGCCCCCTGGTGGAGGCGAGCCGCGAGGACCTGCGCGTCGGCGCCCCCCTCACCGCCATCACCGCCGCCGTGGTGGGGGTGATCCTGAGCCTGGCGCTCTACCTGGCCGGACCGGCCCTGGCCCCCGGCGGCAGACTCGACGGCGGCGCCGTGCTGGTGCTGCTGGCGGCGGTGGTGCTGCTGGGCCGGGGACTGGGGGCCCTGCCCGTGATCGGCGCCGCCACCGCGGTGGGCCTGGGGCGCTGGTGGCTCAGTGGGGGCGGCTGAAGCCGGCGATCAGGGGATCATCCCGCAGACGAACAGCTTGTTCACCACCGGGCCGGCGACCTGGTCGATGAAGCCCTGACGCAGCTGGGGATCGTCGTTGAGCATGTCGAGCACGCGCTGCTCCTGGGACCCACGCCGCTCGCTGCGGGCGGCCCAGAGCTGCTCGCAGCTGGATTTCTGATAGCGCTCGATCACCTTCTTGGCCACCAGGTTGACGACCGGGGACTGGGCCTGGGCGGGGGTGGCAGCAGCCAGCACGGCCGCCACACCCAGGCTGGCTATCCGACGGATCTTCATGGATTGGGGGAGGCGGAGTGCCCTGCAACGTAGGTCCGCCGCCCCGCTCAGAAGACGTCGAGGGGCTCCAGGCTCGGCGACTCCACGCCACCGGCGGGGAGGGCATCGAGATGCACGGTGAGGGACGACGCCTGGCGCCGGGCCGATTCGCCGCAGCTGCGCGGGGTGGGGAAGATCTTGCCGGGGTTGGCCAGGCCCGCCGGGTCGAAGGCCTCGCGCACCAGGCGCATGGTGGCCAGGTCGTCGGGGGCGAACATCCAGTCGAGGTAGCAGCGCTTGTCGCTGCCCACCCCGTGCTCGCCGGTGATGCTGCCGCCCGCGTCGATGCAGAGGCGCAGGATGTCGGCCCCCAGTGCCTGCACCCGGTCGGTCACGCCGGGCTCATCGGCCCGGTACAGGATCAGGGGGTGGAGATTGCCGTCGCCGGCATGGAAGACGTTGGCCACCGGCAGGTCGTAGCGGCGGCTGAGCTCCTCGATCGCCGCCAGCACCCCGGGCAGGGCGCTGCGGGGCACGACGCCGTCCTGCACGTAATAGGTGGGGGTGATGCGGCCGACGGCGGCGAAGGCGGACTTGCGCCCCTTCCACAGCAGGGCGCGGTCGGCCTCGCTGGAGGCGCGCCGGATCGTGCGGGCCCCGGCCTGGCGGCAGAGCTCACCGGCGATCTCCACGGCGGCCGTCACCTCCCGCTCCTGGCCGTCCAGTTCGATCAGCAGCACGGCGGCCGCATCGCGGGGGTACTCATCGCGGCCGAACAGATCGTCGACGGCGTTGATCGTGAAGTTGTCCATGATCTCCATCCCGGCGGGCAGCACACCGGCCGCCGTCACCAGACGCACCGCCTCACCGGCGGCCTCCATGGCGGTGAAATCGGCCAGCAGCACCGCCACGCTCTGGGGCGCCCGCAGCAGCCGCAGGGTGATGGCGGTGGCGATGCCGAGGGTGCCCTCGCTGCCGATGAACACCCCGCGCAGGTCCAGCTCGGGGGTCTCGGCCAGGCCGCTGCCCAGGGTGGTGACCGTGCCGTCGGGGAGCACCACCTCCATCTCCAGCACGTGGTTGCTGGTGACGCCGTACTTGAGGCAGTGCACGCCGCCGGAGTTCTCGGCCACGTTGCCGCCGATCGAGCAGACCACCTGGCTGGAGGGATCCGGGGCGTAGTAGAACCCGTCGCCGGCCACCGCCCGGGTGACCCAGCCGTTGATCACCCCCGGCTGGACGGTGATGCGCCGGTTGGCCAGATCGATATCCAGGATCGAGCGCATGCGGGTGGTGGCGATCACCAGCGCTCCGTTCTCCGCCAGGGCGCCGCCCGAGAGGCCGGTGCCGCTGCCGCGGGCCAGGAAGGGCACGCCGCGGCGGTGGCAGAGCCGCAGGATGGCGGCCACCTGCTCGGTGGTTTCCGGAAGCACCACCAGCGGGGGCTGGGCCCGGTGCAGGGTGAGTCCGTCGCAGTCGTAGGCCAGCAGCTCCTGGGGCGCCGCCACCACGGCCCGCGCCGGCAGCAGGGCGCGGCAGTCACGCTCCATCGCGGCCCAGTCGATCGTCACGGAAGGGGTCCGGTGGGCCGGTGAAGGGGGTGCCATTGCTTCCGAACTTACCGACGCCCGGCACCCCGGCACCCTTCTGGGTCAGGATGGGAAACGAATGCGTCCACCTTCCGCGGATCCCGCCTTGAGTTCGGCCACCCCTTCAGCGCCCGCCTCGGCCCCTTCCCTCCTCACCACCCGATCCGAGGAGATCTTCGCCGCCGCCCAGACCCTGATGCCCGGGGGCGTCAGTTCCCCCGTGCGGGCCTTCAAGTCGGTGGGCGGCCAGCCGATCGTCTTCGACCGCGTCAAGGGGGCCTACGCCTGGGACGTCGACGGCAACCGCTACATCGACTACGTCGGCAGCTGGGGGCCCGCCATCTGCGGCCACAGCCACCCGGAGGTGATCGCCGCCCTCCACCAGGCCCTGGAGAAGGGCACCAGCTTCGGCGCCCCCTGCGTGCTCGAAAACGAGCTGGCCGAACTGGTCATCGCCGCCGTGCCGTCGGTGGAGATGGTGCGCTTCGTGAACTCCGGCACCGAGGCCTGCATGGCGGTGCTGCGGCTGATGCGCGCCTTCACCGGCCGGGAGAAGGTGATCAAGTTCGAGGGCTGCTACCACGGCCACGCCGACATGTTCCTGGTGAAGGCGGGCTCCGGGGTGGCCACCCTCGGCCTGCCCGACTCCCCCGGTGTGCCCCGCGCCGTCACCGCCGGCACCCTCACCGCCCCCTACAACTGCCTGGAGTCGGTCAAGCAGCTGTTCGCCAACAACCCCGGTGAGATCGCCGGGGTGATCCTGGAGCCGGTGGTGGGCAATGCGGGCTTCATCACCCCCGAGCCCGGCTTCCTCGAAGGCCTGCGCGAACTGACCAAGGAGAACGGCGCCCTGCTGGTGTTCGACGAAGTCATGACCGGCTTCCGCATCAGCTACGGCGGCGCCCAGGCCCGCTTCGGCGTCACCCCGGACCTCACCACCATGGGCAAGGTGATCGGCGGCGGCCTGCCGGTGGGGGCCTACGGCGGCCGGGCCGACATCATGGCGATGGTGGCCCCCGCCGGCCCCATGTATCAGGCGGGCACCCTGAGCGGCAATCCCCTGGCCATGACCGCCGGCATCAAGACCCTGCAGCTGCTCAGCCAGCCCGGCACCTACGAGCGGCTGGAGACGATCACCAAACGGCTCATCGACGGCATCCGCGCCGCCGCCGCCGAGGCGGGCATCCCCTTCTGCGGCGGCAGCATCAGCGCCATGTTCGGCTTCTTCCTCTGCGAGGGGCCGGTGCACAACTTCGAGCAGGCCAAGGCCGCCGACACGGTCCGCTTCGGCCGCCTCCACCGCGGCATGCTCGAGCGCGGCGTCTACCTGGCACCGAGCGCCTTCGAGGCCGGCTTCACCTCCCTGGCCCACAGCGACGCCGACATCGACGCCACCATCGACGCCTTCCGCGACGTCTTCCTGTCGCTGGCGTGAGCGTCGGTCGTCTCCTGGGGGTCGGCACCGGGCTGCTGACCCTGACCCTGCTGGCGGGCTGCGCCGCTGACCCCGGCAGCAAGCGCGTCGACGTGGCCGGCGGCGTGCCGGTGGGGGCGGTGCTGGCCCTGACGGGCAACGCCAACGTCTACGGCCAGGACCAGAAGATCGGCCTGGAGCTGGCGCTGCAGCACCGCAACGGTGCCGGCGGCATCAACGGCAACCCCCTGAAGCTGGCGCTGGAGGACAGCGGCAGCGACGAACCGGGGGCCAACGCAGCCTTCACCCTGCAGATCAACCGGGGCGTGCTGGCCCTGATCGGCCCCACCCTCTCCCAGCAGGCCTTCTCCGCCGACCCGATCGCCCAGCGCCGCGGCGTGCCGGTGGTGGCCCCCTCCAACACCGCCACCGGCATCCCGGAGATCGGTTTCTTCATCAGCCGGGTCTCGGCCCAGAGCTCGGTGATCGCACCCCTGGCCATCGAGCGGGCCCTGAAGATCAAGCCGGGCCTGAAGCGGGCGGCGGTGTTCTACGCCCAGGACGACGCCTACAGCACCGCCGAGACCACCATCTTCCAGAAGGCCCTCAAGGACAAGGGCCTCGATCCGGTGACGGTGCAGCGCACCCAGCTCAACGACCAGGACTTCCAGAACCAGATCAGCGCGGCCCTGCGGGAGAAGCCCGACCTGATCGTGCTGTCGCTCCAGGCGGTGGACGGCGGCAACCTGATCCGCCAGCTGCGGGAGCTGGGTTACAAGGGCCTGATCGTGGCCGGCAACGGCATGAACACCCCCAACATCTATCCGATCTGCCAGAAGTACTGCGACGGTCTGCTGATCGCCCAGGCCTACAGCCCCGAACTCGACACCCCCGCCAACACGGCCTTCCTCAAGGCCTTCCAGGCGGCCAAGGGCGGCGCCATCCCGCCCCAGCTCACGGCCCAGGCCTACACGGCCCTGCAGGTGATCGGCGACGCCCTGGTGCGACTGGACAAACGCCAGCCCCTGAAAGGCGCCACCCTGACGGCGGCGCGCAAGGCCCTGATGGAGGAGATCCTGGCCGGCACCTACGCCACCCCCCTGGGGGAGATCCGCTTCACCCCGGAGGGTGAGGTGATCCAGAGCCAGTTCTTCGTGGCCCAGGTGCGCATGGATCCGGGCGGGCGCAGCGGTCGCTTCGCCCTGCTGAAGTGATCGCCGGGTGGACCTGCTCCAGATCCTGGTCAACGGTCTGTCGGTGGGGGCGGTCTACGGGCTGTTCGCCCTCGGCTACACCCTGGTGTTCTCGGTCCTGGGGGTGATCAACTTCGCCCATGGGGCGGTGTTCACCCTGGGGGCCTACTTCACCTACCTGCTGATCGGCGGCGCGGTGGGAGCCAACGGTCTGCTGGCCGGCTTCCAGCTGCCCTTCGCCCTGCCCTTCTGGGGCGCCCTGCCCCTGGCGGGGCTGGGGGCGGCCCTGGTGGCCCTGCTGGTGGAGCGGGTGGCCTTCCGCCCCCTGCGCCGCCGCCGGGCCGATCCGCTGCTGGCCCTGATCACCAGCTTGGGGGCCGGGGTGATCCTGGTGAACCTGATCCAGCTGCTGGTGGGGGCGGAGAGCTACGCCATCCCCACCGGCGCCCTCGGCGGCCTGCCGGCCTCCTTTCCCCTGCTGGGCGCCCGGGTGCGCACGGTCCAGGCCCTGCTGCTGGGGATCGCGGTGCTGCTGCTGGCCCTGCTCACCCTGTGGCTGGAGGGCAGCCGCAACGGCAAGGGGCTGCAGGCGGTGGCCGAGGACGCCGAAACCGCCCAGCTCCTCGGCATCGACAGCACAGCCATGGTGCGCCTGGCCTTCGGACTCAGCGGCTTCCTGGCCGGGGTGGCCGGCGGCCTGGTGGGGCTGAGCGTCAGCATCGCCGGGCCCTACTTCGGCATCGGCTACGGCCTCAAGGGGCTGGCGGTGCTGGTGCTGGGGGGGCTGGGCAGCGTGCCGGGGGCGGTGCTGGGCGGGCTGATCGTCGGGCTGGCGGAGGCGTTCGTCCCAGCTGACTGGTCGGGCTACAAGGATGCGGTCAGCTACGGATTCCTGTTCCTGGTGCTGCTGCTGCGGCCCCGGGGGCTGCTGGGCCGGCCGCTGCCCACCAAGGTGTGAGGGCCATGGACGCCGCCCTGCTCGAACAGATGCTGCTCGGCGCCCTGCTGGCGCTCTCGGTGTATCTGCCACTGCGCTGCGGACAGCTGTCGCTGGCCACCCCGGGCTTCTATGCGGTGGGGGGCTACGTGGCCGCCCTGCTCTCCACCGGCGTCCCCGCCTTCGCCGGCAGCGGCGCCACCTCACCGTTGCCGGCCCTGCTGGCGGAGATGGTGCTGGGCGGGGCCCTGGCGGGGCTGATCGCCCTGGCGATCGGCGGACCGGTGCTGCGCTTGCGGGGGATCTACCTGGCCATCGCCACCATCGCCCTGGTGGAGATCCTGCGGGTGCTCAACCTCAACCTGCCCTTCACCGGCGGCGCCATGGGCATCTTCGGCATCCCCCAGCCCTTCGCCCACGCCGAGGGCTACGTGCTGTTCACCCTGGCGCTGCTGGCCCTGGCCTGCTGGCTGTGCCAGCGGCTGGAGGCCCTGCGGCTGGGGAGGGCGATGGCCGCCATCCGCGACGACGAACTGGCGGCCGCCTGCGTGGGCATCGACACCCCCCGCACCAAGCTGATCGCCTTCGTGGCCAGCGCCGTGCTCGCCGGCGTCACCGGCGCCCTGGCGGCCCATTTCTTCAACTCCTGGAACGCCCGGGCCGGCAGCTTCGACGCCAGCATCACCACCCTGGCCTTCGTGGTGTTCGGCGGTTCCCGCCTGTGGCCTGGGCCGGTGCTGGGGGGGCTGGTGCTCACCGCCCTGCCGGAGTTGCTGCGGCCAGTGGGGGACCTGCGCCTGATCCTGTTCGGCGCGGTGATCCTGCTGGGTCCGCTGTTCTTCCCCCAGGGACTGGTGACGGCGGAGCGGCTGCACTGGCTGGCCGCCCGGCTGGGACGAGGGCGCCACCGCGGCCGTCAGGCTCCCCAGGCTCCATGAACCAGACCCCAGACAGCACCGGCCCCGTTCCCCTGCTGCAGGTGGAGGCGGTCAGCTGCCGCTTCGGTGGCCTGCTGGCCCTCGATCAGGTGAGCCTGGAGCTGGAGGAGGGGGAGATCTTCGGCCTGATCGGCCCCAACGGTGCCGGCAAGACCACCCTGTTCAACGTGATCTCCGGCCTAACCCCCCCCAGCGGCGGCCGCTGCCTGTGGCGGGGCGCGCCCACCGCGGGCCTGGGGGCCAGCGGCCTCAACCGCCTCGGCATCGCCCGCACCTTCCAGAACCTGCGCCTGTTCGAGAGTCTCTCGGTGCGGGAGAACGTGCTGGTGGGCCTGCACCACGCCGCCCGTGCCCCCCTGCTGGGGTCCCTGCTCGGCAGCGGCGCCTTCCGCCGGCAGCAGGGGCAGCTGCAGGAGCGGGCGATGGAGCTGCTGACCCTGCTGGAGCTGGAGGCCCTGGCGGAGCAGCGGGCCGGGGACCTGCCCTACGGCGACCGCCGCCGGCTGGAGATCGCCCGGGCCCTGGCGACGGCGCCGCGACTGCTGCTGCTGGATGAACCCGCCGCCGGCATGAACCCGGCCGAAAAGGACGACCTGCGGCGGCTGATTGGCACGATCCGCCAACACTTCACCCTGACGGTGCTGATCATCGAGCACCACGTGCCGCTGATGATGCAGCTCTGCGACCGGCTGGCGGTGCTCAACTTCGGAAGGCGCATCGCCCTGGGCAGCCCCGCCGCGGTGCGCACCGATCCACGGGTGATCGACGCCTATCTGGGCAGTTCGGGTGGCAGTTCGGGTGGCAGTTCGGGCGGTGCCGGCGGAGACGGCCGATGAGCGCGCCGCTGCTGGAGCTGCGTTGCCTCACCGTGCGCTACGGCGCCCTCACCGCCCTGCGGGGCCTCGATCTGCAGGTGCGGGAGGGGGAACTGGTGGCCCTGCTGGGGGCCAACGGCGCCGGCAAGAGCACCACCCTGCGGGCCATCTCCGGGCTGGTGGGCGCCGCCGCCGGCCAGGTGCTGTGGCGCGGCGCCGACCTGGCGGGGGTGAGCACCCACCGCACGGTGCGCCTCGGCATCGGCCACTGCCCGGAGGGCCGCCGGGTGCTGGCCCGCCAGACCGTGGCCACCAACCTGGAGCTGGGGGCCTGGCTGCGCCGCGACAGGGCCGGCATCGCCGCCGACCTGGAGCGCTGCTACGGCCTGTTCCCACGCCTGGCGGAACGGCGCCGCCAGCTGGCCGGCAACCTCTCGGGCGGCGAGCAGCAGATGCTGGCGATCGCCCGGGCCCTGATGGGCCGGCCCAGCCTGCTGCTGCTGGATGAGCCGAGCCTGGGCCTGGCACCGAAGCTGGTGGCCGAGGTGATGGCCGCCCTGGCGGCGCTGCACGCAGGCGGCCTGTCGATGCTGCTGGTGGAACAGAACGCCACCGCCGCCCTGGAGATCGCCGACCGCGGCGTGGTGCTGGAGGGCGGCGCCATCGGCCTGGAGGGCAGCGCCGACGCCCTGCTGGCCGATGCGGGGCTGCGGGCCTCCTACCTGGGGAGCGGCTGACGATGCTGCAGGTGCCGCTGCTGGAGCCCCTGCTGGTCCCGCTCCTGCTGGTCGGGCTGGTTGCCGTGGCCCTGGTCCTGGTGCGGGTGGTCGGGCGCCCCTGGCTGGAGCGCACCATCCTCGAGACGGACACCCCCTCCGGCAAGGCTTTCGACGCCGTGCTGATGCTGGCGATCGCCCTCAGCGTGCTGGCGGTGGTGCTGGAGAGCGATCCGCTGCTGCGGCAGCGCTGGGCCGGCGCCTTCCTGGGGCTGGAGTGGGGCTTCACCCTGCTGTTCAGCCTCGAGTACCTGCTGCGGCTGCGGCTGGTGGCCGAGCCGCGGCGCTACGCCACCAGCTTCTTCGGGCTGGTGGACCTGCTGGCGATCCTGCCCACCTACCTGGGGCTGCTGATCGGTGGCGGCCAGCTGTTCCTGGTGGTGCGGGTGCTGCGGCTGCTGCGGGTGTTCCGGGTGCTGAAGCTGGGGGCCTACCTGCAGGAGGCCGAACTCCTCTGGAGCGCCCTGATCGCCGCCCGCCGCAAGATCACCGTGTTCCTGCTGGCGATGGTGACGCTGGTGATCCTGATCGGCGCCTTCATGTACGTGATCGAGGCCGGCAACGACGGCTTCCGCAGCATCCCGGTGGCCATCTACTGGGCCTGCGTCACCATCACCACGGTGGGCTACGGCGACGTGGCCCCGGTGACGCCGCTGGGGCGCTTCATGGCCTCGGTGGTGATGCTGATCGGCTACAGCATCATCGCCGTGCCCACGGGCATCCTCAGCGCCGAGATCGGCCTGTCGGTGCTGCGGCCGCCGCAGGAGGACCAGACCAGCCCGGTGGTGTGCGGGACCTGCCTCAAGGGCGGGCATGACCCGGATGCGCGCCACTGCAAGTTCTGCGGCGCCGAACTCTGAGTGACGGGGGGTGATGGCGCCGTGATGGTGCCAGGCCATTGTTATGGTGTGATGTCGTGGTAAACGCCGCATTCCGTTGCCGTCCATCCATCCACCCCAGCTCACGCCAGCGGAAGGGCTGGCGTGAGCGATCATCCTTTCTCCCTGTGGCTGAAACGCCTGGGACATTCCCGGAACCAAGGCCGATCAAGCCAGCGCCCTGAGCCTCAACCGCGCCGGAACGACCGCAAGGCCCGGCGCCCGCGCAAAGGGAGCCCCCGAAGTCCGGGGACACCGCGATGGCGCCTGGCGGTGCTCGGCGCTTCGGGGTTGATCCTCGTTGTCACCATCGGACTGCTCGGCAAGCTGGCCTTCTCAAACGAACCCTCCCCCGAGCTGGCCATGAAGGACCGGCGGCCGGAGCAACAGGCGGATTGCGAGCAACTGGTGAAGAACAAGCTGCTGCATCCAGCCAGCTACAAACTGACCAGCCCGTTTACGAAAACCGGCGATGACGGCGCGCAGCGCACCTTCGCATGGACGTTCACCAGCCGGAGCAAGGATGGCGGGACGGGCAGGGGTTCCGCCGTCTGCAAAGCCAGCAACCACCTGCCGATCGCGACCATCGAAGTCCGGCAGGTCGAGTAGGCGGGGCGGATCGGCTTCCTGGAGCGGCTGAAGAGGCTGCTGGTGCCGCTGCTGCTGGTGCCGCTGCGGCGGGGCGGCCACCAGGCCAACGCCCGCCACGGAAAGCACTGCAGGGCCTCCCTGGGGCAAGCCCATCCAGAGACCGCCGCATCCGGAGCCCCGGGCCCGGCCATCACCGCCACCGGCTGCTGGAGCGCAGCTAACCACAACCTGCGTTTTCATTACATCTTGAGCAGCAAGAGATCAACAAAGATCACATCGAACAGGCGAGAGTTGTGGACAACTCGCACCCCGATACGATGCCGGAAGCGGCCATCGGCGGATGAAAAAAGCAGGGAATCAGAGACAGATGGCCAGCGTTCAGGATGAACAACTCGGTCAGCCCATCGGCCAACGCATCGGGCACCCCGGTGCCAGTCATGACAACCGGAAGGCTCCGGATCGACGGCGGGGCTGGCAGGCGCTGATCAAGGACACGGCCCCCGGCGCCCTGGCCCTGCTGGTGGCTTCGGCGTTCCTCAGTCCGGTCGAGCCTGCCGCTGCCGCGCCGCTGGAAGTGACGTTCAACGGCACGATCTACACCGTCGATCTCTCCCAGTGTTTCGCGCCTGGCAGGATCCTGGGCTGCAATGGAGCCACGGACTTTCGGCAGAGTTCCTGGTTCGGCAATTCTCAGCTGGCCCAGAGTCTTTCGGCAGCCACAGGAGACCAGCTGGGACTTCCCAATCCTGCCCTGGGAACTGGCCTGGGGCCCAATTTTGTCTGGCAGTCAGGAAGCCCTGCCCAGTTCAACGAAAGCGCGCTTCCTTTCGATGGATTTGTGTGGGATCCGGTCCTGAACATTTCCTATTCCAGAGGGGGAAGCTGGAACAGCCTCACCGGCGCGTCCACGTACAGCACCGTGTGGCTGGCCAAGGAAGTGGTGGCTCCGCGGCCCCTGGCCGGTCCCATCCTGCCGGGTAACAACGGCACCAGCGTCAACACCACCTCCAGCCTGCTCGCCGGCAGGCTTCTGCCCCAGTTCAAGGGCGGCACCCTGGCGGTGTCGGCCTCCGGCAGGACGGTGGCCAACAATTTCAGTCTGGATGACTCCAGCACCAATGCCATCGATGCCGCTGGCAACAACGCCACCTTCAGTGGTGTGTTCGCGGATCAGGCCGGCCTGCAGGGCAGCATCAACTTCAGAAACTCCGGTGCCAACGGAGCTGTTGTGCTTCTCAGCGGCCAAAGCACCTATCAGGGCCTCACGTCCATCTGGGACAACGCCACCGTGGACATCGGCATCACCAATGCCCTGCCCACCAGCACCGAGCTGATCCTCTTTGGCAATGGACGCCTCCGCCTCAGGGACAACAACCAGACCATTGAGGCCCTCGGTGGTGCCGGTGCCATCGAACTGGGAGCCGGCAACCTCACGCTGAACCTGAATGCCCCGTTCACGCGGAACTCCAGTGTGGACATCAGCGGCAGCGGCAACCTGATCAAGGACGGCAGCTACACCCAGGTGTTCAGTGGCGACTTGGGCCACACCGGACAGACGCTCATCAATGGAGGAAGCCTGATCCTCAACGGCACCAGCACCTCGGATGTGCTGATCCAACCCAATGCGCTGCTCGGAGGCAACGGCGTCATCAGCGCCAATGTCCTCAACTTCGGCACGGTGTCTCCGGGTCAGCAGAGCATCGGCACCCTGACCATCAACGGAGGCTCCTATCTCCAGGACACCTCCGCCACCCTGGCCATCGATGTGGCCGGATCCGGCCAGAGCGATCTGCTGCAACTGACGGGTTCTGGCACCGGGCAGTTTCTCCTTCTGGAGGGAAACCTGCGTCTGACGAGCTTTCAGGGAGCCCCCATCACCCCCGGGATGGTCTACACCGCCGTGACCGTTCCACTTGGCACGGTCGGCGGGGACCCGGGCCTTTTTGCCGATACCGGCGGCGTGGCGGGAACCAGCGGCTTCCGGTTCGTGCGTGATGAGGACGCGGCCTTCACCTTGCTCGCCAATGGCACGGCCGTCGCCGATCCCGACAAACTGCAATTCGGCTGGCTGCAGCTCAGCCCGACGGGCTCGGTGATCCCCACCAACACCCCGCCTGGAATCGCCACGATCGCTGCCGTGAAGCCGACGGGTGGCGCCCTGACCCTGGCCATCACCGGAACCATCCCCACCCTGCTGCAGCAGTGCACGGCGAACACCGGCAATGCCGCTGCCTGTCAATTCAACCTGACCGTGGGTGGTTCCTCAGGAGCCAACGGGCCCAATGGCAACAGCATCCCCACGGCCAAAGCCCTGGATGCCGGCATGTCTTCGGTGTACGCGGCCGCGAGCCAGGGCCTCCGGGGTGGTTTTGCCATCCCCACCATCAATGGCGGCTTCAGTGGCTACAGCAGCAACCAGGCCCTGGCGGCTGCTGTCACACCGGATTTCATCGCGGTCTATGGAGCCCTCTACAGCCTCCCCACCCGGGCCCAGCTGAACCAGGCCCTCCACTCCATCACCGCCGAGCCCTATGCCTCGATGCAGACGGTGGCCCTGGCGGCGCTGGAGCAGTTTCGCCGCCAGACCCTCTCCCTGGGCGACAGCAGCCAGGCCATCCGGCTGTTCACCGAAGCGGAGGTGTGCCGGGCCGCGGACGGCACCTTGATCCCCGCCGACCGCGATCCACGCCCCCTGGACTGCCAGCCCCTGAAGATCCCCCAGGCCAGCCGCTGGTCGCTGCTGATCGATGCCACCAATACCCAGGCGAGCATGACCGGCACCAACGATCTCTCCTCCCTCGACTACAACATCTTCCAGAGCAGCTACGGCCTCCAGTACGACGTCTCCAGGCAATGGAGCGTGGGAGCCAACTTCGGCTATGGCCAGGCGAATCTCTACAACATTCAGTATGCCAACGCCTCCATCAGCTCGGACACCTACAGCGGCAGCCTCTGGGGCCTCTATCGACCGTCCAGACCCTGGAAGATCAAGGGAATGGTCGGTTACACCAACTTCCAGTCCAGCGCCAACCGCAGCATCAACTTCGGCAGCCTTGACCGCATCGCCACCGCCAGCTTTGGCGGTACGGGCTTCACCACGGCCCTGCAGGCCGAATACGACTGGATCCTCTCGGCGGACAAGGCCGATCGCAACGCCGTCCGGCTCAGGCCCAACGCCACGGTGGCCTACAGCCGTTACAACCAGGCGGGCTTCTCCGAATCGGGCGCCCAGTCGCTCAACCTGAGCGTCGACGGTCACAGCGCTGATTCCCTCGTCTTCGGCATCGGCTTCACCCTGGAAACCCCCCTGCAGCTGAGCAGCAGCACCCGCCTGATCCCACGGCTCTCGCTGGGCTACGCGTATGACACCGACGCGGGCACCCATCCCGATCAGGAGCAGCAGCTGACGGCCTCCTTCGCGGAGGTCCCGGCCCTGGGGGCGATCGACGTGCAGGGCCAGAACCGCGGTGCCGACGACCTGACCGTCGGTCTGAACGTGGAACTGGAAACCTCCGACCAGTTCTCCCTCTACGCCGGGGTGGCCGGATCCTTCCGAAGCAACGTCAATGAGCTCAGCTACGGCTGCGGCCTGCGCTGGCGCTTCGGGGGGCCGCCCCGGGCTGCTGTCGCCAAGGGCGGGACCGTTGCCGCACCGGCCCCGGAAGCACCCGTGCCCATGCCCTCCGAACCCGTCACACCGACCATTCGCGGCCTCTGGTGAGCAGGATCGGGAGAACTCCGCCCGTCATGCCGATGGAGGACTCCAGCCGCAGCGAAGAACTCAGGGCCCTTGGCTGGCCGGAGCCGGAGGCGCCGCTACCGCCAGCTCTGGACCCACCGCAGCCGCTGGGGCGCCGCCAACCTGGACCGTGATGAGCGCCGGTTCCTGCGCCGGGGGGAGGACGCCCTGATGGCGGTCTGTCAGGACTGCTTCGTGGCGCTGGATTTCGAGACGGCCGATCAGGGCCGGGACAGCGCCTGCTCGATCGCCCTGGTGCGGGTGGAGGGACGCACCATCGTGCGCCGCGAGCACCACCTGATCCGGCCGCCGCGCCGGACGTTCCAGTTCACGTCCATCCACGGGATCAGCTGGTCGCAGGTGGCCGATGCGCCCAGCTTCGCCGAGCTCTGGCCCCAGCTGGCGGCCTGCCTGGATGGGGCGCAGTTCATCGCCGCCCACAACGCCAGCTTCGATGCCGGTGTGCTGCGGGCCTGCTGCGAGCAGGCCGGCCTGCGCCCCCCGGCCCAGCCCTTCGTCTGCACCGTGCAGGTGGCCAGGCAGGCCTGGAATCTGCGGCCCACCAAGCTGCCGGATGTGTGCCGGCATCTGGGGCTGCCGCTCCAGCACCACGATGCCCTCTCCGATGCCGAGGCCTGCGCCGGCATCGTGCTGGCGGCCGGTCAGGAGGTGACGGCCGGCTTGGCCCGCAGCCGCTGAGGCCGCCCCCTCAGGCTCCAGAGCAGGGCCAGCAGGAAGCCGAAGAACTGCACGATCACCACGCAGGGGCCCGACGGCAGGTTGGTGAGGCCCGAGCCGAGCAGTCCCAGCACCGCGCAGCCGCCGCCGATCACCGAAGAGAGCACCAGGTAGGTGCCGAAGCGCCGGCTCACCAGCCGGGAGGCACAGGCGGGGATCACCACGAAGGCGCTGATCAGCAGCACCCCCACCGCCTTGATCGACACCGCCACCACCACGGCGAGCAGCAGGATGAAGGCGATACGGTGCCACTGGCTGCCGACGCCGAAGGCCCCGGCCAGATCGGCATGCAGGGTGACCAGCACCTGGGCCCGCAGGCTCACCAGCAGGTAGGCCACCGCCGCCACCAGCAGAACCGCGATCAGGGCAAGGTCCAGCCAGGAGATGCCGAGGATGTCGCCGAACAGCAGTTGCTGGATGCCGCCCTTGTAGGTGGTCACCAGGCTGAGGGCCACCACGGCGAAGGCCAGGGAGGTGGAGTAGACGATGTTCAGCAGGGCATCGGTGGGGAGCTGGCTGCGCTGCACCAGCAGGTTCACCAGCAGGGCGAACAGCACCGCGAACGGGATCAGCACCAGGGTGGGGTTGAGCCCCAGCAGGATGCCCAGGCTGATGCCCAGCAGGGCGGAATGGCCCAGGGCATCGCTGAAGAAGGACAGCTGGCGCAGCACCGCGAAGCTGCCCAGCAGGCCGCCCAGGGCCCCGGTGAGCAGCCCGCCGACCAGGGCCCGCTGCATGAACGGCTGGCCGATCACGGCGCTGAACGGGGAGAACTCCGTCATCCGATCCGGGGACGGCCCATGGGTGCCTGGCGCCGGGGATGGCTGGGAAGGTCGGCCGGGTCGTAGAGGCGCTCCAGCTGGGCCCGGGACAGGGCCAGTTCGGGATGGCCGCTGCAGCGCAGCTGGCGGTTGAGGCACAGCACCTGGTCGCAGCTGCGCCGCACCATGTCCAGGTCGTGGGAGACCTGCAGGACGGTCCAGCCCTCACTGCGGCGCAGGTCGAACAGCAGGCTGTGGAACTGCTCGGTGGAGGAGGCGTCCAGGCCGGCCTGGGCCTCATCCAGCACCAGCAGGCGCCGTGGCCGCACAACGCAGAACGCCAGCAGCACCCGCTTCAGCTGCCCCCCCGAGAGCTCGCTCAGCAGGCGCTCGGCCAGGGGACCGCAGCCCGTCTTGGCCAGGGCGGAGTGCACGGCGGAGCGGCGCGCGCCGCCGCCGCTCCAGGGCAGACGCGGGCCAGGCGGATCCCAGCCGAAGCCGACGAACTCGGCCACGGTGAGGGGCAGGCGCCCCTGAAGCGGCAGGGCCTGGGGCAGGAAGGCCAGCTGGGAGCGGACCTGGGCCGGCAGCTGGCCGGCGGGGCCCAGCCGGTGGCCGAGGATCCGCACCTCCCCGGCCTGGCGGGGGATCAGGCCCAGAATCGCCCCCACCAGGGAACTCTTGCCGGCCCCGTTCGGCCCCACCAGGGCCGTGTCGCTCTCGGCCGCGAGCTGGAAGCTGACGTCGTCCACCGCCAGCACCCCATCGCGCAGCACCCGCAGGCCCTCGACCTCCAGCACGGCCATCAGCGGAAGGCGCTCACCAGATCGGTGACATTGCGGCGCATCACTTCGGCGTAGGTGGCCGCGTTGCGGGAGGACTCCTCGGTGCCGGTCTCCATCGGATCGAAGACGCTGATGCGGATCCCCAGATCCCCGGCCAGGGCGTTGAAGGAGCGGTTGCCTTCCTGGGGTTCACTGAGCAGGGCCCGCAGCTGGGTGCGCTTCACCGTCTCCGCCACCCGGGCCAGATCCGCCGGCGAGGGGTTCTGCTCCGGCACATCCACCAGGTAAGCGGCCTTGAGGCCGTAGCGGTCGGCGAAGTAGGGGGCGAAGTCGTGCAGGACCACGAAGGTCTTGCCCCGGAAGGGCGCCAGCTGCTTCTCGAATTCCGTGTTGAGCTGGCGCAGCTGGCCGCTGAAGGCGGCGGCGTTGCGGCGGTAGCCGTCGGCGCAGGCGGGATCGGCGGCGATCAGGCCGTCACGGATGTTGTCCACCTGCTGGGCGGCGCGCACCGGATCGAGCCAGATGTGGGGATTGATCGGGCCGTGGTCATGGCCGTGGCCGTGACCGTGGTCGTCGTGGCCGTGGTCGTCGTGGGCCTTGGCCTTGGCCTCACCGCTCGCCTCCGGGTTCTCCAGGGTGGCGATGCCACGGCTGGAGTCGATCACCTTCAGGTCGGGGTTCTCGGCCCCCTTGACCAGCTTGTCGAGGAAGGACTCCATCTCCAGACCGTTCTTGACCAGCACCTTGGCGTTCTTCAGGGCGGCCACATCCCCAGGCCTGGCCTGGAAATCGTGGGGGCCGCTGGCGGCTGGGATCAGGGCGGTCACCTCGGCGCAGTCGCCGGCCACGGCCCGGGTGAACAGGGTGATCGGCAGGAAGGTGGTCACCACCCGGGGGCGATCGGCCCGGCCGGCCTGGGCTTCCGGCGCCTGCACGGCGGAGCGGCAGCCCAGCAGCAGGGCGGACAGCCCCGCGGCCAGGGCCAGGACGGGACGACGGACGGGGGGCTGGGTCATGGGGCGAAACCTCCGGAACGGGGTGGGCGGGAAGGCTGGGGGCGGGAAGGCTGGGGGCGGGAAGGCTGGGGGCGAGAGCGGACGGATGGGGGCAGGCTGACGGGCCAGAGCCACCACTGCCCCTGGTCGCCGCCGGCGACGAGGTGGCGGCCATCGGGTCGCCAGCTGAGGCAGGTGATCCCCTGGCCGTCGCCCTCGAGCAGCTGCTGCAGGCGGCCGCGGCCATCCCAGAGCGCCACGGTGCCATCGCTGGAGGCGCTGGCCAGCAGGCTGCTGCCGGGGGCGAAGGCCACGGCGTTGACGCGACCCTCGTGCAGCACCAGGGGCTCGGGCTTCCAGCCCTTGGCGCCGCGGTCCTGCTGGCTCCAGAGCACGGCGATGTCGGTGGAGGCCACGGCCAGCAGGGGGGCCAGGCGCCCCGGCTGATCGCACCAGGCCAGGGAGCGCACCTTGCCAGGGAAGCCGCTGAACTGCCAGCCGCGGCCGGCCGCGCCGTCGGGCCAGAGCATCAGCGAGCCGTCGAGCTGGCCACTGGCCAGCAGGGTCCCCTGGTCGGACCAGCCCAGGGCCACGCCGGCCGAGCCGGTGGCGCAGCGCTGGGGCAGGTCGCCGGGATCGTCCGGCCGCCAGAGGAGCATCTCGCCGTGGCAGGCGGCCGCCAGCCGCTGGCCATCGCGGCTCCAGGCCACCGACAGCACCGTACGCTCCAGCTCCTGGCTCTCCTCCCGCAGCGCGCGGGCGTCCCCGTCCCAGAGCCTCAGCCGCCGGCCGGCCCCCAGCGCCAGCAGGGCGCCCTGGGGCCGCCAGGCGGCCGCATCCAGCCAGCCGGCCTGCAGCGGCACCGGATCGAAGGCCATCGGCCGCACCCCCGTGCCGCCCATCTCCCAGAGCAGCAACTCGCCGCTCTGGCCCGCCGCCATCAGAAAACGGCCGTCGGGACTGAAGCCGAGCACATCGAGGCTGCTGTCCCGCTCGCCGCGCAGCAGCTCCTCGCAGCCCGCCCGGAAATCAAGCAGCAGCAGCTCCCCACCGGCCGTGGCCATCGCCAGGAACTCGCCATCGGCCGACCAGGCCTGGGCGGTGATGGCGTTGCCGCAGGTGCCACAGAGACGTTCCTGCACCAGGGCCTGGGGGGGCGCCATGGCCGGATCAGGCGACACAGGCCTCAAAACCGGCCCGCAGGGCGGGTTCATCGAGATCGCGGCCGATGATCACGAACTCGGTTTTTGGGGTTTCATCCGCCCGCCAGGGACGGTCCCGGGCGCTGTCGATGAGCATGTGCACCGACTGGAAGACATAGCGGTGGCTCTCGCCATCGATCTGGAGGATGCCCTTCATGCGGAACAGATCGGGACCCTGCTCGCTCACCAGCCCATCGACCCAGCGTTCCAGCTTCCCGTAACTCATCGGCCGCTCTTCGATGAAGGCCACCGAGCTCACGGCATCGTCGTGTTCGTGGTCATGGTCGGAGGCAAGGAAATCCGGATCGATCTCCAGGGCCCGCTCAAGCTCGAAGGCCCCCACGCCCAGGATCTGGTCCATGGCCGCATCGGCCCGGCAGGTGGGAATCACCCGGGCCAGGGGATTGATGGCCCGGGTGCGCTGGCGGATGGCCTCGAGCGCTTCAGCTTCCACCAGATCGGTCTTGTTGAGCAGCAGCACATCGGCGAAGGCCAGCTGTTCCTGCACCTCCTCGCTCTCCCAGTGCTGCTCCACATGCCGGAGATCGACCAGGGTGACGACGGCGTCGAGCCGAAGCTGGTCCCGCAGGTCCTCATCGACGAAGAAGGTCTGGATCACGGGGGCCGGATCGGCCAGGCCGGTGGTCTCGATCACCAGGTGATCGAAGCGGTCACGGCGCTTCATCAGGTTGCCGATGATACGGATCAGATCGCCGCGAACGGTGCAGCAGATGCAGCCATTGTTCATCTCGAAGATCTCCTCATCGGCATCGATCACCAGCTGGTTGTCGATGCCCACCTCACCGAATTCATTGACGATCACCGCCACCTTGAGACCGTGCTCGTGGGTGAGGATGCGGTTGAGCAGCGTCGTCTTGCCGGAGCCGAGATAGCCGGTGAGGACGGTGACGGGCAGGCGATCCCGATCAGGGGCCGCGGAAGGGGCCGAGCGCATCGGAGCAGAACCCAAAGGGCCGGTCATGGGAATCATTTTCAACCTAGCAGCTTCGGTCTCTCTTGGCCGCCGTGGTGGACTGCCTACGGCTCCGTCCTGAGGTTCAGCCCCAGGGCGCCATGGCCGAATGGCCCCACGTGGTGATCGTGGGCGGTGGCTTCGCCGGGCTCAAGGCCTGCCATGTGCTGGCGGGACAGCCGGTGCGCGTGACCCTGATCGACAGGCGCAACTTCAACCTCTTCCAGCCCCTGCTCTACCAGGTGGCCTCCGGTCAGGTGTCGGAGGCGGATGTGGCGCCTCTCAGCTCGGGTCCCTGCTGGTGGAGCATGGACTGGTCGATGCCGATCCCTGAAGGGGTCCCTGGTACGCCAGGCCGCCTGGGGTGATGATCTTCGCTGGCCAACCCCGAACCGCCAACAGCTCAGACAGATCATCCAGCCGATCGAAGCCTGTCGCTGTGCCCCCTTCACCGCCATCGGCAAGCCCTGAACGCTGGGGGGCAACCTGGCGGGCTGTTGGTCACCCATCCTCAACCACAGCCCCAGGCTCGTTGATCACATCGATAGGAAGTCAAGAAGGAGCTGTTCTTGATATGGCTGGAGAAGCCAGATGGTGTTGCCAGATGACAGGAGTAAAGAGGGCCTGGATAGATGAGGGTCTAGACATCTTTGGTGTCTTTGGATGCCGCTTTGGCCAAAGCCTGCTCTCGTTCACGCGCAAGTTTTCTGGCTCGGGCGCCAGCGAGATCCATGCCAAGAAGAACGATCACACTTGCCACTAGCCCGACAGCAACCATCCAATTCAGGGCGCTGCCAACATTGATCACATGCCCGCCGACGAGGGCGGGAGCAAACCAGATGGCGATAAAGACTGGAGCCAAAGCCATCGCAAAGAAAAACCACATGTCATTCAGAATTTTTGTGTCGGCCGAAGTCGGATTGAAACGCCGAATCCAGGAGGAGACCGGTGCACCTGACTCAACACCTGGACGAACTCCGAAAAAGTTACTCAGCTCATGAGAACCCCACCGCTCCCATAGCCACCGCAACACACGACTTGATGCGTAGATCGTGATAAGGGAACCGCAGGTTGCGAACCAGACTTCTCTGCTAGGCGGCACTGGGGTCGTATGTCGAATCACGCCCGGAAACAGGACATTGACTCCGCTGGTCATCTGCGCAAAAGTCCACATGCACAATGCTCTCCAGGCCCCGGCATGGGACAAAACCACGGCCAGAGCAGAGCCTGTCGCAAGCAAGTTCGCTACGGACAAGGACCTCACACGCCATCTCCGCCGAACCTTCCCGGTAACATAGGAACCCGTAGGCAGAGCACTCAGTGACTTCCACGGCTCACCAGTAACATGCACAAGAGCCCAAGATACAAGGGAAACAAATTCTTCTGTATTCCGCCAATAGGTCGTGTGATCTCTTGCCAGAGAGCGTTCATTCACGATTTCAATTGACTCTGGCCCAATCACGTCAGACTCATGATCCATCAACGAACCATTGGAAACCGGGTCGTCGGTGGCATAGAGATCCACCCACCATAGGCCCTGCGCCCTGAATTGAGACCCGTACCAGTTAATCGCGTGAGCTGGGTACTCGAAGAGATACATGAACACCAAGAAGATAAAAATGCTGATGCCTGCCATTCCAGTAACCATGGCTCCAAACGTCCCAAGGATCTTCGCTCCAGTCAGCGAGAATCCAATCATCAGGACAGCCGCAAAAGTAAGATAGATTCGGCCGAAGAAACCATCATTCTCCTTGGACATCTGCTCCAGCTCCTCAAGCTTTCGCAATCCCGATCCGAACGTCAAAAGCAAAGCAACTTCAGGTGGACGAGCATGGCGCAGCGCTCGGTGGGCAACCGCGCCACCTTGAGAGTGCGCAATCACGGCCACACGCTTGCATCGCTCCGAAAGCCAAACCAGATCACGATGCACCTGAGCGATCATGGCGGCCTGCTGCATCGGACTCGCCACCAACACCAGACTGTCACCGAGAAAACTTGCCAGCAGACCTTCCATCGCGAGCAGCACTCGGCTCAGACCAGGAATGGGCAGCAAACCAAACATCACGACAGCAGCAATGCATAACTCGAGCAATACAGCTAATGGCAAGGAAAACAACAGCATCAAAAAGTTCTTCAGCAGCGACAGCACTGCAGAAACTCGCGCAAAGCCAGATTGAGCTCTGAAAGCCCTGACCGACCGCCTGACACGAACACCGAAGTGCGACCCCATCGTCCAAGGCACGATGGCGATGAGCCACGTGGCCAGCGTACGAAACCTAGGTGCGGCAAACGACTCAGCCCACCACGACTCGGCCATCAGCCATCGCGACTCATGCAGAGTGCCCTCCCTGTCCAACGCATGGAGCTCAAGAAGGGCATGGGATGGCGCATCATTAAACGTGGTGGTTACCTGGGCATCACGCAGGACGGCACGTGCACATACGAAGTTACCGGCGGCATCATTCACCACCTCCTCCAACGGTTTCAACGGACCCTGTGGCGTATCCATCGACAGGCCAGTGATGAGGCAATTCAGGGTCTCGAAGTGTTTGGTGGTATCAATAGAATTCCCTGGTCCGCTCCAACTCGGCGCCTTACGGGCAAGCCAGTCACGCTCCTGGGAAAAGGTAAGGCCAGTAAACGACCAACTGCGAGCAATTCCATCGAAGCGCTCCTGGAACCAGCGATAAAGTGGCTCTCCAAAGCTGACGAGTGTTGATCCCCGTTTCTGCTGTCCAATGCCATGAACGAACAGCACGCCAAGATCTTGCCTTTCGTCCGAGCTTCCCATCGTTGGAGGGGCAACGACCACAGCAGGCCTGTGCAACGAAAGTGCACGGATTCAGGACACGAGTCCCATCCTATGCCCGTCGCGACGTCCAGCCGAGAAGTCGGTTCAGGTGTTGGCTGGATTGGAGTGGTGTGACAAGGTCGGTGCGTAGCTATTCAAGGTACGTCAAAGGCCCTGTGGAGCCAATGACCTCCAGAGATGAACTCCACTCCTTGCATTCCCGCAGAATGGGACTGACCTGGCAGGAGAGATCAACTGAAGATTAACGACTCCCCACAACTTTTCTTGCATCATCAGACAGCTGGCGTAGCCAGGCCAGAGTAAAAGCAGCGCGTCGCAGCCACGGACCCATGGGAACGGGTTAACCAGGGACATGGCGAGGCAGGGGACGTGATTTTTTTCACGATTCGAAGCAACTTCCTGCAGACCACACCTTCCCTTACCAGTCAAACCGCTGCCATTACTACAACCCCTACCCCAGTGATCTGGATACGTTGAGAGACCCTGGAGGCGTGCGATGGCCCCGGAACGCTTCTTCCTCGAGCTGGATCCGCCCCACGGCGCCATGGCCGACTGGCCCCACGTGGTGATCGTGGGCGGTGGCTTCGCCGGGCTCAAGGCCTGTCATGTGCTGGCGGGACAGCCGGTGCGCGTGACCCTGATCGACAAGCGCAACTTCAACCTCTTCCAGCCCCTGCTGTACCAGGTGGCCTCCGGCCTGGTGTCGGAGGCGGATGTGGCGTCCCCCCTGCGCCAGATGGTGGGCCAGGCCCCCAACATCCAGATCCTGCTGGGCGAGGTGATCGACATCGACACCGAGGCCAGGGAGGTGGTGTTCAACGACCACCGCTACGCCTACGACCACCTGGTCCTCGCCAGTGGATCCGGCAGCACCTACTTCGGCCACGAGGAGTGGCGGCCCCTGGCGCCGCCGATGAAGATCCTCGAGCACGCCGATGAGATCCGCCGCCGGCTGCTGATGGCCCTCGAAGAGGCCGAGCAGACCAGGGATCCCGAACGGCGCCGCTTCCTGCAGTCGGTGGTGGTGGTGGGGGCCGGGCCGGCGGGCTGCGAGCTGGCCGGCTCCCTGATCGAGCTGATGCACCGCGCCGTGGAGCGGGACTTCAAGCAGCTCGACCGGGCCCAGTGCCGGGTGATCCTGCTGGATGCGGTGGATCGGGTGCTGCCGGCGATGGCCGCCAATCTCTCCGCCGACGCCGCGGCCTACCTGGAGCGGGCCGGCGTCGAGCTGCGCCTGAACACCATGGTGGCCGCCATCGAACCGGGCCGGGTGCTCCTGCGGCGCCCCCCGGATGCCACCGGCGAGGCGGACACCGGCGGCGTTGGCCTCGGCGACCTGGAGGCCGCCACGATCTGCTGGACCGCCGGGGTGCGCGCCTCCCGCCTGGGCCGGCTGCTGGCCGAACGCACCGGCGCCCCCGTCGACCGGGGCGGACGGCTGCAGGTGGAGGCCGACTTCTCGCTGCCGGGGCACCCGGAGATCCGGGCGGTGGGCGACCTCTGCCATTACGCCCACACCGGCGACGGCCGGGTGCTGCCGGGCATGGCGGGGCCGGCGGTGCAGATGGGCGGCTGGGTGGCGCGCGACATCCTGGCGGGTCTGGAGGGGCGCCGCAGCGCCCCGTTCCGCTGGTTCGACCTCGGCAGCATGGCCGTGATCGGCCCCTGGTACGCGGTCGCGGATCTGCGCGGGCTGCACGTGAGCGGGCTGGCGGGCTGGATCCTGTGGGCCCTGGCCCATCTGGCCTTCATCCCCGACACCGAGAACCGCATCGCCCTGTTCAGCAAGTGGATGTGGCAGATCGCCACCCGCCAGCGCACGGCCCTGCTGATCACCGGCCGTCCCGACCAGCACCTCGGTGTCGATGTGGGGCTGGAGCGGGCCGTGCCGCCCGATGGCCTTTCTCAGTTGCCGGGGGCGCCCCCCTCCGGCCCCTTGAACCGGTTGATCAGCACCCCCAGGATCACGGCGATGTAGAGCGGCCCGGCAATGCCCAGCACCACGCTGGCCATGCGCGCCGGCGGCTTGGCCGGAGTGATGTCGCCGTAGCCGGTGGTGGTCAGGCTGACGAAGGCGAAGTAATTGATGCGGGCGAAATCCAGCTCCCAGACGCTGTGGGCGCGCGCCCCCGCCTGGGGGCGAACGATGGCGGCCTGGCCATCGGCGGTGTTGGCCAGGAAGCTGCCGGGCTGGATCGTTTCCAGCACGCTGAGCACCAGGCCACCACTGAGGCCGAGCAGGAGATAGCCGGCCACCGCCCCGACCACCACCGACCGGGTGGCCCGGGGCTCCCGGCCCAGGCTCCGCACCAGCCGCACCAGGCTCCAGCCGATGAACAGCGTGGTGATCAGCAGCAGGGGCACCCCGGACAGCCGCCGGGACTCAGGGGTCAGCAGCCAGTACAGCTGGAGAAAGGGGTTGGTGCATCCCAGCGCCAGGAACAGACGGTCGCTCCAGGAACGCCCGACCCCGCCGGCCAGGCAGCCGCTCAGTTCCACGGTGGTGAGGACCGTGATCAGGAGGTAGCTCACCGATCCGACCAGGCTCAACGTCTGGGGAAACGCCAGGCTGAGCATCACCAGCACACACAGCACCAGCAGCCGGCGGTAGAAGCGATGCCGCCGGCGCACCAGAACCTCCGGCGTCGCGGGCGCTGCCGAAGGTCGGATCACGGAGGCGATGGATCAGAACCGACAACGTACGTCGGAAGTCTGCGGCGGCCAGCGGCCCCGAGGCGCGGATCCGCCCAGCGCATCGATACTGGACACACCCGCAAGGACCCCGATGGCCTTCCGTTTCCGGCCCGCCGCCCGCCTGCTGCCCGCCGCCGCCGGGCTCCTGCTGGCGGTGGCCCCCCTGGCCCCGGTCCTGGCCCAGGGGATCCCCTTCAACGAGATCCGGGCCCTCAACCTGGCCCGCAACGCGGCCGTGCTCAGCAACGGCGGGCTGACGGTTTACACCCCGGCCAACTGCATGTTCAGCACCTCGGCGGCCAGCAATCCCTGCCTGGTGCGCAACGACGCCGACGGTTTCGTCTACCGCTTCCTCGGAGGCCCCCCCGGCTGGGAGGCCAAGGGCCTGCCGGCCACCACGGAAACGGAGATCAGGATCGCCCCGGACGGTCGCACGGTGGTGGCGATCCTCTACAACGGCCCGCCCCGCACCCGCTGAGCCCGGCGGTCGGCCAGGGGAAAGCGGCCTAACCTCCAGCCAGCCTCTCCAAGCCCTTGTCCGTCCCCGCTTCCCCCACCCTGCGCTGGGTCACCGCCGGCCTGCTGCTGGTGGCGGCCGTCCTCTGCCTGGCGCTTCCCTTCGTGTCGGCCACCCTGCTGACCATCGCCCTGGGCGGGGTGGCCGCGGCGGCGGGCGTCTCCCAGCTGCTGCGGCTCACCTCGGCCGATGACACCCGCAGCAAGGTGTTCCGCGCCATCTCCGGGGTGCTTTATGTGGTAGGCGGCATCGGCCTGGTGGCCTTCCCGGTGGCCAGCACCGTGAGCCTGACCCTGTTCATCGGCGTGCTGCTGGCCGTCGAAGGGGTGATGGAACTGGCGGGCGCCGCCGCCGGCGCCGGGCCGGCCCGGGGCCTGGTGCTGCTCGATGGCATCGTCACCGTGGTGCTGGGGGGGATGCTGATCGCCGAGTGGCCCTCCGACAGCCTCTGGGCCATCGGCACCCTGTTCGGCTTCGGCCTGGCCTTCTCCGCCTTCAACCTGATCACCGCCCCCGCGGCTCCCCAGGCCTGAGGGCTGGGCCTCATTCCGCCACGGCCAGGCCTTCGGCCCGGCGCGGATCCACCGTCCCCAGGCTGCCGCCCCCCGCCAGCACCTCGACGCTGTTGGCTGCCCCCATGGCCGGGGCCCGGCGGACGCTGTGGCCCATGGCCTCCAGCAGGCGGAGGCTGTCGGGGCTGAGACCCTCCTCCGCATCGATCCGATCGGGCCACAGCTGGCTGTGGATGCGGGGGGCGGCCACGGCACCGGCCAGGTTGAGGCCGTGCACGATCCGGTTGAGCAGCACCTGGAGGATGGTGGTGATGATGCGGCTGCCGCCGGGGCTGCCGGTGGCGAGCCAGGGGCGGCCATCGGGGCGGAACACCAGGGTGGGGGCCATCGAGCTGAGCGGGCGCTTGCCCGGCGCGATGGCGTTGGCCGTCCCCTGGCGCAGGCCGAAGGCGTTGGCGCTGCCGGGCAGGGCGGTGAAATCGTCCATCTCGTTGTTGAGCAGGAAACCCATCCCAGGCACGCTGATGCCGTTGCCGTAGGGGAAGTTGAGGGTGGTGGTGAGGGCCGCCAGCCCGCCCTGCCGGTCGGCCACCGAGAGGTGGGTGGTGTTGGTGCCTTCTGTGGCGGCGGCCGCCTCCAGCGCCGGGTCCGGGGTGTGGCGACGGGGATCGATGCGGCGGCGCAGGCCGTCTAGGTGGGCCGGCGACAGCAGCCGTTCCACCGGCACCGGCACCTTGTCGGGGTCGCCGAGCAGGGCGTTGCGGTCGCGGTAGGCCAGGTTCATGGCCTCGGCCGTGGGGTGGAGGCTGGCGGCACCGTTCAGGCCGGTGGCCGCCAGGTCGAAGGGTTCGAGGATCCCCAGCAGCTGCAGCAGGGTGAGTCCGCCCCCGGGCGGCGGCATGGTGAGCACCGGGTGGCCGCGGAACTCGCGCCGCAGGGGCCGCACCAGCTGGGCGCGGTAGGCGCGCAGATCGCTGTGGGTGATCAGGCCGCCACCCCGCTCCATGGCGCCCACCAGGGCGGCGGCCACCGGCCCTGTGTAGAAGCCCCGCTCCCCCTCAGCGGCGATGCGCTGCAGGCTGGCCGCCAGTTCGCCCTGGCGCAACACGGTGCCCGGCACCGGCGGCGGCAGGAACAGGCGGCGGGAGACGGAATCGGCCTGCAGCCGCGGAGCGGCGGCGGCCAGGGAATCGCTCAGCTCACGGCTCACCGGGAAGCCCTGGGCCGCCAGCCGGATCGCCGGCGTCATCACCTGGGCCAGGGGCAGGCGGCCGTAGCAACGCTGGGCCAGGGCCAGGCCGGCGACGCTGCCGGGCACGGCGGTGCTGAGCAGGCTGCGGGTGGCACGGGCCCGGTCCACCTGGCCGTCGGGGCCCAGGAACATGGTGGCCGTGGCCGCCGCCGGGGCCGTCTCGCGGAAATTCACCGCCACCGCCATGCCGCCGCCGATGGCCAGCTCGGGCCCGGCCGCCGGGTTGCCACCAGAGGCCCCGTCCAGGCAGCCCCGCTGGCGGGCCGGCGAGGGGCCGGGCAGCCAGAGCAGCAGGAAGCCGCCGCCGCCCAGGTTGCCGGCCTGGGGCAGGGTGACCGCCAGGGCGAAGGCGGTGGCCACCGCCCCATCCACCGCATTGCCCCCCTGGCGCAGGATCGCCGCCCCCGCCGCCGAGGCCAGCGGCTCCTGGGCCGCCACCAGCCCCCGGGCCGACCACTGGGGCCGGAAGCGCTGCTCCCCCTCCAGCAGCACGTTGCTCTCCGGGGCGGCGGGCGGCGCCGCTGCCTGGGCCCACGCCAGCGGCACCGGCAAAGCACCCAGCCCCAGCAGCAGCAGCACCGACCCGGCGGCTCCCTGGCGAACGGCGCTCACAGTGAGGCTCCCGCGCCACCGGCATCCGGGGCACCGAAGCCACCGCCGCCGGGGGTGGCGATCTCCAGCAGATCGCCCGGCCCCACTTCCACCTGGTCGCAGCCGGCCAGCTCCTCGTGCCGCCCATCGGCCCGCTCCAGCCGGTTGCGCCCCACCGTGCCGTCACCGCCCCCGGCCAGACCGAACGGGGGCACCCGGCGGGAGCCCGAGAGGATGGCGACGGTCATCGGCGCCAGGAAGCGCAGCCGCCGAACCACCCCGTCACCGCCCCTCCAGCGGCCAACGCCACCGCTGCCTCGACGGATGGCGAAGCGCTCCATTCGCACTGGGAAGCGGTCTTCGAGGATCTCCGGATCGGTGAGGCGCGAGTTGGTCATGTGGCTCTGGACGGCATCGGCCCCGGCGAAGCCGTCGCCCCCCGGCCGCACGCCGGCGCCGGTGCCGCCGCAGATGGTCTCGTAGTACTGGCGCTGGGCATCACCGAAGCTGAGGTTGTTCATCGTGCCCTGGGCGGCCGCCATGACCCCCAGGGCCCCGAACAGGGCGTTGGTGACCGCCTGGGAGGTTTCCACGTTGCCGGCCACCACCGCCGCCGGCGGCAACGGGTGCAGCAGGCACCCCTGGGGCACCACCAGCTCGATCGGTTCGAAGCAGCCAGCGTTGAGCGGGATCGGGCGGCCCACCAGGCAGCGGAAGACGTAGAGCACCGCCGCCTTGGTGATCGCCAGCGGGGCGTTGAAGTTGCCCTCCAGCTGGGGGGAGGTGCCGCTGAAGTCGATGCGGGCCCGGCGGGCGGCCCGGTCGATGCGCACGGCCACGACGATGCGGCTGCCGTTGTCGAGCTCGACGCTGTGGTCACCGTCACTGAGGCGGGCGATCGCGTCACGCACAGCCTCGGCCGCATTGGCCAGCACATGGCCCAGGTAGGCGCTCATCTCGCCGGTGCCATCACGGCTAAGCAGCCGCCGCAGTTCGCTCTCCCCCAGCCGGTTGGCGGCCACCTGGGCCTGGAGGTCGGCCAGCAGCTGCTCGGGGTTGCGCACCGGGTGGGGGCCGGCGGCCAGCCGCTCACGCCAGGCGGCCGCATCGAACTGGCCCTGGCGCAGCAGGGGCACGTGGCGCAGCAACAGCCCCTCCTCCTCGATCCGGCGGCTGAAGGGGGGCATCGAGCCCGGGGTGAGGCCGCCCACATCGGCGTGGTGGCCGCGGCAGGCCACGAACAGCAGCGGCGTCGCCCCGCCCTTGGGGGGGAACACCGGCGTGATCACGGTGATGTCGGGCAGGTGGGTGCCACCGTCGAAGGGGTCGTTGGCGGCGTAGGCGTCGCCCGGCGCCAGCGGCGGCAGGCTGCCGGCGGCCACGGCGGCCAGCAGGCTGGCGACGCTGTCCCCCATCGAGCCGAGGTGCACCGGAATGTGGGGGGCGTTGGCCACCAGCCGGCCGGCGCCATCGAACAGGGCGCAGGAGAAGTCGAGCCGCTCGCGGATGTTCACCGAACGGCTGCACTGGCGCAGCCGTTCCCCCATCTGCTCGGCGATGGCGGCAAAACGATGGTTGTAGAGCTCCAGCCGCACCGGATCCACCGCCCCGGCAACGCTGCCGGCCAGCGCCGCACCAGCGGCCGGCGCCTGCCGCTCCAGCAGCAGTTTGCCCCCCGCCAGCACCCGGCCGCCCCAGCCGGGCTCCAGCACCGTGGTGCCCGTGGGCTCCACCACCAGGGCCGGGCCGGCAATGCGCTGACCCGCCGCCAGCTGCTCCCGCCGCCAGAGGGGCACCTGGCGCCAGACCATCCCGGCGCCGGCTCCGTGCTCTTCCGCCAGGCAGAGCGGCACCCATTCGCAGGGCTCGGGCGGATCCGCCGCCTCAGGGAGTTCCGCGGGCCTGATGGCCCCCGCCGAGGTCTCGGGGGCCGGGGCGCCCACCTCCACCTGCAGCCGCTCCACCACCAGCGGCTCATCCGGCACCACGAAACCGAAGCGCTGCCGGTGGCTGGCCTCGAAACCCGTACGCAGCGCCAGCACCCCCTCGGGCGAACCGGCGGACCAGGGCAGTTCCAGCCCCTGGTCGCTGCCGCAGTAGCGCAGCTCCAGGCGGGCCTGCCAGCGCGGCGCCTCGCCGGGCGCCAGATCGCCGCTGGTGCGCAGCTCGGCGGTGGCTTCGACCACCAGCGCCCCGATCTCCCGCTCCAGCAGGGGAAGCAGGGCCGGCTCGAGGGGTTGCCGCAGGGTGCGCTCCCGCAGCAGGGAGGGGCGGGCCAGGCCGATGCCATAGGCCGAGAGCACCCCGGCCAGGGGATGGAGCAGGACCCGGGTGAGACCGAGGGCGTCGGCCAGGGGGCAGGTGAGCTGGCCGCCGGCGCTGCCGAAGGTGACGAGCACGGCGCCGCGCAGGTCGTGGCCGCGCTGGATCGAGATGCGCCGGATCGCCTCGGCCATGCGCTCGATGGCGATCGTCAGCGCCCCCTGGGCCGCCGCCTCCGGCCCCGCCACCCCCAGCTGGCGGGCCAGGGCCTCGAAGCGCTCGACCACCACCCCCCGATCGGCCGGCTGGTCGCCGCCAGGGCCGAACAGCCGCGGCAGCGCGTCCACAGGCAGCCGACCCAGCAGCAGGTTGGCGTCGGTGATCGCCAGGGGACCCCCGCGGCCGTAGCAGGCGGGACCGGGGTTGGCGCCGGCCGAGCGGGGGCCCACCTGCAGGCGCCCGTCCCGCACCTGCAGCACCGAGCCGCCGCCCGCCGCCACCGTGTGGATCGGCAGCATCGGCGCCAGCAACCGCAGGCCGTCGATCTCGGTGTCGTTGCTGCGCTCCCAGGCGGCCTCGCCGCGGCTGCCATCGAAGTGGAAGACGTCACTGGAGGTGCCGCCCATGTCGAAGCCGAGGATCGGGCCATCACCGAATCCGGCCGCCTCCGCCACCGCGACGGCCGCCACCATGCCGCCGGCGGGGCCGGAGAAGATCGTGTCCTTGGCCTGCAGCAGGGCTGGCGCACGCAGGGCTCCGGCGGAGGTCATCACCCGCAGCGGAATGGCCGCCCCGATGGCAGCGCGGACCTGATTGAGATAGGCCCCCAGCACCGGACCCAGGGAGGCCTCGAGCACGCTGGTGTCGAGGCGGGGCACCAGCCGGGGCTGGCGACTGAGCCGGTGGGAGAGCACCACCGGGGCGAAGCCCCGTGAGGCCAGCCAGCTCCCGACGGCCAGCTCATGGACCGGGTGACGGCCGGCGTGGAGCAGGGCCACGGCCACGCTGCCGAAGCCGTCGGAGCGGGCCTGGGCCAGGGAGTGCTCCAGCACTGCATCCAGCTGCAGAGGCTCCAGTTCCACCCCATCCGCCGCCAGCCGGCCGCCTACTTCAATGACCCGCAGGGGCGGGGGCTCGGCCCGCCGGATCTCCAGGGCAAAGAGGTCGGGGCGGTGCTGGTCACCGATGCGCTGCAGGTCGGCGAAGCCGCGCGTCACCAGCAGCAGCACCGTCGCCCCCTGGCGCTCCAGCAGGGCGTTGGTGGCCACGGTGGTGCCAAGCCGCAGCTCCGCCACGAGGCCGGGGGGAATGGGCTGGTCTGGCGACAGCTCCAGCAGCTCCCGCAGGGCGGCCACGGCGGGATCCTGCGGAGCGGTGCCATCAGCCGGGCGAGGCGGATCGGAGAGCCGCTTGCGCACCAGCAACTCGCCCCCGGGCGTGCGGGCCACCACATCGGTGAAGGTGCCGCCCCGGTCAATCCAGAAGCGCCAGCCGGCTCCGGTCACGACGGCCGTCGCGGGCTGGAGGGACAGGCAGACACCGGAGTGCACGGCGGAATGTCTCCCCAAGCATGGGGGCTGGGATGGCCCGATGGGAAGACAGGCCTGGCGATTCGCCCACCCCGACCCAGGCTTCAGGTATGCCCATGGATGGAGTCCGGGGAAGAATGATGTAAGCCTCGATACACGACATGACGCCTCGGTGATAGGCGCATAGACCGGAAGACAGACGATACAGACTATAAATAATAAGAGATGTTACAGAGAAGGAGGTGGGGAATGTCGGATGAAGATTCGGGTTAGGTTTTGGTGAATTTTCTTTGATGGTGGATGAAGGCCCATGGCTAGTTCGTCCTACGCGATCAATTTCAACGGCCTTCTGACGGAGCAGGGAGAACAGCAGGTCTTCACCTTTGATGGTGTCATCGGCGACAGAATCGTCTTCGACGGCATCGATGCCGATCCAGTCTTCGAGAACATCTCCTACAGCCTGATCGACCCTTCCGGGGCCACGATCTTCACCAACTTCGGCCACACCGCCGACACGGCCCCGGCCACCCTCACCCTCAGCGGGACCTACCAGATCGTCATCCGAGGCGACGCCAGCACCACCGGCGACTACAACTTCAGCCTGCTCAAGCTCAATCAGGCCCCCATCCTCCCCCTGGGCGCCACGGTCACCGATGCCCTTACCCCGGGGATCAGGAGCAATGTCTATCGTCTGAATGGCACCAAGGGCCAGCGTCTCCAGTTCGACAGCCTGCTCGCGCCCCCCACCAGCACCACCTGGGTTCTCTACGGCCCCGGCAATCAGGCGCTCAACTCCTCCGGCACCTCCAGCGGCACGGATTTCAGCGTCACGCTGCCCGCCGATGGCGAGTACTACCTGGTCTTCGATGGCACCAATGCCACCGCCAGCGTCAGCTACAGCTTCCAGGTCAACGACATCAGTGATCCACCGCCCGCTTCCCCCACCGCCTTCCCATTCAGCCAATCGGGTTCGGTGAGCGGATCTCCGGTTGATTTCACCTTCACGGCGGCCGCCGGAACCCTGCTCTATATCGACAGCCTCGACCCAGACTTTGACAGCGTCTCCCTCCAGATCCTCGATCAGGGCAACGGCAACGCCTCCATCTACAGCGCCAACGCTACCTCTGATTCCTCAGCCGGTCTCATTCTGCCGCGTTCGGGAAGCTACACCGTCCGCGTCAATGGGTCGGGCGATTACAACTTCCGGATCCTTGATCTGAGCGCCAACGCCACGGCGCTGACCCTGGGCAGCACCGTCACCGAGACCGTGACCCCCACCGCAGGAGCACGGATCTTCAGCTTCAGCGGCGCCGTGGGGCAGCAGCTGTTCTACGACGCCCTCGATTCGGATTTCGACAGCGTTCAGACGTTTCTGATCGGCCCCAGCGGCACCAGTCTCACCAACCTCTTTTTCGTCAACGCCTCCAGCGACAGCGACGTCTTCACCCTCAGCGAATCCGGCACTTACTATCTCGTCCAGCACTCCACCGCGCAGACGGCGACGGATTTCAGTTTCCGGTTGCTGCAGCCACCGGCCACGGATCTGGCCTTCGATACGGTCACCAGCAGCACCTTGGTCCCCCTCGGAACCGAGCTGTACCGCTTCACCGGCACGGCAGGCCAGCGCCTCGTCTTCGACAGCCAGTCACCATCGGCGTCCAGTGCCAGCGTCCTGCTGCGTGGTCCCAACGGTGAGGCGATCACCAGCGGCAACCTCGCGTCAGACTTCGAGATCACGCTGACGCGCACGGGCAGCCACATTCTCTATATCGACAGCACCAGCACGAGCAGCCTTCCCTACAGCTTCCAGCTCGTCACCCCCACCACCACCAGCACACCGCTGACCCTGGGCAGTGCCGTCAGCGGCTCGATCACCGAACTGGGCGAGCAGGACATCTACACCTTCACCGGCACCGCCGGCCAGCGCCTGCTTCTCGACGCCACCGTCAACAACAGCAGGGCCTTCTTTGCCACCCTGCGCAGCCCCAGCGGCGCCCTGGTGATCAATTCTGCCGATACCGATTTCGACAGCAGCCTGGTCACCCTCACCGAAACCGGCACCTATCAGCTGTCCATCGAAGGCCAGGTCGGCAGTGCCACCAGCACGGGCAACTACAACTTCCAGTTGATCGATGCCTCGGCCGCAGCGATCCTCCCGCTGGATACCGTCACCCCAGGCACTCTCACCCCTGGGGCTGAGAGTGAGTTCTACCGCTTCACAGCAGCGGCAGGCCAGCGTTTCGCTTTTGACAGCATCAGCGGAACCGGTCCGACCGTTCGAGTCTTCGATGCCGGCAACACCCAGATCGGCAACGGCTCCCTCGGCTTCGACTTTGAGTTCACGACGCCGGAAGCCGGCTCCTATCTGCTCCAGATCGACGGCAACGGCTTTGCCACCAGTCCCGTCAGTTACAGCTTCAGCCTGGTCACCCCCACCACCACCAGCACGGTGCTGACCCTGGGCAGTGTCGTCAACGGCTCAATCGGTGAACTGGGCGAGCAGGACATCTACACGTTCGCCGGCACCGCGGGCCAACGCCTGCTGTTCGACGCCACCGTCAACAACGCCAGGGTCCTCTTCGCCACCCTGCGCAGCCCCAGCGGCGCCCTGGTGATCAATTCTGCCGATACCGATTTCGACAGCAGCCTGGTCACCCTCACGGAGACCGGCACCTATCAGCTGCTCGTCGAGGGCCTGGTCGGCAATCCCAACAGCACGGGCAGTTACGACTTCCAGCTGATCGATGCCGCTGCCGCACCCATCCTCACGCTCGATAGCGTCACCACAGGAACGCTGACCCCTGGGGCGAAGAGTGAGTTCTACCGCTTCACCGCCGCGGCGGGCCAGCGCTTCGCCTTTGATGCCATCACCGGCAGCGGCCCGAACTTCCGGGTCTTCGATGCCGGCAACACACAGATCTTCTCTGGCTCCATCAACTTCGACTATGAGTTCACCACGCCGGAGGCCGGCACCTACCTGCTCCAGATCGAGGGCAACAGCAACACCGCCACTCCCGTCAGTTACAGCTTCCAGCTCGTCACCCCCACCACCACCAGCACGCCTCTGACCCTGGGCAGTGTCGTCAGCGGCTCGATCACCGAACTGGGCGAGCAGGACATCTACACCTTCAGCGGCACAGCCGGCCAGCGACTCTTCTTCGACGCCACGGTCAACAACACCAGAAGCATCCTGGCCACGCTGCGTAGTCCCAGCGGGACCTCCCTCAGTTTCCTGGACGCCGATTCCGACGGCAGTCTGATCACCCTCACCGAACCTGGCAGCTATCAGCTGATCGTCGAAGGCCAGGTCGGCAATCCCAACAGCACGGGCGACTACGACTTCAAGCTCATCGATGCCAGCAATGCCCCCCTGATCACCCTGGGCACGGCCATCACCGGCACCCTCAGCCCAGGGAGAGAATCGGATTTCTATCGCATCTCCGGCACCGCGGGCCAGCGGCTCACTTTCGACAGCCTGGCCGCCGCGACGGGGGCCAACTGGCGTCTGTTCGACCCCAACAACGTGACGGTGGCGGGATCCAGCGTTGGTGCCGGCACGGATTTCACGGCCTTTCTGGATGCCACCGGCACCTACCTGCTGCAGATCGACGGCAGCAGTGCCAGCGATGTCAGCTACAACTTCAATGTAACGGGCACCATCGACCCGCCGCCCGCCGCACCCACCGCCTTCCCCTTCAGCCAATCGGGGACGGTATCCGGATCTCCGGTCGATTTCACGATCACCGCAGCCGCCGGGAAACTGCTCTATGTCGACAGCCTGGACCCGGATTTTGACAGTGTTTCCCTGCAGATTCTCGATCAGGGCAATGCCAACACCGCCATCTACTCCGCCAATGCCGGAAGTGATTCAAGTGGGGGTTTCGCTCTGCCGCGTTCGGGAAGCTACACCGTCAGGATCAACGGAACCGGTGACTACAACTTCCGGATCCTCGATCTGAGCGCCAATGCCACGCCGCTCACCCTCGGCGCCGCCTCCAGCGGTCCCCTGGCGGCCGCTGCCACACAGATCTTCAGCTTCAGCGGTAGCGCAGGCCAGCGGCTCTACTTTGACGCGCTCGAAGAAGATAACGACTCCCTCAACCTGGTGCTGCTGCGCCCCGATGGAAGCTCGGTGCTCAGCAGCAGTGGGGAAGCGGACAGCTTTCCGACCTTCAGCCTCACGGAACCGGGCGCCTACCACCTTCTGCTGATCAACAATGCAACGACGGCGGCCGACTTCAACTTCGCTCTGAGGGATGTGGCCGCCGCCACGGCTCTGCCCTTCGACACCGTCACCAACGGCAGCCTTTCCCCCGGCCAGGAAACCGACCTCTTCCGCTTCACCGGCACGGCTGGCCAGCGACTCGTGTTCGACAGCCAGACCGCCGGTTTCCCCAGCGCCACCTGGCGGATCATCGGACCGGCCAACCAGTCCGTGGCTAACCAGAACATCAGCACCGACCTGGAGCTGAACCTCACCGCCGATGGCACCTACGTCCTGGCGATCGATGGCTCCAGCACCACCACGGTCAACTACGGCTTCAGCCTGATCACCCCCTCCACCACCACAACCGCCCTCAGCCTCAACAGCCCCGTCTCCAGCTCACTGAGCGAGATGGGAGAGCGGGACATCTACACCTTCACCGGAACGGCGGGCCAGCGGCTCTACTACGACGCCCTCACCAGTGACTTCACCAGGAGCTTCCCCGTTCGCCTGATCGACCCAACCGGCGACATCGGTCTGCTGAACCAGCAGCACTACTTCGACAGCAACACCCCCTTCACCCTCACCGAAACCGGCACCTACCAGCTGCAGCTCGAGAGCACCTCCTCCTTCTCCCTCGACACCGGCGCCTACAGCTTCCAGCTGCTTGATCTGGCCGCCGCCACAGTGCTGCCCTTCGACACCGTCACCAACGGCACCCTTTCCCCCGGCCAGGACACCGATCTCTACCGCTTCAACGGCACGGCCGGCCAGCGACTCGTCTTCGACAGCCAGACCCCCGGATTCCCCTCCGTCAGTTGGCGACTCTTCGGACCGGGCAACCAATCCCTGGCCAACCAGAACATCACCAGCGACCTGGATCTCACCCTGAGCGCCGATGGCACCTACGTCCTGGCGATCGATGGAGCCAGCGCCACCAACGTCAACTACAGCTTCAGTCTGGTCACCCCCACCACCTCCACCACCGCCCTCAGCCTCAACAGCCCCGTCTCCAGCTCGCTCGCCGAAATCGGCGAACGGGACATCTACACCTTCACCGGATCGGTGGGCCAGCGGCTCTACTACGACGCCCTCACCAACGACACCAGCAAGAGCTTCCCCGTTCGCCTGATCGATCCCACCGGCGACATCGTCTTTCTCAACCAGCAGCACTACGCCGACAGCAACACGCCCTTCACGCTCACCGAGGCCGGCACCTACCAGCTGCTGGTTGAGAGCACAGCGACCTTCTCCCTCGACTCGGGCGCCTACAGCTTCCAGCTGCTCGATGTCGCCGCCGCCACTGCTCTCAATTTCGACACCGTCACCAACGGCACCCTTTCCCCCGGCCAGGACACCGATCTCTACCGCTTCACCGGCACGGCCGGCCAGCGGCTCGTCTTCGACAGCTTGACCCCCGGATTTCCCTCCGCCGCCTGGCGTCTCTTCGGACCGACCAACCAATCCCTGGTCAACCAGAACATCACCACCGATCTGGAGCTGAACCTCACCGCCGATGGCACCTACATCCTGGCCATTGATGGGGCCAGCGCCACCAGCGTCAACTACAGCTTCAACCTGATCACCCCGACGTCCGCCCGAACCGGTGCGCCCAACATCATCGTCGCCGACCGCACAGGGAACACCAACACGCCGATTCCGCTCAACATCGCCGCCAGCTTCGCGGCCAGCGATGGCAATGATCAGCGCAGCATCCTGATCTCCGGCGTGCCCAGCGGAGCTCTCCTCTCAGCGGGGACCAACAACAACAACGGCACCTGGACCCTGACGCCCGCCCAGCTCGCAGGGCTGACCATCACGGTGGCCAATGCCGCCAACTTCGCGCTCACCGTGACGGCCACCAGCGCCGAAACGACCGGTGACACGGCCACCACCACGGCCACGTTCTCCGTCATCGTCAACGTCGCCACCGGCATCACCGTCACCCCAACCTCGGGCCTGGTCACGACAGAAGCCGGCGGCAGCGCCACCTTCACCGTGGTGCTCGACAGTCAACCCACGGCGAACGTCACCGTCGGCATCGCCAGTTCCGACGCCACCGAAGGCAGCACCAACGTTTCCTCGCTCACCTTCACGCCGGCTAACTGGAACGTCGCCCAGACAGTGATCGTCACGGGCGCGGATGACAACATCATCGATGGCACGGTGGCCTATTCGATCGTCACCGCGGCGGCCACCAGCAGCGACCCCAACTACAACGGCTTCAACGCCGCTAACGTCAGTGTCTCCAACACGGACAACGACACCGCGGGGGTCACGGTTGCGCCCACCGGTGGGTTGTTCACATCGGAGGGCGGCGGCACGGCCGGCTTCAGCGTGCGCCTCACCAGCCAGCCGTCGGCCAACGTCAGCATCAGTATCGCCAGTTCGGACAGCACCGAAGGCTCCACCAACGCTTCTTCCATCACCTTCACCCCGGCCAACTGGAATGTCTTCCAGTTCGTTACAGTCACAGGCGTCGATGATGGCGTTGTGGATGGAAATATCGTCTACACGATTCTCACTGGGGCGACCACCAGCACTGACACCAACTACAGCGGGCTTGCCGTCGCCGATGTCGGTGTCACCAACGTTGACAACGACGCCGCTTCCTTCTCGATCAGCGACGTCTCCATCACCGAGGGCAACAGCGGCACCACCACCGCCGTCTTCACCGTCACCCTCAGCAATGCCGTCGCCGGTGGGGCTTCGGTTTCCTACGCCACCGCCAACGGTACCGCCATCGCCGGTACTGATTACGTCGCCACCTCCGGCACCCTCAACTTCACCGGCACCGCCGGTGAACAGCGCACCGTCTCCGTCACCATCAACGGCGACACCACGATCGAATCCGACGAGTTCTTCGTCCTCAACCTCTCCGCTCCCACCAACGGCGTCACCCTTGCCGACTCCCAGGGCGTCGGCACCATCACCAATGATGATGCGGCTCCCCTCCCCGTCGTCACCCTAGCTGTGTCTCCGGGCAGCGTCACGGAGAACGGCGCCAGCAACCTTGTCTATACCTTCACCCGCACAGGCGCCACCACCAATCCACTCACCGTCAACTACGCCATCAACGGCACCGCCACCAATGGCACTGATTACGGCCTGATCGGCAACAGCGTCACCTTCGTTGCCGGCTCGGCCACCGCCACCGCCACCGTCACCGTTGATCCGACCGGCGACACCGTCCTTGAGCCCAACGAAACCGTTTCCCTCACCCTCACCGCCGATCCCACCTACACCATCGGCACAGCCGGCGCCGTCATCGGCACCATCACCAACGACGACGCCGCTTCCTTCTCCATCAGCGACGTTTCCATCACCGAGGGCAACAGCGGCACCACCACCGCCGTTTTCACCGTCACCCTCAGCAATGCCGTCGCCGGTGGCGCCTCAGTCAACTACGCCACTGCCGATGGCACCGCCACCGCTGGCTCCGACTACCTCGCCGCCTCCGGCACCCTCAACTTCGCAGGCACCACCGGGGAAACCCAGACCATCTCCGTAACCATCAACGGCGACACCGCCTTCGAGCCCAACGAATCCTTCTTCCTCAACCTCTCGGCCCCCACCAACGGCGTCACCATCGCCGACTCCCAGGGACTCGGCACCATCACCAATGACGATGCCGCTCCACTCCCCGTCGTCACCCTCGCCGTCTCACCTGCCAGCGTCACAGAAAACGGAACAACGAACCTCGTCTATACCTTCACCAGAACCGGCGCCACCACCAACCCCCTCACCGTCAACTACGCCATCAACGGCACCGCCACCAATGGCACTGATTACGGCCTGATCCCCACCTCCGTCACCTTCGCTGCCGGCTCGGCCACCGCCACCGTCACCGTTGATCCCACCGCTGACGCGATCCTCGAGCCCGACGAAACCGTCTCCCTCACCCTCACGGCCGATCCCGCCTACGTCGTCGGTACAACCACCACCATCACCGGCACCATCGCCAACGACGCCGCCGCCTCCCTCTCCATCAGCGATGTCAGCCTCACCGAGGGGGATGCCGGCACCAAGATCGCCGTCTTCACCGTCACCCTGAACCAGGCCGTCGCCGGTGGAACTTCCGTTACCTACGCCACCGCCAACGGCACCGCCACCGCAGGCTCCGACTACGTCGCCACCTCCGGCACGCTCAACTTCACCGGCACCAGCGGTGAAACCCAGACCATCTCCGTCACCATCAACGGGGAGAGCAGGGTCGAACTCAACGAAACGTTCTTCCTCAACCTCTCCACCCCCACCAACGGCGTCACCCTCGCCGACGGTCAAGGCCTCGGCACCATCACCAACGACGATACCGCCAGCCTGAGTATCAACAACGTCAGCAGGGTGGAAGGCAACAGCGGCATCACCAGCTTCGTCTTCGATGTCACCCTCAACAACGCCGTTGATGTTCCTCTCAGCGTTGGCTATGCCACCGCCAATGGCACCGCCACCCTTGCCAACAACGACTACCAGGCCGCCAATGGCACCTTGAACTTCGTCGGCACGGCCAGTGAAACCCAGCAGATCACCGTCAATGCCCTGGGCGACACCACGGTCGAGGCCAACGAAACCTTCGTCGTCAACCTCAGCAACCTGCAGGCCTCCGGACGGAACGTCACCCTCGCCAACGCCCAGGCCACAGGCACCATCACCAACGACGACGGTGCCTCCTTCTCCATCAACGACGTCTCCGTCACCGAGGGCAACAGCGGCACCAAGACCGCCGTTTTCTCCGTCACCCTCAACAACGCCGTCAGCGGTGGCTCCTCCGTCAGCTACGCCACTGCCAACGGAACCGCTACCGCCGGCTCCGACTACCTCGCCACTTCCGGCACCCTCACTTTCGCAGGCACCGCCGGCGAAACCCAGACCATCTCCGTCACCATCAACGGCGACACCGCCTTCGAACCCGACGAGACCTTCTTCCTCAACCTCTCGGCCCCCACCAACGGCGTCACCATCGCCGACTCCCAGGGCCTCGGCACCATCACCAATGACGACCCTGCTCCCCTGCCCGTCGTCACCCTCGCCGTCTCCCCCGCCAGCGTCACTGAGAACGGTGCAACGAACCTCATCTATACCTTCACCAGAACAGGCGCCACCACCAATCCACTCACCGTCAACTACGCCATCAACGGCACCGCCTCCAATGGCACCGATTACGGCCTGATCCCCGCCTCCGTCACCTTCGCTGCCGGTTCCGCCACCGCCTCCGTCACCGTTGATCCCACCGCTGACGCGATCCTCGAACCCAACGAAACCGTCTCCCTCACCCTCACGGCCGATCCCGCCTACGTCGTCGGTACCACCACCGCCGTCACCGGCACCATCACCAACGACGACGCCGCTTCCTTCTCCATCAGCGATGTCTCCATCTCCGAGGGCAACAGCGGCACCAAGACCGCCGTGTTCACCGTCTCCCTGAGCCAGGCCGTCGCCGGTGGGGCTTCCGTCTCCTACGCCACCGCCAACGGCACAGCCACCGCCGGCTCCGATTACCTCGCCGCCTCCGGCACCCTCACCTTCACAGGTACCGCCGGCGAAACCCAGACCGTCTCCGTCACCATCAACGGCGACACCGTCTTCGAGCCCGACGAGACCTTCTTCCTCAACCTCTCCGCCCCCACCAACGGCGTCACCATCGGCGACTCCCAGGGCCTCGGCACCATCACCAATGACGATCCCGCTCCCCTCCCCGTCGTCACCCTCGCCGTCTCCCCCGCCAGCGTCACGGAGAACGGAGCAACGAACCTCATCTATACCTTCACCAGAACCGGCGCCACCACCAATTCCCTCACCGTCAACTACGCCATCAACGGCACCGCCTCCAATGGCACCGATTACGCCCTGATCCCCGCCTCCCTCACCTTCGCCGCCGGCTCGGCCACCGCCACCGTCACCGTTGATCCCACCGGTGACAGTGACGTTGAACCGGATGAAACCGTCAGCCTCACCTTGCTGGCCAATGCGGCCTACGCCATCAGCAACACCGGGGCCGTCACGGGCACCATCACCAATGACGACGTCGGCAACAGAGCTCCGGTGTTCGTCGCCGACCCGGCCAAAACCATCCGGCCCGGCCAGACCGCCACCTTCACCGGCGCCAGCCTCGTGGCCAACGACACCGACCCGGATGGCAATCCCCTCTCGGTGAGCCAGTTCTTCACTGCCACCAGCCAGGGCGGTTCCGTTGCCAACACCGGCTTCGACACCTTCACCTACACCCCGGCCGCCGGCTTCACCGGCACGGACATCTTCTCCTACGTGGTCTCCGACGGTGCCGGCGGCTTCACCAATGCCACCCTCGCCATCAGCGTCGTCAATACCGCTCCGGTGTTCGTCGCCGACCCCGCGATCACCATCCGGCCGGGGCAGACCGCCACCATCAACGGTGCGACGCTCCTGGGTAATGACACCGATCCCAATGGCGATCCCCTCTCGATCAGCCAGTTCTTCACTGCCACCAGCCAGGGCGGTTCCGTCGCCAACACCGCCTTCGACACCTTCACCTATACCCCGGCCGCCGGCTTCACGGGCACCGACACCTTCTCCTACGTGATCTCCGATGGCTTCGGCGGCTTCACCAATGCGTCCCTTGCCATCAACGTCGTCAATGGCGCTCCGGTGTTCGTCGCCGACCCCGCGATCACCATCCAGCCCGGGCAGACCGCCACCATCATCGGCGCCAACCTCCTGGCTAACGACACCGATCCCAATGGCGATCCCCTCTCGGTCAGCCAGTTCTTCGCCAACACCAGCCAGGGCGGTTCCGTCACCAACACCGCCTTCGACACCTTCACCTATACCCCGGCCGCCGGCTTCACGGGCACCGACACGTTCTCCTACGTGATCTCCGACGGCTTCGGCGGCTTCACCAATGCGTCCCTTGCCATCAACGTGCTGGCCAAACCGAGGGTCTCCCTGGCGGTATCTCCAGCCAGCGTTGCCGAGAACGGAGCAACGAACCTCATCTATACCTTCTCCCGCACAGGGGCCACCACCAATCCCCTCACCGTCAACTACACCGTCAACGGCACCGCCACCAACGGCAGCGATTACGGCCTGATCGGCAACAGCGTCACCTTCGCCGCTGGGTCGGCCACCGCCACCGTCACCGTCGATCCCACCGGTGACAGCGTCGTTGAGTCCGATGAAACCGTCTCCCTCACCTTGCTGGCGGATGCGGCCTACACGGTCGGCACGGCTGGGGCCGTCACAGGCACCATCACCAATGACGATGCGGGCCAGGTCATCAACGGAACCCGCAACCGGGAGACCCTTACGGGTACCGATGGCGACGACGTGATCACCGGACGCCAGGGGGCCGACACGATCCGCGGCAATGGCGGTGCCGACCGATTCGTCTACACGAGCATCGTCGACGCCGGTGACACGATCATCGACTTCAACAGGGCCCAGGGCGACAAGGTGGATCTCAAAGGGGCGTTGGCCAGCGTGGGGTACACGGGCTCCACCCCCATCACCGATGGCTATCTCAGGTTCGTCGGCAGGGGCAGCGACACCCTGCTGCAGATTGATCCCGATGGATCCGGGCTGGCGGCCGCGAGGAACTTCATTCTGTTCAAGAACGTTGACCTGGCCACCCTCAGCCAACCGGACAATTTCATCGTCTGACCGCCCCCCTGCAGGGCATCGCCCTGACCACGTTCCCCATCGCCGAAGTTCGCGCCCGGCCCGGGAGAACTAAAGACCAGATGAGCGCAACTTGAGCTAAGCTGAAAATGATCTCACCCGATCGCCCGCCTTCCCCACCATGACCAGCTCCATCCCCAGACTCGTCCTGCTGACGACAGGCTTGGCACTCGGTGTGGGGCTGGCCCAGCCTGCCCCGCTCAAGGCAGCGGTGGTGGCCTACACCTTCGACATCCTGATTGATTCGGGGCCGCTGCAGCCCAACAGCTACTCCGGCTCGTTCGCCTACGACACAAACACCTTCAACCTCACGTCATTTTCCTTCAATTTTGAGGGTACGCAGTACGACGAGACGGATGATCCTGATGCCTCTGCCGTCTTCGATAACGGTGTCTTCTTGGGGCTGGAGTATTCCGTAGGTTCGTTTCCTCAATTCTCATTTGTCCCCGGATTCTTTGATTCCAGCGACGCCTCCTTTGCCTATGACCTGGAAGCCTCGGCCGGCCGGGGCGGAGCTGGCTCCCTGACCTTCACCCGCATCGGCCGCCCGGATATCTCCGCCGTTCCCGGACCCCTGCCGCTCCTGGGAGCTGCCGCCTGCTTCGGCTATAGCCGCAAGCTCAGGCAGCGGATGAAGATCTCCATCGCTCCCGGTTCGTCCCACAGCCCGATCGACTGACGGAATCCACGGCAACGGTGTTGATCCCTGGCCCAGAATACTCAGACTGATGCCGAATTGCCTTTCGGCTGCATCAGATCTGCATCAGCAGTGAAGATCCGACAACACTGACTGCCATGCCAGCCATCTTCTACAAAGATGGAAATAGCGGCGGCGCAGTCACAATGAAAAGGCCGGGTTATCGATCCTATTCATCCATTGCTGTTGGGATCTTTACTGCAATCCTGCTGGCTCCGCAGGCGGCGCTGGCCCTGGATGTCAAGTTCGTGCTCGACGGTGTCATGGGCGTCTTCCGTGGCCTGGAGGCAGGGCAGACCACCGAGGTCCCTCCCGCGGAAGCCTGGCTGACCTTCACCCCGTCGAACAGTGCACCAGAGGGTCTCTACGGCAGGGCACCCATCTGCCAGCTGCCGGATTGTGGCTTCATCTCCGTGGATGCCAGCGGCAGGGATCTCACCAGTCCGGCCCGCTTCCATGGTGTCAACGGGGGCTGGCAACTGTTGATCACGCCCTCACCGTCAGAGCCGTCCGCAGGGGCCGGCTGGCCCCTCCAGGGATCACTGATTTACTGCCCCGGCTATGAAAGCAACGGCGATGCCGACGCGTGTCCGGATCCCACCCCCGACACCGAGCCCCGGACCGGACCGTTGACACCGATGCCCCACGGTGATCCCACCGACGATGCCGTGCCCGGACCCCTGCCCATCCTTGGGGTCGCCGCCGCCTACCGCTGCAGCAGGCGCCTGCGCAAGCGGCTCCGCAGCCGCCTCAGCGGTAGTTCTCAAACTGCAGCGGAACCTCCAGGTCCTCCGCCCGCAGCAGGGTGATCACCTGCTGGAGGTCATCCTTGTTCTTGCCGGTGACGCGCAGGCTCTCGCCCTGGATCGCCACGGTCACCTTCTTGACCTCATCGCGCACCTTCTTGCTGAGCTTCTTGGCCAGCTCCTGGCTGAGGCCCTTGCGCAGCTTCACCACCTGCTTCACCCGGTTGCCGCCCACCGGCTCGGGGGTCTGCAGGTCGAAGATCTTCAGCGACAGGTTGCGCTTGGTGGCCTTCTGGCGCAGCACATCGACCACTGCATCAAGGGTCATGTCGCTGGCGGTGGTGATCGTCAGGCTGGCCTCCTCCACCTCGATCTCGGTGTTGCTGTCCTTGAGGTCGTAGCGCTGGCCCACCTCCCGGCGCACCTGATCGACGGCGTTCACCAGCTCCTGGCGGTCGAAGTCGGAGACGACGTCGAAGGAATAGCTGTCGGCCATGGCGCGGGCGAAGGCAAGGCAGCGCCAGCCTAGAAAAGAGACCCCAGCCGCCCCCTACCGATGGCCACCTTCCTGCCCAGCCCCCTCCTGGCGGCCAGCATCGCCCTACCGGTGCTGCCGGCGGCCGCCGGCGGGCCCTTCGCCTGGTCGCTGGTGCTCTCCGGAGCCGTGGTGGTGCTCAGCCTGATCCCCCTGGGGGCCGCCCGTTCCCAGGCCGACTTCACCCCCTCCGACCTGGCCGCCCCCCGGGCGATGTTCGAGCGGCTGCCGGCCTGGGGCAAGCGGGCCAACTGGGCCCATCAGAACAGCTTCGAGGCCTTCACCCTGCACGCCCCCGCCTGCCTGCTGTGCCTGCTGGTGGCCCCTTCGGTGCTGGCGGCCGCCCCGTGGGTGCCCCTGCTGGCCTGGCTGCACCCTGCCCTGCGTCTGGGCTACATCGGGGCCTACGTAGCCAACATTCCCCCCGTGCGCAGCCTCTGCTGGGCGGGGGGCATTCTCTGCACAGCCCTGCTGTATTCCGAAGGCCTGCGGGCGGTGCTGCGCAGCTGAGGGCAAGGACGGCGGACGGGCCTCAGCTGCCGCCCTTCTCCTGCAGCCCCTTGAGGGCCGCCAGCAGCGAGGCCGGGCTCTGGGGATCCACCATCAGCACCGATCCGCCGTGGGAGCGGGCCATCTCCTGGCCCATGGCCATCCAGTCCTTGGCCAGCAACAGCCGCAGACCCTCGGCCGCCGCCGGATGGGCCTCGATCACGGCCGCCAGCTGGGTGGCCGACTCGGCCCGCGCCTTGGCCAGCAGCAGCTGCTGCTTGGCCTGGGCATCGGCATCGAGCAGCACCGCCTCCTGCTTGGCCTTGGCATCCAGCACCAGGGCCTCGGCGCGGCCCCGGGCCGCGTTCACCTGGGACTCCCGCTCCCCCTCGGAGCGCAGGATCGCCGCCCGCTTCTCCCGCTCGGCCGTCATCTGCTGCTCCATCGCCTGCTGCACCCCCTGGGAGGGCTGGATGTCACGCAGCTCCACCCGGGTCACCTTGACGCCCCAGGGATCGGTGGCCTGATCCAGTTCCTTGAGCAGGGTTTCGTTCACCTCCTGCCGGGTGGTGAAGGTCTGGTCGAGGTCGAGCTTGCCCATCTCGGCCCGGATCTGGGTGAGCACCAGGTTGACCATGGCCGCCTGCAGGTTGTCGACGGCGTAGTAGGCGCGGGCGTGCTCCAGCAGTTGCCAGTACACCACCGCATCCACCTCGATCGAGACGTTGTCGCGGGTGATGCACTGCTGGGGGGGGATGTCGAGCACCCGCTCCTTGAGCGATTCGTGGCTCACCACCCGCTCCATGCCGGGGATCACCAGCGAAAGGCCCGGGCGCAGCTCCCGGTCGTACTTGCCCAGGCGCTCCACCAGCATCGAGCGACTGCTGCTGGTGACCTTGATGCCACTGATGCCCAGACCTCCGAGCACCAGGAGCACCGGAATGAGGAGCACTTCCATGCCGGCTTCTTCACTGGCGCCACGCTAGGCAGGATGGGGGCGATGGCCAACGGCCCCGTCGGTTTCGTTGTCCTCGCCTCCGTCCCATCGCCCCCGGCCGATGCCCGCACCCCCGATCCTCTGGCTCGCCCTGGCGGGGGTGCTGCTGCTGCTGGAGCTGGTGGGCGCCGACGGCGACGGCCTGCTGCTGATCGCTGCCGTGGCGGCCCTGCTGCTCACCCTGGTGGCCATCCTGGCGCCGGTGGTGCCGCCCCTGGGCCAGCTGCTCCTTTACGTCGTTCTGGTGGGCACGGGCTACCTCTGGCTGCGGCGCTGGTCGGCCCGCCGCCAGGCCCGCACCATCCCCCCCGGCGCCCGCGCCGAACTGGCGGAGGTGACCACGGCCTTCGATGCCAGCGGCGAGGGCCGGGTGCGCTGGCAGGGCCAGAGCTGGGCCGCCCAGAACCTGGCGCCCGACCAGCTCCTGCCCCCCGGCGCCCAGGTGACGGTGATGGGCCGGGAGGGAACGCGGCTGCAGGTGATGCCCCGCCAGGAGAACCTGCTGGGCTGAAACCCGGCGGGCCCGAACCGGGGGCTCAGTCGAAGAACATCAGGCTGACCACCTTGCCCATGTCCTCGGCGGTGCGGCAGCTGGAGAGCAGCGTCTCGCTGTCGTGGAAGGCGTAGCAGATCAGCTGGTCGCAGCGGTTGATGATCTCCTGGTTGCAGAGGCTGCTGGCCATGGGCAGGGGCAGCTCGTCGTTCTCAGGCTTCTCCACCAGGTGCAGCACCCGCTCCAGCTGGCTGCGGGATTCGCCCGGCTGGCGCTCCAGGCTCTGGGGCAGCAGCACGGTGAGCCGGGCCGGATCCACCTCCAGCACGCTGCGGATCACCGCCGCATTGACCCCCTGGGCCCCGGAGGTGATCAGGTTGTGGCCCTCCTGGGCCAGGGAGCGGGCCACCAGCTCCACCAGATGGATCGACACCACCGGCACATGGCGGCTGCCGAGGAAGGCGATTCTGCGTTTGCCCCGGTCCTGGAGCATGGCCAGCTCCTGGGCGAGCGTATCGATCCGGTCCAGGGCCGGAAGATCTAGGGACCGGGTCACCCGTTATCGACAACCAACGAACTGAAACTAGCAGCGCCCTCAGGCATGGACCGCCAGCCGCAGCCGGCCGAACAGCCGATCGAAGTGGCAGTTCTCTTCCACCAGGCGGATCGCATAGGTGGCCTTCACCGCTTCGTGCAGCCGCACATGGCCGATGGCGGCGTCGATCACCTCGACGGTGGTGAGGGTGTCGTGGTCGACCTTGAGCACCGGCACCTCCAGCTCCTCGGCCCGGCTGATCAGCTGGGGCAGCGGCTCACCGGCGCCGGTGAGGATCAGGCACTGGGTGGAGGCCTCGAGGGCCGCCAGCTGGATGTCGGTGCGGTCGGCGCCGGTGACCACGGCCATGTTGCGGCGGCGCCGGAAGAACTCCATCGCCGAATTGACGTTCATGGCGCCGATCGAGAGGGTCTCCACCAGCAGGTCGAGGCCGTCGTGGCAGCAGAGCACGGTGGCCTCGAGCCGGCGGGCCAGCTCCTCCACCGTGACGCTGCGCAGCAGGGGGCTGCGGGGCATCACGCCCAGCACCGGGATCCCCAGCCGCTCCAGGGCCGGCAGCACCGCCTCTCGCACTTCCGGCACCACCTCGGGCAGCACGGCGTTGAGCACCACACCCGCCAGCAGATCACCGAGCTGGTGCCGGGCCTCCAGCAGGGCGTCAACGCTGCGGCTGTCGCTCCAGGGGTGCACCAGCAGGACCTGGGCCTGCAGGGCCTGGGCCAGCTGCACCAGGCCCAGGCCGTAGAGCTGACCTTCGCTGAGGCTTCCAGCCCCCTCCAGCAGCACCAGCCGCTCGGCGTCGTCGTGGATGCGCCGCTGCAGGAGCGTCAGCCCCTCCCCCGGGGCCAGATCCCCGGCCAGCAGCCTGGCCCTGGCGGCCGCCGGCTCCAGCACGTGCAGCGAAGGGATCAGCTGCTCCGGCTCCAGCCCCAGGGTGGCGCCGATGAAGCGCACATCCGGATCCAGTAACGGGTTGCCCGGCGCCCCATCGGTGGGGGCGTCGAGGGGGTCGTCCATGCAGGTGGCCAGCGGCTTGCCGAAGGCGAGCGGCACGCCCTGGCGGGCGAGCTGGCGACCCAGACCCAGCACCACCGCCGACTTGCCGCTGAAGGGTTCACAGGAGCCGATCAGCAGGGGGATGGACATGGTGTGGCCTCGCCGGGACCCGCAGGTGCCGGGCAATCTAGGCAGCACGACCACCGCAGGCCCATGCCGGACCCCTTGAACGAAGCGCTCACCGTGGCCGTCACCGGTGCCAGCGGCGCCCTCGGCCAGGCCCTGCTGCGCCGCTGGCACCGCCGCGGCGCCCGGCTGATCGCCCTCACCCACAGCCCGGCCCCGCTGCAGCTGGCAGGACCGGAGGGGCAGCCGATCCCCCTGCGCCAGGTGCACTGGCAGGTGGGCCAGGAGGCGGCCCTGGAATCCCTGCTCGAGGAGGTGGACCTGCTGGTGATCAACCACGGCATCAATGTCCATGGCGATGGCAGCGCCGAGGCGACCGGCCGTTCCCTGGAGGTCAACGCCCTGAGCGCCTGGCGGCTGCTGGAGCTGTTTGCCGTCGTGGTGCAGCGACGGCAGCCCGCGGAACGTGACGGGAGCCGGCGGCCGGAGGTGTGGGTGAACACCTCGGAAGCGGAGATTCAGCCGGCCGTGAGCCCCCTCTACGAGATCAGCAAACGGCTGCTGGGCCAGCTGCTCAGCCTGCGGGCCCCGGAGCTGGCGCAGACATTGCGGCTGCGGCGCCTGGTGCTGGGGCCGTTCCGCTCGGCCCTCAACCCCGTCGGCGTCATGGGAGCCGACTGGGTGGCGGGCGAGATCCTCCGCCAGGCCGACTGGAACTGCAGCCTGATCATCGTCACCCCGAACCCGCTGACCTTCGTGCTGATGCCCCTGGCGACCCTGACGCGCTGGGCCTACATGAGCCTGCTGCTGCGGCGCTGAACGGGGCAGCGGCTGGGCAGGCCGGACCTAGAAGTCGCGGTCGGTGAGGATGTCGCAGCCGTCGGAGGTGACCACGATGGTGTGCTCCCACTGGGCCGAGAGGCTGCCGTCCACGGTCACCACGGTCCAGCGGTCCTTGAGGGTGCGGCAGGCCCTGCTGCCGGCGTTGAGGATCGGCTCCACCGCCAGGGTCATGCCGGCCCGCAGCTGCATGTTGGGCAGGTCGCGGGTGCGGTAGTTGAACACCGAGGGCTCCTCGTGCAGGTTGCGGCCCACGCCGTGGCCCGTGTAGTCCTCGACGACCGCGTAGCCGTGGGCCTCGACGTGGTCCTGGACGGCACCGGCCAGCTCCAGCAAGGTGCTGCCGGCCTTCACGGTGGCCAGGCCCTTCATCAGGGATTCCTGGGCCACCCGGCTGAGGCGGCGGGCCTCCTCGGGAACCCCCTCACCGACGCAGAGGGTGACGCAGCTGTCGCCGTGGAAGCCCTCGTAGTAGGCACCGGTGTCGATCTTGACCAGATCGCCGGCCTTGATCACCCGTTTGGCGCTGGGGATCCCGTGCACGACCTCGTCGTTGATGCTGGCGCAGATGCTGGCCGGAAAGCCGTGGTAGCCCTTGAAGCTGGGGGTGGCGCCCATGGCGCGGATGCGGGCCTCGGCGTGGCGGTCGAGATCGCCGGTGGTCATGCCCGGGGCGGCCATGTCGATGATCTCCCGCAGCACCGTGGCCACGATGCGGGAGGCCTGGCGCATGATCGCGATCTCCCGCGCCGACTTCACTTCCACCCCGCGGCGGCCCTTCTGGATGCGGGGACCGGCCTGGGTGAGAGGGGTGCCACCGCCCTTGACGCCGTTGGTGCTGGCCAGCAGATCGGCGAACAGGTTCATGCGATGGGAGTCGGGCCGGACATTCAAGTTATCAATAGCGTCCCTGCCGCCGTCGTTTCCCCGTGTCCAGCCCCACTCCCGCCGCCCCCCCACGGCCCGCCTCACCCTCCTGGGGCGCCCGCCTGCGGCAGGCCCATGCCTGGATGGCGCCGCTGGTGCTGGCACCCCTGCTGCTCTCGGCCGTCACGGGTGTGGGTTACCGCCTGCTGCGGGACTGGGGCGGGCTGAGCCGGGACCAGGTCCATCCGCTGATGGTGCTGCACGAGGGCGAATGGCTCCAGAGCTGGCTGGGCCAGGTGGGGGAGACGCTCTACGTGCTGCTCAACGGCCTGGGGCTGCTGTGGATGCTGGTCACCGGCGGCGCCATGGCCTGGGAGCGGCTGCAGCGGAGCTGGCGGCGGCGCGGGGGGAAGGGGGTCACCTGAGGCGGTAAGGTGTTGGTTTGGCCAGGCGCTCAGAGAAAAGGGATGGCAACCGAGACCGATCCGACCACCACCGATCCATCCACCGAGGTGGACCCGCAGACCGTGGACCAGGAGACCCCTGACGTGGCGGCTCCTGCCACCGTGACCGTCACCACCGGCAAGCTCAGTGCCCGTGCCCTGATCGAGGAGTTCGAGGCGGCCCAGCTGAAGAGCGACCTGCCCGAGATCTACGTGGGCGACACCGTCAAGGTGGGCGTGCGCATCCGGGAGGGCAACAAGGAGCGGGTCCAGCCCTACGAGGGCGTGGTGATCGCCAAGCGCCACGGCGGCCTCAACCAGACCATCACCGTGCGCCGCATCTTCCAGGGCATCGGCGTGGAGCGGGTCTTCATGCTGCACAGCCCCCAGGTCGCTTCCGTGAAGGTGGAGCGGCGCGGTAAGGTGCGTCGGGCGAAGCTCTTCTATCTTCGTGACCGGGTGGGTAAAGCCACGCGCGTCAAACAGCGCTTCGATCGCTGAAGCCTGGTTTCACGGGATTTCATTGCCCGCGTTTCCCTCTCACGCTTTCCAGGGGCCATCGGCCTTGCGCCGTTAGTTCAGTTGGTAGAACGCAGGTCTCCAAAACCTGATGTCGGGGGTTCAAGTCCTCCACGGCGCGTTCGATGGTCCCATTTGCAGTCTCGTGGTTCCGAACATGGAGTTGGATCTACAACCCGGTGATGTGGTCAAGGTGCTGGAATCGGCCGCCCTTGGCTGGGTCCGGGCCCGGGTCATCCGGGTCAAGTCCGGAGGTCGGGTCGTGGTCCAGAGCGACCAGGGGCGGGAGTTCACCGCCCGGGGCAATCAGGTGCGTCTGATTGAACCCGCCGGCTTCCGCCCCTGAGCCCAACGCTCCGGCGTCCCCTTTGGCCAGCGCCAGCCCCGTGCCCCGCACGGGGCTTTTTGTGTGGCCCAGTCACCAGGCCCGCCCCCTGCCCGGCCTTCCCGGGCGCCGTTGACGGACCGCGTTGACGGAGGGACCGGTGACGATGGATACTTCCTTGGTCGGCGTCCGCGCCGTCGTGATCGCCCATCGGTGCCGCATCCTCCCCCCGGGGCGGATCGAGCCTCGAATGACGGTCTGGGACTGTAGTTCAATCGGTTAGAGCACCGCCCTGTCACGGCGGAAGTTGCGGGTTCGAGCCCCGTCAGTCCCGTTCTCACCACCTGGAGCCGATTCCGTGGCCGCAGCGGTTCCCGTACGCGTTCGGCTGGCCCCCAGCCCCACCGGCACCCTCCACATCGGCACCGCCCGCACGGCGGTGTTCAACTGGCTGTTCGCCCGCCACCTGGGGGGCGCCTTCCTGCTCCGCATCGAGGACACCGACCGGGAACGGTCCAAGACCGAGTACACCGAGAACATCCTCGATGGCCTGCGCTGGCTGGGCCTCACCTGGGACGAGGAGCCGGTGGTGCAGAGCGCGCGCATCGAGGCCCACCGGGCCGCGATCGAGCAGCTGCTTGAGGGCGGCCACGCCTACCGCTGCTTCGCCAGTGACGCCGAACTGGCGGCCATGCGGGAGCGCCAGCAGGCCGAGGGCCGGGCCCCCCGCTACGACAACCTGCACCGGGACCTCACCCCGGAGCAGCAGCAGGCCTACATCGACGAGGGGCGCGAAGCGGTGGTCCGCTTCCGCATCGACGACGGCGCCACGATCACCTGGAACGACCTGGTGCGCGGCGAGATGCGCTGGGCCGGCAGCGACCTGGGCGGCGACATGGTGATCGCCCGCCGGGCCCCCGCCGATGCCATCGGCGACCCCCTCTACAACCTGGTGGTGGTGGTGGACGACGCCGCCATGGCCATCAGCCACGTGATCCGCGGCGAGGACCACATCGCCAACACCGGCAAGCAGCTGCTGCTCTATGCCGCCCTGGGACTGACGCCGCCCCAGTTCGCCCACACCCCGTTGATCCTCAACCAGGAGGGCCGCAAGCTCTCCAAGCGCGACGGCGTCACCTCCGTGGGTGATTTCCGCGCCATGGGCTACACCGCCGAAGCCCTGGTCAACTACATGACCCTGCTGGGCTGGTCGCCGCCGGAGGGCATCGGCGAGCGCTTCAGCCTCGAGCAGGCGGCGGCGGTGTTCTCCTTCGAGCGCGTCAACCGGGCCGGGGCGCGCTTCGACTGGGACAAGCTCAACTGGCTCAACGCCCAGGTGCTGCACGGACTGGCGGCCGGCGAGCTGCGCCAGCGGCTGCTGCCCCTCTGGCAGGCCCGGGGCTGGGGTGAGGGGGCCAGCGCTGACGTCGCCTGGCAGGAGGATCTCTGCGCCCTGCTCGGCCCCTCCCTCAGCCTGCTGGCGGACGGGGTCGACCAGGCCGCCCCCTTCTTCGAGACGCCGGTGCCGGACGAGGCAGCCCTGGCCCTGCGGGCCGACGACGCCAGCCGCGCCGCCCTGAGCGCCCTGCTGGAGCAGTTGCCGGAGGGGCCGCTCGAGGCCGAAGCCGCCCAGGCGCTGCTGGGGGCCGCCGCCACCGCGGCGGGCGTCAAGAAAGGGGTGCTGATGAAGGGCCTGCGGGCCGCCCTGCTGGGCAGCCTCAAGGGGCCCGACCTGCTCACCACCTGGCTGCTGCTGCACCGGCTCGGCAGCGACCGGGGGCGGATCGCCAGCGCGCTCTGATCCTCAGTCGTCGAGGGCGCCGTAGATCGGCTCCACCCGGATCGCCTGGACGCTGCCGGCCCGCAGCACCAGGAACTCGCTGGTCAGGTCGCTGATCGGCACGTTCACGAAGGTGTCCAGGGCCGCCGCGTTCAGCACGCCGCCATACCAGTTCTGGAAGTCCTCCAGGGTGTTGAAGTGCACCTCCTGGTGGTGGCCGCCACTCAGGAACAGGTGGATGGCATAGCGGCGGGGGGTGCGGGCCATGGGGCGCGGACGGCGGCGTCGGACTGCCCACAGGATGCCCCAAATGGCCGCAACAGGCTTGTGGCCGGCCGGTAGAGGGGATGGAGCGGGGCGCCGGTGGCGGTGAGGCCGAGACACACCAGCCGGGAGCGGTGGGGTTCCAGCAGCTCCAGCACCCGTTCGTCCTGGCCGGAACGGCGGCCGCCGTTGCCCCAGCCCAGCCAGATCAGCGGCGGCGGCGCGCCGGCCCGGGTGGAACCGCTGCGCCGCTCGCCGGCCCGCACCCTTCGCCGGATCCAGGCGGGGTTGGCGGCGCCCACCGGATCGGCGGCGAGGGCCAGGGCCGCCGGGCGGGGGCTGATGCGGGCGAAGATGTTCAGCACCTCCAGGCCGCCGTAGCCCCAGCCGGCGGCGAAGGCCATCAGCCGCCGCAGGGTGGGGTCGTCGTGGCGATGGTCGGCGCGGGAGGGGTTCAGGCCGATGAACAGCAGCCGGCTGCCCTGGGGCTCCCACACCCGCTCCAGCCACCAGCGGTACTGACGGCAGCGGCTGAAGGCGGCCCGGCCGGTGGCCTTCACGGCGCTTCCGGGCCGCCGGATGGCAGGCTGTGGCGGACGGCGGACGGATCCCGGGAACGGCCATGGAGCGGGACAAGCCCCTGTTGCTGCTGGTGGACGGCCACTCCCTGGCCTTCCGCAGCTTCTACGCCTTCGCCAAGGGCGGCGAGGGGGGACTGGCCACCAAGGACGGGGTGCCCACCAGCGTCACCTACGGCTTCCTCAAGGCCCTGCTCGACAACTGCAAAGGCCTGGGGCCCCAGGGGGTGGTGATCGCCTTCGACACGGCCGAACCCACCTTCCGCCACGAGGCGGACGCCGCCTACAAGGCCCACCGGGAGGAGGCGCCGGAACACTTCTTCGCCGACCTGGCCAACCTGCAGGCCATCCTCAGGGACTGCCTCGACCTGCCCCTGTCGATGGCGCCGGGCTACGAGGCCGACGACGTGCTCGGCACCCTGGCCAACCGGGCGGCGGGCGAGGGCTGGCGGGTGCGGATCCTCTCCGGCGACCGCGACCTGTTCCAGCTGGTGGACGACGAGCGCGACATCAGCGTGCTCTACATGGGCGGCGGCCCCTACGCCAAGAACAGCGGGCCCACGGAGATCCGCCGCGCCCAGGTGATCGAGAAGCTGGGGGTGCCGCCGGAGGGGGTGGTGGACCTCAAGGCCCTCACCGGCGACAGCTCCGACAACATCCCCGGCGTGAAGGGGGTAGGGCCCAAGACCGCCCTCACCCTGCTCAAGGCCCACGGCGACCTGGACGGCATCTACGCCGCCCTCGACGAGCAGAAGGGGGCCCTCAGGACCAAGCTCGAGACCGACCGGGAGAACGCCTTCCGCTCCCGGATGCTGGCGGAGATCCTGGTGCAGATCCCGTTGCCCGAGGAGCCCCGCCTGGCCCTGGGGCGGGTGGACCGCGAGGGGCTGGGGGCCCGGCTGGCCGAGCTGGAGCTGTTCAGCCTGGTGAAGCAGACCGAGGGCTTCGCCCGCCTGTTCTCTTCGGAGCCTCCCGAGCCCGCCGCCACCGCTGCCACGGCCCCGGCCCCGGACCCCGGCACCCTGGCGGACCCAACCGCGGCCGCGCCTGAGGCCCCGGACCCCACCGGCTCCCCGGAGGACGGGGGGGATCCGGCCCTGCCCGCCCTGCGGCCGCAGCTGGTCACCACCCCCGAGGCCCTGGCCGCCCTGGTCGTGCGGCTGATGGCCTGCACCGACCCGGCGGCACCGGTCGCCCTCGACACCGAGACCACCTCCCTCAATCCCTTCAAGGCGGAGCTGGTGGGGATCGGCCTCTGCTGGGGGGAGGGCCTGGCGGACCTGGCCTACGTGCCCATCGGCCACCACAGCCCACCGGCCCCCGACCTGCTCACCGCGGCCCCCCCGGCGCCGGAGCAGCTGCCCCTGGATGCGGTGCTGCTGGCCCTGGGGCCCTGGCTGGCCAGCGCCGGGCACCCCAAGGCGCTCCAGAACGCCAAGTACGACCGCCTGATCCTGCTGCGCCATGGGCTGCCCCTGGCCGGTGTGGTGATGGACACCCTGCTGGCGGACTACCTGCGGGATGCCAACGCCAAGCATGGCCTGGAGGCGATGGCGGCGCGGGAGTTCGGCCTCCAGCCGACGTCCTACGGCGACCTGGTGGCCAAGGGTCAGAGCTTCGCCGACGTGCCGATCGAGGCCGCGGCCCTCTACTGCGCCATGGACGTGCACCTCACCCGGCGCCTGGGCGCCGTGCTGGCGGAGCAGCTGGCGGCGATGGGGCCCCAGCTGCCCCTGCTGCTGCAGCAGGTGGAGCTGCCCCTGGAGCCGGTGCTGGCCCAGATGGAGGCCACCGGCATCCGCATCGACGTGCCCTACCTCAAGGAGCTGGCCGAGGAGCTCAGCACCACCCTGGCCCGGCTGGAGCAGGAGGCCCAGGCGGCGGCGGGGGTGGACTTCAACCTGGCCTCCCCCAAACAGCTCGGGGAGCTGCTGTTCGACACCCTGGGTCTCGACCGCAAGAAATCCCGCCGCACCAAGACCGGCTGGAGCACCGATGCGGCGGTGCTGGAGAAGCTGGAGGACGACCATCCGGTGGTGAAGCTGGTGCTGGAGCACCGCACCCTCAGCAAGCTGCTGAGCACCTACGTGGAGGCGCTGCCGGCCCTGGTGGAACCCGAGACCGGGCGGGTGCACACCGATTTCAACCAGGCGGTCACCGCCACCGGGCGCCTGTCGAGCAGCAACCCCAACCTGCAGAACATCCCCATCCGCACCGAGTTCAGCCGCCGCATCCGCAAGGCCTTCCTGCCCCAGGAGGGCTGGCGGATGATCAGCGCCGACTACTCCCAGATCGAGCTGCGCATCCTCACCCACCTCTCGGGCGAGCCGGTGCTGGTGAAGGCCTACAACGAAGGCGACGACGTCCACGCCCTCACCGCCCGGCTGCTGCTCGAGACCGACACGGTGACGCCGGAGGAGCGGCGGCTGGGCAAGACGATCAACTTCGGGGTGATCTACGGCATGGGGGCCCAGCGGCTGGCCCGTGAAACCGGCATGGGCCAGGCCCGGGCCAAGGAGTTCCTGAGCCTTTACAAGCAGCGCTACCCGAAGGTGTTCCTGTACCTGGAGCTGCAGGAGCGGCTGGCCCTCAGCCGCGGCTACGTGGAGACGATCCTGGGGCGGCGGCGGCCGTTCCAGTTCGATCCCGGCGGCCTGGGCCGGCTTCTGGGCAAAGATCCGCTGGACATTGACCTGGAGGTGGCCCGCCGCGGCGGCATGGAGGCCCAGCAGTTGCGGGCGGCCGCCAATGCCCCGATCCAGGGCTCCAGCGCCGACATCATCAAGCTCGCGATGGTGAGCCTGCAACGGGCGCTCAGCGAGGCCGGCCTGCCGGCCCGGCTGCTGCTGCAGGTGCACGACGAACTGGTGCTGGAGGCGGCCCCGGAGGCGCTCGAGGAGGTGCGGGAGCTCACCCGCCGCACCATGGAGCAGGCGGTGCAGCTGCTGGTGCCACTGGCGGTCGACACCGGCGTCGGCCCCAACTGGATGGAGGCGAAATAGCCACGCGAAGGTAGGCTGCGCGCGAGCTTTGCCTCCGCCATCGATGCCTGAACCGGTGCGGGTGCTGCTGACCGGCCGCCACGGCCAGCTCGGACAGGCCCTGCTGGCCAGCGTCCCCGCCGGTATCGACCTGATCGCGACGGGACGGGATGACCTGGATCTGGCCGATCCGGCCGCCTGCCGCGCCGCGGTGCACAGGCACCGGCCCGACTGGGTGCTCAATGCCGGCGCCTACACCGCCGTCGACCGCGCCGAGAGCGAACCGGAGCTGGCCGAAGCGGTCAACGCCGGCGCCCCCGGGGCCTTCGCCGAGGCCCTGGCCGAGTCCGGCGGCCGGCTGCTGCAGGTGAGCACCGATTTCGTCTTCGACGGCGAGCAGGGCCATCCCTACGCCCCGGAGCAGGCCCTGGCCCCCCTTGGCGTCTACGGCGCCACCAAGGCCGAGGGGGAACGGCGGGCGGCGGCCGCCCTGGGCGCCGATCGCCTCTGCCTGCTGCGCACCAGCTGGGTGTACGGGCCGGTGGGGGCCAACTTCTGCCTCACCATGCTGCGCCTGCACCGGGCGAAAGCCGCCGCCGGCGAGTCCCTGGGGGTGGTGGCCGACCAGGTGGGCTGCCCCACCGCCACCGCCGGCCTGGCCGAGGCCTGCTGGCGGGTGATCGGACGGGGGGTGAGCGGGCGTCACCACTGGAGCGACTGCGGTGCCGCCAGCTGGTACGACTTCGCCGTGGCCATCGGCATGCTGGCGGCGGCCCGGGGGCTGATCGACACCCCGGCCCGGGTGCGGCCGATCACCACCGCCGACTACCCCACCCCGGCCCGTCGCCCCTCCTATTCCCTGCTGGATGGCACCACCACCCGGCACGCCCTGGACCTGGAGGGGCAACACTGGCGGGCCGCCCTCGCTGAGGTGCTGGCGCGGATTCCCCTGCCCCAGGCCTGAACACCCCGACCCCGTCTCGCCCCACAACGATGGATCCGTACCCCTCCCTCGACCTGCCGCTGCTGCTTGCCGGCCGCCGCCGCATCCTGGTGACCGGCGGCGCGGGCTTCATCGGCGGGGCGCTGGTGCGGCGGCTGCTGCGGGACAGCACCGCGACGGTGTTCAACCTCGACAAGATGGGCTACGCCAGCGACCTGCTGGGCATCTACAACGCCGTGGCGGAGCTGGGGCCGGCGGCGGAGCGGGCCGACGGGCCGCGGCACCGGCTGCTGCAGGTGGACCTGGCCGACGGGGAGGCCACCGCCGCCGCGGTGCGGCAGGCCGATCCGGACCTGGTGCTGCACCTGGCCGCCGAAAGCCACGTCGACCGCTCGATCGACGATCCGGGCGCCTTCCTGGTCAGCAACGTGATGGGGACCTACCACCTGCTGCAGGCGGTGCGGGCCCACTGGGAGGGGCTGCCGGCGGAGCGGCGGGAGCTGTTCCGCTTCCACCACATCAGCACCGATGAGGTGTTCGGCTCCCTGGGGGCCACGGGCCGGTTCTCCGAGACCACCCCCTACGACCCCCGCAGCCCCTACTCGGCCAGCAAGGCGGGCAGCGACCACCTGGTCCAGGCCTGGCACCACACCTTCGGACTGCCGGTGGTGCTGACCAACTGCAGCAACAACTACGGGCCCTGGCAGTTCCCCGAGAAGCTGATCCCGGTGGTGATCCTCAAGGCCGCCGCCGGTGAGCCGATCCCCCTCTACGGCGACGGGGCCAACGTGCGCGACTGGCTCTACGTGGAGGACCACGTCGAGGCCCTGCTGCTGGCCGCCACCAGCGGCGAGGTGGGCCGCAGCTACTGCGTCGGTGGCCATGGTGAGCGCACCAACAAGGAGGTGGTGCAGGCCATCTGCGCCCTGCTCGACGAGTTGCGGCCCGACGGTGCCCCCCACGCCGGCCTGATCACCCCGGTGGCCGACCGGCCCGGCCACGACCGGCGCTATGCCATCGACCCCGAGCGGATCAGCACCGAACTGGGCTGGCAGCCTCGCCACGACTTCCAGCAGGGCCTGCGGGCAACGGTGCAGTGGTACCTGGCGCACGACGACTGGTGCGCCAACGTGCGCAGCCGGGCCGGCTACGGCGGCGGCCGCCTGGGCCAGGCGGGTGCTGGCGCGGGAGCCGTGGCGGGAGCGGGCCATTGACCCTGCGGCTCACCAACACCCTCACCCGCACCTGCGAGCCGTTCGAGCCGCTGCAGCCGGGCAGGGTGTCGATCTACTGCTGCGGCGTCACGGTCTACGACCTCTGCCACCTGGGCCACGCCCGCAGCTACATCGTCTGGGATGTGCTGCGGCGTTATCTGCTGTGGAGCGGCTATGCCGTCACCTTCGTGCAGAACTTCACCGACATCGACGACAAGATCCTCAAGCGGGCCGAGGAGGAGGGCAGCTCCATGGAGGTGGTGAGCGAGCGCAACATCGCCGCCTTCCAGGCCGACATGGCCGCCCTGCACATCCTTCCCCCCGACCGGATGCCCCGGGCCACCCGCAGCCTGGACGCGATCCGTGAACTGATCGGCGAGCTGGAGGCCAAGGGGGCGGCCTACTCAGCCGATGGCGACGTGTACTTCGCCGTGATGCGGCAGGCCGGCTACGGCAAGCTCAGCGGCCGCACGCTGGAGGAGCAGCAGGAAGGGGCCAGCGGCCGCACCAGCGAGGCGGAGGAGGCCCGCAAGCGCCACCCGTTTGATTTCGCGCTCTGGAAGGGGGCCAAGCCGGGCGAACCCAGCTTCCCCTCCCCCTGGGGCGCAGGCCGGCCCGGCTGGCACATCGAATGCTCGGCGATGGTGCGCGAGGAGCTGGGCACCACGATCGACATCCATCTGGGTGGTGCCGACCTGATCTTTCCCCACCACGAGAACGAGATCGCCCAGTCGGAGGCGGCCAGCGGCCAGCCCCTGGCGCGCTGGTGGCTGCACAACGGCATGGTCAACGTGGGCGGCGAGAAGATGTCCAAGTCGCTGGGCAACTTCACCACCATCCGCGCCCTGCTGGAGAGCGGCGTCAGCCCGATGACCCTGCGGCTGTTCGTGCTGCAGGCCCACTACCGCAAGCCGCTCGACTTCACCGCCGAGGCCCTGGCGGCGGCCGCCACCGGCTGGAAGGGGCTGGACGCCGCCCTCGGCCTGGGTGAGCGCCACGGGTCGGCCCTGGGATGGGGGACCGCAGCGGCGGCCGGGAGCGCTGTGGCGAGTGCCGCCGAGATCGGCGAGGAGCTGGCCGGGGCTCGGGAGCGCTTCGCCGCCGCCATGGACGACGACCTCAACACCTCGGCGGCCCTGGCGGTGCTGTTCGAGCTGGCCCGGCCGTTGCGGGCCCTGGCCAACCGCCTGGAACGGGGGGGGAGCGACGCCGAAGCCGCCGGCGAGGCGGCGGAGCTGGAGCCCCGCTGGCGGCTGCTCCTGGAGCTGGCCGGGGTGCTGGGGCTGGAGGCGGAGGCGGCGAGCGCAGCGGCGGTCGGCACCCCTGCCGAGGCGGCGGAGGCGGCGACGGCGATCCAGCAGCGGATCGAAGAGCGCCGGGCCGCCAAGGCCGCCCGCGATTTCGCCACCGCCGACCGCATCCGCGCCGACCTGGCCACCGAGGGCATCGAGCTGATCGACCGACCCGGCGGCGTGACCGACTGGGTGCGGAGCTGAGCCGATGGCCAGCGTCTCGGTGGTGATCCAGTTCTTCGAGGACTTCGATTTCATCGAGCGGGTGGTGGAGCGACTCGCCTGGGTCGACGAGATCGTGGTGAACGACGGACCGTTCCAGTTCACCCGCGAGCTGCTCGAGCCGCTGGTGGGGCGGGATCTGGAGCAGTCCAGTCAGCGGGCCGCCGGGCTGTTCGCCGGGCTCGCCCGGCGGCTGGGGGTGCCGATCCACTACCACCACGGCGTGTTCGCCGGCGAGCGGGAGAAGCGGATCCACGGCTACGCACTGGCCGGCGGCGATGTGGTGCTGTCGGTGGATGCCGATGAGCTGCTGCTGCTGGATCGGGCGGCGGTGGAGCGCTTTTGGGCCAGCCCGGCGGTGGTGGCCAGCTTCGACTGCGTCAATTTCACCTACCTGAATCTGGTGTGCGGCAAGCCAGGCAGCCCGCTGGTGGCCCGCAAACCGTTCGCCTTCAAGCGCGGGGCGATCACGGCCGAGCGCCACCTCGATTACCTCTGGCTGGTGGGGGTTGAGCAGGCGGCGGTGGCCAGCGAGGACTTCCTGCCGGAGGCCCTCTGCGGCGGCGCCCACCTCACCACCGTGCGCAGCGCCTATGGGGCCAGCATCAAGTTCGGCTTCTACAACTGCCTCTACTTCCACCTGCACGGCGAGCGGGGCCTGGAGGGGAGCTTCCAGGCGGCGCGGCAGTTCTTCGCCCAGGGGGACTTCGACGCCCAGGCCCAGGCGGAGGTGTACGGGCGGGCGATGGCCGATGCGATCGGCTTCCCGGACCAGCAGTTCTTCCGCGCCGCCGACCCTGCCCGGGTGCCCGAGGCGATCCGCCACCTGGCGGAGGAGACCTGTGGGCCCTACAACCACGGACTGCCCCACCGGCGGCTGAGCGGCCGGCTGGTGCCGGGAGTTCCCCTCTATGCGCTGCTGGAGCCGGGAAGCCGCTGGCATGTGTCGCTCTCCATCGCCGGCGAGGCACGGCTGCGCGTGTTCCCACTGGTGCTGGACGGTCCACCGCTGGACCTGGGAAGCTCTGCCGTGGAGCAACGCTGGACGGCAGAGGCGCTGAAGCCCCACGCCCTGCAGATGGAGGCGCCGCGAGAGGGCCTGGCGGGCGAGCGGATCGGTGATCTGGTGGAGCTGGTGGTGTGGAGCGGAGCCGAGGTCGTAGCGGCCTGGGCACGGGCGTCACTGGCGCCCCAGTTCAGCCTGCAGGTGGTGGATGTTGATGGGGGCGGGTGAGCGCCAGCACCGGGCAGGCGTCAGTTCAGTAACTCTCGGTACTCATCTTCAGAACCGAACAGCACCTTTCGGGCGAACAATCGGTCCGTGAGGTCCTGTTGCCTGAGCTCCGCAACAGACTTGAAGACATAGGGCTTGGGATCTCTGGCGAAGTCATCGAACATCGGGTGGGGCAACACCTCGGCCGCGGGGAAGCTCAATCGGAACAAGGTCTGGACATAGGTTTCATCAGGCACGGCCGAGTATCGAAAAGAGTCGCGCAGCAGCACATTGGACGTATGCAGCGACAGGATCGTTTCGCATTCCTTCCTGGGGAGAACCCACCATTGCTTGCCGCAGTAAAGATCCTTTAGCGGGTGCTTGCCATAGGTCATGATGGCGCGCAGCCGATTCAGCTCCGCCAGTTCGGCCTCGCCAACGGATCGCTGCTCATTCAGGAACCATCGGGGGTTACTGAATTTCGAATCCATGAAGAAGAACTTGTCGTAGCGCTGGCGGAACAGATGGTCGTCAGGAACTCTCCAAGTGTTGATGCGGGGCAGCCCACTCTCCTTGATGCTCGATACCAGCCGTTCAGCATTGACGAGGGGGTAGGAGTCATCCGAGATCAGGGCAAAGAAACCGGCATCGGAGGTCTCCAGGGCGAGTTTCAGAAGATTGAAGGTGGCTTCGACCATGGAAAAGCCAGCCCAGTAAACATCGGTGCGGGATTCGCACAGGGTGATGTTGCCAGGCAGTTCTTCACCCAGCTGCTTCCGGTAGGCAGCCAGATCAGCCTTGGCATCGACATGGACGAACAAGGAGATCTCCGGAGAGACCGAAAGCGCTCTGGACGTCGCCGCCAGGGTACTCGGACAGCCATGGGCCAACACCAGGATCGCAACAGTCATGGACCAATGGGGGAGACTGAGAGGGCAACCAATCCCATCCGTTAAGCAGGCTGGTGGGCGGTCAGGTAGCCAGCGTAATCGGAGTGGAATGTGACCAGATCGGACGGCAGCAGGCCCCGCTCCAGGATCGGTCTCAGCACAGCATTCAACTTACCGTAGTTGTTTTCGATGGCATGCACAGGGCCCTTCGTGAGCAGGCGACCAATGACAACGTGCAGGCGATCGCTGACAACCGAATCAAACAGGGAAAGCGTCGAAAGGAACAGGGAGGCCTGCGTCAGGATCGAAGACTTCACACTTCCCACGGCATCAACAACCACAGACAGATCGACGTTATCTGGCGGCAGGGAGCCCGCCTGATGCTGGCTCTCAGAATCCATGCGCAGGGCCTTGAGGACGTAGGTGCCCTGCGGACAGGCAGACCTGGCCGCTGCCCTCAATGGAGCGATGCTGTTGAGTCCGAACTGGGTCATGTCCACAGCGGTGGCCATGTCAGCGGCAAAGTGGACAGGGATCCGTGTGTGAGAACTGGCGAAGTCGCAACTAGCCTGATCGCGACAAAAGATGATGCCGCTGGTCAGGGCACCGAGAAGATCGGGGTGCGATCGGATGGTGTGAGGGAGGATGACGACGGGCTTGCCGGCCGCGGCCGCCTTCTTGAGAAACTGGGCCGCACCGTCATAGTTTGGCACCAGATTGCCACCACCTCCGTAGATCAACACATCAAAGCTGGGGGAATCCAGTGGCCTGCCATTCAGCATCGACCACTGCACACCACTTTGATCCAGAGCACAGATGCAGCCTGCGGAGATCAGGATGTCTCCCAGATTGCCTCCATTCGGTTCGAAGGCATAGCGTGCATTGCCATAGGTCTCCACGATGGCCTGAATGACCTGGCTTGGAGCAAGAAGAGACGTCATGGAAGGAAGCTTGGGAGTGGCTCTGGGGTGGTTCTGGTCAGATCAGTCACCATGGCCGAACAGGATGGCCAGGGCCTCAAGCCTGGAGGGCGTGGCCTCCTTCAACATCAGCAGGCGATGCAACTCCCGGCGAACGGAATCGATGGGGGGCGAAAGCTGCCTGATCAAGGGTTGGGCTTCCTCGCTGAAGCTTCTCCAGCAGGAGGTTTCGATCGAAACGCCGGATTGCAGATAGAAGCTCTCAAGGCGTTGGAACGCCGCACTGGAGTGCTGAAAGAAGGCCGTGGCATGCGGAATGATCTGCGTGGGGGTCTGTCCCGCTGAGACAATGCATTCAGCCAACTCAATGGTGGCATCCAGCGCCGTACGGATCATGCCGATCCCTGCCTGCCAATCCGTGCCGGCAGGATTCGACTGGCCAGCCGTCTGATCTGGAACGAAACTGCCTTGCAGACTCTCCACCTGCCTGCTGATCCCATCAGGATCGGCAAGCAGGCAAATCGAGCTGGCACTCTCGACCAACCGCTTCCAATAGGGGGGGGGATAACGATAGCCAATCACGAAATGATGCTGACGGCTGCTTTTCATCCCTTCGATCCAGGCGCCCGGATCGGGTTCATCCAACTGCTGCGCCGGGGGATCCACACAGCCATGGCCGTTCTGCAAAGCCAGGCGCTGGATGAAGCTGAAAAACACCGAGTCAATGCCCATCGGCTGGGCCACCGTGAGGTGAATCATGCCGCCCCTCCAAGCGCAAGGGCCTTGGAGTAACTCTCCAGAGCCCTACGTGGGTTCAGGCGGCTGGCCGTCTGATGGGCGGCGTGGGCCATGGCCAGATACCTGTCATGCTCCATCTCCAGAAACAGCGCCATCTTGGCGGCCAGATCGGTGGAGTCCCTGGCCACGAAGTTGAAGCCATCGACACCGTGCTGCACGCGCTCCGCCAGACCACCGATGGAGGCGGTGATCACCGGCTTGTAGCAGGCAAAGGCTTCGGTCACCACCAGGCCGAACACTTCGGGCCACGTGGAAGGCACTACCACGACATCCACGCCGGCCATGCGGCGGATCAGCTCATCATGGGTGTAGCCGCCCAGTTCCACCACCTCGCCATGGTCCCAGGCATGGCTGTCGCTGATCAGCGCGTCCACCTTTCTCTGGTAGTCGCCGGAAGCGAAGTTCTTGTTGCCGCCATTGATGACGATCTGGAAAGGACGCAGGGGCTGGCTGCGGTTGAGCAGATCACCAGCCTTCAGCAGCACATGGATTCCCTTGTTGTCGACGAACTGGCCGAAGAACCCGAAACGGATCGGCTTCTGATCCGAGGCCTCCGGTGCTGGCGCCTCCGCCGGGTAACGCTCCAGGTCGATCGGATGGTTGATCACATGAACACGCTCTGCATCAATGCCCATCTCCTTCACCAGCACACCTCCGAGATGCCTGGCCGGGACGATGTAGGTGTCGGCCATCTGGAGCAGGTCAACGTTGTACTTGTGCCGGGCCATGAAGGTGTCGGCGCTGATGTGGGGGAAGCACATGGCACAGAGTTCCGGCTCGGCCTTGCTGCACAGGCCACCGTTCGTCTTCTTCACCATCTGGCCATCAGCCAGACAGGCAAACAGCATTTCATGCAGTCCCACGCTGATGTGCACCTCGGGAAGGGCAAAGCGAAGCAGCCCCAGCAGATCGATGCCGACGTGCATGTAGTGGGAAAGGAAAATGGAGCGGGGCTCGAGCTTTCGCAGGAAGAGGGTCAGGTCTTTGATCGCTCTGGAATCGACACAGTTATGCCAGAAATAGTCGTATTCACCGGTGAAGAAGTAGTATTCATCCTCCGCTCCCGGCACCTTACGCAGATAGGCTGAGGCCTTGGTATGCAGGTTCGTCTGGGGGGAGGTGGCACCAATGAAGCACACCCTGAGATGCGAGTATTTGCGCAGATTGAGGAACAGGTCATAAGCACATTGCTGTGCGCCGCCAGGCACCACCTTGGGGTGGAACAGGCTAAGAATCACCAGATCGTAGCGGCTCATAGCGAATACTCCACCGGCAGCTCCATTCCCTCAAGCACCCGCCGCCATTTCAGGGAAAACAGCAGCCGATTGATATGACTGGTGGTGCCGCTGAGGTGATACGGCGCCACCGATCCCGTACCTTCCGCGTGATAGAAGGTGATGTCATCCCAAACCCGCACGGGGATGCCCTCCTGGCGCGCCCGGAGACAGAGATCGAAATCCTCGAAATGGGCATACACGATCTCTTCGCTGAACCCTCCCAGGTGATGAAATAACGGCGCGCTGATCGCCATCAGGGATCCGGAGCAGGCGATCACTTCGGCCCGCGTCTGATTGCGGCCTACCGAGAATCCATTGAACAGCGGAATCGCTCCGGCCTTGGCAGTGGTGAGGCGCGTGGCCGTGAGACCCTCCTGCATCAGGGTGCCATCGGTGAAATATTGAAAGGCGCTGTGGATGGCATTCGGTTCGCCCAGCGCCCGGCCGACCAGCTGCTGGTAATCCCCCACGGAATCCGCGAACAGGTCGTTGTTGTGGAACAGCAGGCATTCACCGCTCGCATGCTGCGCCCCGAGATTGCATCCGGCCGAGAAGCCGAGGTTCGTAGCTCGGTTCAGGATGCCGATCCGCAGGTTGGGACGAATGTCGGCAAAGCGATCGAGGATGTGGAAGGTTTCCGAGAACAGCTCGGGTGAATTGTTGACGACGATCAACTCAAGGGGCAAGCAGGATTTTGCCAGCTGCAGGATGGCCGGCTTGGCGGCCAGGAAGGAGCCCAGCTGAACAAAGATCACCGAGGCCACAGGCGGCTGATCAAGGGGTGTGCGCGTCAGCCAGTGGACCTCCACATCGTCCCGTTCGGCGGCCACATGGCCGGCGAACAGCCCGGATGCTGCCACGGCCGTCTGGGGGGTGAACAGGCGCAGGGAGTCCGGCCAGCGGTTGCCGCTGTCGATCGACACCCGGAAGACACCGAGCGCCGCCTCGAAGAACCGCGGTGCGCTGGTTTCCTCCGCCACCTCCGCCAGGCAGAGTTCCACCGAGGTGGCGCGAGCCTTCCCGTCCCCTTCGGGTTCCACGATCAGCGGCAGCCGGCCCAGTTCCGACCAGCGCCGGAAGCCGGAGCAGTCGATCAGGGCGGCAAAGCCGTGGCGCTGATGCTCCGGCAGACCCAGGGCCTGGCACACATCGGGACGGTGATAGAAGGTGGCCGATCCCACGGCGTGGGCGCCGGGCATCAGCGGGTCGCTCAGCCGGAACAGGCTGCCGCTGCCGAAGGCCTCCCGGCACCAGCCGATCAGCAGCAGCAGGGAGCCACAGCGCAGACTGCGATCCAGGTGCACATCAACGGCGGCCCCGGTCTCGCAGACCTGGGCCGTGATCGCATCGAGGCGGCCAAGGGGAACATCACCCTCCGCGGTGGTGCGGTCGGCCTCGATCGAGGCCCAGGTGAAAGTGGGCTGGATCCCCCTGGCCTCACGGAAGCAGAGGTAGGCCTCGTCGGGCTGGCCCAGGGCCTTGTGGATCAGACCCAGCTCGAAGGGAATCCACGGGCTGGTCGCCTGCTCGCGGAACGGCCGCAGGATCGCCAGCGCCTCTTCGGTGCGTCCACTCTGGCGGTAGGCGTGGGCGCGGATGAACGCCAGCATCGGATCCGACGTGTCCTGGGCCGTACAACCCATCCAGCCATCGATCATTGCCATGGCCTCGCTGAACTGGTCTTCATCCACCAGCTGCTTGGCCTTGCGGAAGATAGCCTCCGAACTCAACTGCTCGAGGCCGGGCTCGGTGAAGACGCGGGTCGCCGGAGGACTGGCCGTTGACTCCGACTTCTTCGGGTTGCCCGACACGCTCAGGGGTACCGGAGCCGGCAGAGAAGCTGAACGATCGGAGAGCTGATCCTTGGTGCGGTGAGGACTCGAATAGGTACCCAGACGATCCCAATCCTTCAGGGAGCCTGGATTGCACAAAAGACTGATCTGAAGTGCTTTGCGATCGGGTGAGTCAACAGGCACAGTTCAGAACAAACCAACAGATGGCTGGCATGAATATGTAAATTTACATTAGTCGATCATGTCTGAGTCGTCACCTGTTTCTGGTGGTTCATCGGATGTTGGAAGGATGATCCAGGGCTTAATCTTGCATGGGAGAGGTGTTAACCATGGGATCGGATCCGCTGCGGGCCTACCGCTGTGCCTCGATCACCAGCACCCCGGGGAGATCGGATCCGAGCACCCCGTACTTCCAGCTGGCCATGTGGTGAATCCGCGCCTCGGCGAAGCCCGCGGCGCGCAACTGGTCGAGCACTTCCCAGCCAGGAATCCGGTACACGAGCGAGCCGCCCACCGGCCGGATCGGATCGCCATGGCGCTCGGGCTCCCCGATGAGTTCCGGCAGACCCGTTTCCGTGTTGTGCCGGGCCTTCACGATCGATTCCCGCTGACCGAAGGCCAGCGGGCAGGTGGCCACCAGCCGCCCACCCGGCCGCAACACCCGGGCGATCTCCCGGAAGGCGACCTCCAGCTGGGGCACGTGCTCGAACAGCTCGTTGCACAGCACCACGTCGAAGCGGGCCTCCGGGAACGTCAGGGCGCAGAGGTCCTGGTGCAGGAGATCGCTGCCGGCCAGTTCCGCGCCCTCCAGGTATTCGCTGCAGACGAGCGAGCCCGCCCCCAGCCGGCGCTGCAGCCACAGGGCCAGGCCGCTGAGCGCCTCCGCCAGGTACACCTCCTGGCGGGCCAGGGCGTCCAGGGATCCACAGGCCTGCTCCAGCACCCGAAGCACGGCCCGGTTGCGGCTCAGCAGGCCGTTGGCCACCAGGGATTCCCGATAGTTCGGCCCCTGGATCTGCAGCGCCTCCGGCGGGATGTGCTCGCCCGTGAGGGGTTCGAGCAGTCCCAGCGTCTGCGTCACGGCGACGCACTCGTCCAGCAGGCTTCCCTGCTGGAGCAGGTCGGCGAGCTCCGGCTGAAACGCTTCGAAGCTGGTGTAGCTGCGCTGCAGATCGTGCAGGGCGAGCACCTTCTCGCCGGGCATGAGCTGCGGGCGGATTCCTGCCTGCACCAAGGCTTTTTCGCCAGTATGGGCTGAAGGCTAGGGAGGGGTGGCCGGCGGCGCCATCATCCCGTTCTTGGCTTTGCTCGGCCTGTCCGTCCTCCCCGGCATCAACCGCTCTGTCGTCTGATGCCGGGCCTGACCATCTGCGGGGGCTGAGCAGCCGATCGGGGACGTCCGACGCTCCGCGCTGGAACGGCTCCGCAACGGCTGCAGACCCGCATCACAGGGGGTTGCTTGCCTCGCGTTGGCGCCAATGAAGTCTGTACAGGCTGTACACAACCCGGAACCATTCGCAGCCCGAACACCTCTGGTCCGAATCAACGGGAACTGGGTGTGGCTCTCCGTGCTCGACCCCGATCCGGCCGTCATCCCCAGCCGGCACGGCGCCGCAGCGCGTCCGCCGCCGCTGGGGCCCCGGCCAGCTCCAGGCCCTCCGCCAGGCTGAGCAGCGTCGCCTGACGCTGGCTCAGGGCCACAGCCTCCTTCGTCGCCCCCAAAGCCTCGGCGTGGGCAAAGGCCAGCCCCGCCTGCTGCTGCTGCTGCCGCTCCTGGGCTGAGGGCTCGATCCGCTGGCTGAGGGCCACCCCGTAGCGCAGCCACTCCGCCGGATCGTGACTCTCCAGCGGGTGGGCCGCGATCACCGCCTGCCAGTCGGTGGTCATGCCGGTTGGGTCGTTGCCGGTTGGCTCACTCATGGTCGGCAGTCCTCCAGCCACCCCACCAGGGGGGAGGTCACGGCCACCGCCAGCACTCCGAAGCGGCTGCCGATGGCCTGGGCCAGGGGCAGGCGATAGGCCCCACCGGTCGCCAGCAGCACCGTGAACGGACGCTCCCGGTGGAGGGCCTCCAAGTCCGCCAGCAGCGCTTCCAGGCTGTGCTCGAAACCGGCCGCCGGCCGGTGGGGGTGGCGGCTCTCCGGCACCTCCAGACAGCGCAGACCGAAAGCCCCGCCCGCAAACAGGCGGCCGGCCCGGTGGGCCTCCTGAAGCGCCTCGCAGCCGTGCCCCACCAGCACCACCTCGGCTCCGCCGAGGAGCTCCAGCAAGGCGGAACCCTGGGGGGGTTGGCGCAGCCGGCCCGGCCGGCCCTGCAGCTCCCAGGGCAGCCAGAGGCCCTGGGTCGCGGCATCTGCACTCCACACCTGGGCCTGCAGCAGGGCCTGCAACGCCGGCCGGGCCCAGTGGCGCAGGCTGTCGAGGGGCGCCTGGGTCGTCGCGTAGAAGCCGCCTTCCACCTCGAAGCGCCGCAGCACCTCTATCGCCCCCGGCAGGGCCGTCCCGGCATCGGTCGCACCAGTGGCCCAGAACGCGTCGTCGTGGTGGCGGCGCCGCAGCTCGGCCAGGGCCTCCTCCAGGGGTTCGGCGGGCCCGCCGGCGTGACGCAGCACCAGCAGCTCCAGCGGATCCAGCTCCACCACCAGGGCGCCGGGGCGCCACTCCACCGCCGGCAGCGGGGCGATCTGCGGCCCCAGCCGCTCCTGCCAGAGCGTCGCCGCCCGCCGCAGCACCCTCAGGGCGTCATCGCCCGGCGGCAGCCCACCCTCCCCCAGGCTCTCCACCAGGCTGGTGATCGGATTGTCGGCCGGCCGGCCGCTGGTCTGCCAGGGCTCCAGAAACGCCGCCAGGGCCCCGGTCGCCCCCTCCCCGTCGCCCGTGAGGAATGGCGCCAGGGAAAACACTTCCCGCGCCGGCGACAAATCGGCCGCCGTCGCCACCAGTCGCAGGGGCGGCAAGGCCGCAGCGGCGCCAACCCCGTCGTCGTCATCGTCGAGCCACTCCGCCTCCAGCACCTCGCCGGGGGCGCCGCCCGCCACGCCGCGGCCCTGGGGCAGCAGCTCCAGGCTGAAGCGCGCCCGCAGCAGCGCCGCCTCGAAGGCCGGTCGCCGTTCCGCCGCCACCGGCAGCCGGCCCACCCTTGCCACCAGCTGGGCCAGTTCGCTGGCGCTGATCCCGCCGGCGCCCGGCAGCCCCTCGATCACCCGGGCCATGGCGCTGCGGCAGCCCTCCACAACCCAGTCCGGAAGGGGATCCAGCAGCCGGCTCAGCCGCAGAAACAGATCCAGGCAGGGCCCGGCGGCGGCCCCATCGGTGCCGATCCGCTGCTGGAAGGCCAGGGCACCGTGCTGCACCAGCTGCTGCTCCAGCACAGGCAGCCAGTCGGGCACGGGCCAGGGGTGGGGCGCCGCCCGCTCCAGCACCTCCGCCATGCGCAGGCAGAGCGCCCCGTCGCCGGCCCGTTCGGGGGCCCCGAAGTCCGGCGTCTGGCCATCGCGGGGGATCACCTGCCCATGGACCTGCACCGTCAGCTGGCCCAGCAGATCCCCGTAGCGCTCCCACAGCACCGCCGCCACCTCCGGCCGCGCCGGCGCCAGCTCGATCACGTGCGCCAGCAGGAGGTCGTGGGCGGTCAGGGCCGCCTCCGGCTCCTGTCGCTCAAGCGCCTCCCGCAGGGCCACCGCCGCCAGCTCGGTCAGTTCCCCCAGAAGGGGATCCTCCGGCGCCCGACCCGCCGTCTCGGCCCGCAGCGCCGCGATCAGGCGGTGGTGCGCGGCAGGGGGCAGATCCAGCTGCCGCAGCACCCGCAGCGGCACCCAGACGCCAGGCTCGCCGCCACCGCCGCCGGCGCTGTCCATGGCGACACGAGACAAAGCGGTAGGGCGGCAATAACGTTCCGCCAACGATTCCAGCATGGCTGCGATGCTCGCCGAGCCGCCCGGCACCCTGGAAGATTCCACCGCCTCCCTGGCGGAGCTGCGGCGCCCTGGGCTGGTGGGCCGGCTCGAGGGCTGGAGCCCCGAGGGCGGCCTCAGCGGCTGGGCCTGCCCCTGGCCCCTGCAGGGCCAGGCGGCCCCCCTGCGTCTGCATCTGGTGCTCGAGGATCTGCTCGATCCCGGCCAGCGACGGGTCATCGCCGAGCTGATGGCCATCCAGGCGCGGCCCGACCTGCTCGCCCTGGGCATCGAGCAGCCCTGTGGCTTCCGCTTCTGGTGGGGCCCCACCCACCCCCTGCCCCCCTTCTCCCAGGGACTGGTGCTGCGGGTGCTCGCCGACGGGACAGGGACCGAACTGCCCGGCAGTCCCCTGCGGCTGGATGCCGCCACCCACGGGCGGATCGAGCACCAGCGCCGCCACGGTCCCATCCGCGAAGGCGCCCTCACCCAGCTGCAGATGCCGCTCCTGCACGGCTGGGGCCGCGGTCCCGAGCCCCTGCAGCTGCGCCTCGACGGTGGCACCTGCCTGCCCATCACGCCCCCCGAGCCGCTGCCGGAGGCTCCCTGGCCGTTCCAGCTGCTGCTCCCCGCCGCCCTCGCCGACGGCGCCGTGCACCATCTCCAGCTGGAGACTGCCGCCGGCCTGGTGCTGGACCAGCGCTACGAGCTGCTCCCCTTCCACCTCACCCCCTGGGCGGCCCTGCAGCGGCATGCCCGGCCCCCCTTCCCTGACGAGCTCTCCCCCCTCGCCCGCGAGCGCTACCGCAGCCTGCGCACCTGGCTCGCCTGGGCCGACAGGGACGGCACGCCCCTGCCCCCCGACCTGCCCCTGCTGCAGCGCCTGCTCGAGCTCCCCCTGCCCCGCACGGAAGGGGCGCCGGTAGCCGTCGGCCCCAGCGAACCGGGACCCGACGGCAGCGCCACGGTGCGCCAACCCCTGCGGCTGCCGATCGCGGCGGATCCGCGCGTGTCGATCGTGATCCCGGTGCATAACCAGTACGGCGTCACCCGCCGCTGCCTGGCGGCGATCGCCTATGCCCCCACCCGCATCCCGTTCGAGATCGTGGTGGTCGACGACGGCTCCAGCGACGGCACCGCCGAGGCCCTGACCGCCGACGCCCCCGGGGTGCGCCTGATCCGCCACGACTTCGCCCGCGGCTTCAACCAGGCCTGCTGCAGCGGCGCCGCCGCCGCCCGCGCCCCTTTCCTGGTGCTGCTCAACAACGACACCGAACCCTGCGCCGGCTGGCTGGAGGAACTGCTCGATCCCTTCGAGCGCTGGGCCGACACCGGCATGGTTGGGGCCCAGCTGACCTACCCCGACGGCACCCTGCAGGAGGCCGGCGGCATCGTCTGGGGCAACGGCGAACCCTGGAACTACGGCCGCGGGGGCAACCCCCACGACCCCCGCGTCGCCTACGCCCGCCAGGTGGACTACGTCAGCGCCGCCGCCCTCGCCATCCCCCTCCAGCTCTGGAAGCGGATCGGTGGCTTCAGCCCGGAGTTCTCCCCCGCCTACTACGAGGACACCGACCTGGCCTTCAAGGTGCGCCAGGCGGGCCACACCGTGCGCTACAGCCCCCTGGCCCGGGTGATCCACCACGAGGGCCTCAGCTGCGGCACCGACACCCAGGCCACCAGCGGGCTGAAGCGCTTCCAGGCGGTCCACGGCCCCGTCTTCCAGCAGAAGTGGGCCGCCGCCTTCGAGGGCAGCCGCGAGCCCGGCCACGCCGCCGCCGAAACCATCAAGGACCGCGGCATCCTCGGCCGCGCCCTCTGCCTCGATCAGGAAACCCCCCGGCCCGATCGCGATGCCGGCAGCCATGCGGCCCTGGTCGAGATGGGGCTGCTCCAGGAGCTGGGCTGGAAGGTGACGCTCCTGCCCCTCAACCTGGCCTGGCTGGCCAGCTACAGCGAGGAGCTCCAGCGCCGCGGCATCGAGCTGATCCATGCCCCGTTCGTGCTCTCGCTCGAGGCGTTCCTGCGGGAGCGGGGCCGGGAGTTCGAGCTCATCTATCTCACCCGCCACACCGTGGCGGCCCAGGCCCTGCCGCTCATCCATCGCTATGCCCCCCAGGCCCGGCTGATCTTCTGCAACGCCGACCTGCACCACCTGCGCCAGCTGCGCGCCGCCCGCGCCGAGGGACTCGAGGGCGACGCCGCCCGCCGCGCCCTGGAAGCGGTGGAGGAGGTGAAGCGCCAGGAGCTGGCGGTGATGCGGGAGGTGCACCTGACCTTCAGCTATTCGGAGGTGGAACGGGCGGTGATCGAGGCCGAAACCCTCGGCGAGGCCGCCACCGCCCCCTGTCCCTGGGTGGTGCAGGGCCCGGAGGCCCCCGCCCCCCTCGAGGGCCGCAGCGGCCTCGCCTTCCTGGGCAGCTACGGCCACCCCCCCAACCGGGACGCGGTCGAGGCCTTCCTGGTGCAGGTGTGGCCCCTGCTGCTCCAGCAGCGGCCCGAGCTGCGCCTGCATCTGTACGGCAGCGGCCTCGACGACACCACCGCCGCCCGCTGGGGCGCCGAATCCGGGGTGATCGTCGAGGGCTGGGTCGCCGATCCCGCCACCGTGTACGCCCGCCATCGCCTGTTCGTGGCCCCGCTGCGCTCCGGCGCCGGCCTCAAGGGCAAGGTGGTGGCCGCCGCCGCCCACGGCATTCCCCAGGTGCTCAGCCCCCTGGCCGCCGAGGCCACCGGCCTGCGCCACGGCCAGGAGGTGCTGATCGCCCGCAGTCCCGCGGACTGGCGGGAGGCCGTGCTGCACCTCATCGCCGACGACGACGCCTGGCGCGCCATGGGTGCCGCCGCCTTCACCTATGCCCGCACCACCTGGAGCCAGGAGCGCGGCCGGGCCCTGATGGCCGACGCCCTGGCCCGCCTCGATCTGCCCCACCGGAGCCCCGCGTGATGAGCACCGCCCGCGACACCCTGCCCGAACCCCTGTCCGGCCTGCGGGAGCCGGCCGTGGTGGAGCTGCCCCCCGGCCGCCCCTGGCTGGCCCTCTCCGAACTCAACCGCCTGATCCGCCAGCAGAGCCAGGCCCGACCCCTGGCCCGCGCCTGGGTGCTCGACCAGCTCGTGCACGCCATTCCCCTGCCTATCGAGGAGGAGAAGGCCCTGATGGCGGCGTTCCTGGAGCGCCGGGGCATCACCGACGACGACCAGGTGCCCGGCTGGCTGCAGGAGCGCGGCCTGGTCTTCGACGACCTTCGCATCCTCGCCACCCAGAAGCAGCGCCTGCAGCGCCTGGTGCGCAGCCGCTGGAACGAGGAGGTGGAGGTGCGCTTCCTGCAGCGCAAGCCCGAGCTCGACCAGGTGGTCTATTCCCTGCTGCGGGTCGAGGGCGAGGACCTCGCCGCCGAGCTCCATCACCAGATCGCCGAAGGGGAAGCCGACTTCGCCGATCTCGCCCCGCTCCACTCCAGCGGCCCCGAGCGCCACTGCCGCGGCCAGATCGGCCCCCTGCCCCTGGCCACCGGCCACCAGAGCCTGGTGAGCCGCCTGCGCCGCGGCCGCCCCGGCCAGCTGTTCGAACCTTTTCAAGCGGGCGAGAGCTGGGTGGTGCTGAGGCTCGAACAGTTCCTGCCCGCCGAGTTGAACGAAGCCACCAGGGAACGCATGATGGGCGAACTCTTCGAGGAATGGCTCGAGCAGCGGGTGCGGCTCCTCCTCGAAGGCCAGCCGCTGCCGCCCCTCGACGCGATGCTCGCCCTGCTGCAGGAGGACGGCACCCCATGACCTCCTCCCCCGGGGCCATCAGCGGCCTGCTGAACGACTTCAGCCCCTTCGACCGCCTGCCGCCCGCCCGCCGCGACGCGATCGATCCGCTGCTGGAGCCCCTCCGCTTCCGCATCGGCCAGACCGTGCTGCGCCCGGACGTGCTGCCCGAAGGCCTGCTGCTGCTCTGCAGCGGCCAGCTGCGCAGCCTCGGCCCCAGCCCCAACGGCCGTGGGCTGCGCACGATCGAACGCCTGGGTCCCGGTTCCCTGGCGGGCTGGGCCGGCCTGCTGCGCGGCGATCCCTGCGAACATCTGCGCGCCACCACCGACGTGGAGGCCCTGCAGCTCCCCGCCGCCGCCTTCCGCGACCTGCTTGGGGGCCATCCTGACTTCGCCGCCTGGTTCGCCAACCGGCCCAGCGCCGCCGAGCTCCACACCCTGCTGCTGGCCCTGGCGAAACGGGATCCCCTCGGTGAAGCTCTCCTCGACGACTGGCCCCTGCCCGCCGACCAGGTGCGCGTCCGCAGCCTGCGGCCCGGCGGCCCCACGGAGCTGGGCCTGCCCCCCGGTTTCCGCTGGTACGCCAGCAGTGGCCTGCCCCTGGCCGAGCCCTGGTCCGACCGACCCCTGGCGGCCCCCGGCCCCGAGGCCCCCTGGCTGCGGCTGGTGGGCCTGGCGATCCCCCACGAGGCGGAAACCCCGATCACCCTGGGCGCCGACCCCCTCCCCCCGACCCTGCTCCCCAGCGTGGAGGGGGCCGGCGCCAGCTACGCCCCGCCAGTGGAGCCCCCACCCCGTCGGGCCGCGGACCGCAGCGGTCAGCTGGTGCTGGGCCGGGCCAGCGGCCCCCGCGCCGTGCCCATCGCCCTCTGCCAGGCCCTGGCCGATTACTTCGGGGTGCCCCTGAACCGCGATGCCCTGGCCGATCAGGTGGACGCCATCCTGCAGCGCCAGGACCGGCTCAACCTGGTCAACATCGGCCAGATCATGGACACCCTCGGCCTGCGGGTGGTGCTCTCCCGGGTGCCCGCCAGCCGCCTGGGGCGGGTGCCCGCCCCGGCCCTCCTGTACCAGAACGGCCATTTCGGCCTGCTCGACGGCGTCGAAGCCGATGGCCGCGCCCGCCTGCTGGAAGCCGAACTCGGCGCCCTGCTGGTGCCGGCCGAGGAGCTGGTCACCCACGAGGGGGGCCTGGTGGAGCTGCTGCTGTTCGACCGCAAGCCCGATGCCAAGCAGCGCCGCTTCGACTGGAGCTGGTATGCCCCCTTCCTGCGCCAGCACCGCCGCGAGCTGATCGAGGTGCTGGTGGCCTCGGTGGTGATCAACGCCCTGCGGCTCGTCTTCCCCCTCGGCCTGATGGTGCTGATCCAGAGCGTGGTCGCCAGCCGCAACATCGGCGCCCTGGTGAGCATCGCCAGCGTGATGCTGCTGGCCGCCCTGGTGGAGAGCATCTTCAAGACCCTGCGCAGCTTCCTGTTCACCGACCTGGCCAACCGGATCGACCTGGACGCCAAGGCGACGATCCTCGACCACCTCGTACGCCTGCCCCAGGGCTTCTTCGATGCCCGACCCGTCGGCCGGATCACCTTCTACTTCTCCCAGCTCGACCGCCTGCGCGATTTCCTGCTCGGCCAGACCCTGCCCACCCTGGTGGATTTCGCCTTCAGCCTCATCTACATCGCGATCCTGTTCGCGATCAGTCCCCTGCTCACCCTGGTGACCCTGGCCACCCTGCCCCTGATCGCCGCCGTGGGCCTGGTCAGCAATCCCCTGGTGCGCAGCCAGATCAACCGCACCATGGCCCAGGCCGTGCGCGCCTCCAGCTTCCTCACCGAAGCCATCACCGGGATCCAGACGATCAAATCCCAGAACGCCGAACTCAAGACCCGCTGGGAATTCCAGAACCGCTACGCCGCCTACATCGGTGAGGATTTCAAGCTCAAGGTGACCCGCGAATCGATCGCCAACCTCTCCAATTTCCTCAGCAACCTGGGGCAGCTGGTGGTGATCGCCGTGGCGATCTGGCTGATCATCAAGGGCGACCTCAGCCTCGCCGCCCTGTTCGGCTTCAACATCCTCTCCGGCTACATCCGCCAGCCCCTGGTGCAGCTGGTGGGCACCTGGCAGGACTTCCAGTTCAACACCCAGGCCCTGCGGATGGTGGCCGATGTGGTCGACCGCGACACCGAGCAGACCCGCGAGCAGGCCAGCAACATCCCCCTGCCCCCTCTCCAGGGCCGGGTCCAGTTCGTGGATGTGGGCTTCCGCTTCAGCGACCAGGGCCCGATGGTGCTCGACGGGGTGGATCTGGAGGTCCCCGCCGGCTCCTTCGTCGGCCTGGTGGGCGGCTCCGGCAGCGGCAAATCCACCCTGCTCAAACTGCTCTCCCGCTTCTACGCGCCGGAACGGGGCAGCGTCCTGATCGATGGCCTGGACATCGGCAAGGTGGAGCTCTACTCCCTGCGCCGGCAGATCGGTGTGGTGCCCCAGGATTCGCTCCTGTTCGACGGCACCATCCGCGAGAACCTGCTGATGGTGAAGCCCGATGCCACCGCCGCCGAGATGATGCGCGCCGCCCGCATCGCCTGCGCCCACGACTTCATCATGCAGATGCCCCAGGGCTACAACTCCAGCGTCGGCGAACGGGGCGCCGGCCTCTCCGGCGGCCAGCGCCAGCGCCTCGCCCTGGCCCGGGCCGTGCTCCAGAACCCCCGCCTGCTGATCCTCGACGAAGCCACCAGCGCCCTCGATGCCACCACCGAGCGGCAGGTGTGCATCAACCTGTTCGAGGCCTTCCGGGGTCGCACGGTCTTCTTCATCACCCACCGCCTCTCCACCGTCCAGCCCGCCGACCTGATCGTGCTGATGGACCGCGGCGCCGTGATGGAGCAGGGCAGCCACCGCCAGCTGATGCAGCTGCGCGGCTGGTACTACGCCCTCTACCGCAGCCAGAACCAGGAGGGACTCAGCTGATGGCCACCCCACCCCGCTCCGCCGATCCCGCCTCCCGGCTCGTGGCCCTGATGGAGGACTGCGTCGGCTGGCTGCGCTCCCCCCGGGCCAGTCGCCGCCCGGTCATGCCGGTGCGGGTCGATCTGGTGGGCCGGAACGCCCCGCCCAGCGCGGCTTCCCCCGGGGTGGCCCCACCAGCCGCGACCACCCCAGCCACCCCCGGGGCCCCGGCCGAGGGGAGCCCCGTGGCCGCCCCGGAGGCGGACCACCCCTTCGGCGCCGGCCTGGCGGCCGCCGACGGCGACGCCCCGCGTGAATGGTCGTTCCGCGAGACGGTGGTGCTGCGCAAGAGCCGCCGCAGCTCCAGCCTGCTGGTCTGGGCCGGGGTGGGGGGCGTGGTGGCCCTCGGCCTCTGGAGCGTCGCCGCGCCGATCGCCGAAACCGTGGCGGTCCCGGGCAAGCTCGAACCCTCCACCAGCGTCAAGGACGTGGATTCGCCCGTCCCCGGCGTGGTGGAGGCGGTGCTGGTGAAGGAGGGCCAGTCGGTGAAGAAGGGCCAGCCCCTGATCCGCTTCGACCTGCGCGAGCCCCGCAGCAAGCTGGCGGCCGCCGAGAGCATCCGCGAGCGGTTGCTCAACGAGAACCTCGTCGCCCGCGCCACCCTCGGCGAGGACACCGCCACCGCCGGCCTCACCGCCAACCAGCGCAGCCAGCTGAAGGATCGCGCCCGCGAACTCAACAGCCGCCTCGAGGCCGCCCGCGAGGAGCTGGCCAAGAGCAGCACCCGCCTGGCCGGCTACCGCGATTCCCTGCGCATCTACAGCGACATCGAGCGCCGCTACCAGTCCCTGGTACGCGACGGCGCCGTCAGCGAGGTGCAGCTGCTCGAGGCCCGCAACCGGATGCAGGACCTCCAGACCAGCGTGGCCGAGGAGGAGCGTGAGATCGCCCGGCTCCGCTCCCAGCTGGTCAACACCGGCTCCGGCACCGACGTGGAGCTGCGCACCACGATCGAGACCAACCTGCGCCAGATCAGCGATCTCGACGCCCAGATCCGCCAGGCCCGCCTGCAGATCCAGTACGGCGTGCTGACGGCTCCCACCGATGGCCTGGTGTTCGACATCGAGGCCAGTGCCGGCAGCGTGGTCGGCGCCACCGAGACGACGCCCCTGCTGAAGGTGGTTCCCCAGGACTCCCTGCGGGCCAAGGTCTACCTGCCCAACAAGGCCATCGGCTTCGTCCAGGTGGGCCAGAGCGCCGACCTCTCGATCGAGACCTTCCCTGCCAACAGCTTCGGCTACGTGCCGGCCACGGTGCAACGCATCGGCTCCGATGCCCTCACTCCCGAGGAGCAGACCCAGGTGCTCGGCACCCAGGCGGAGGGTCTCCACTTCCCGGTCATCCTCCAGCTCCGGCGCCAGACCATCCCCCTGCCCGACAAGGGCAGCGTGCCGCTCCAGGCCGGCATGGCCCTCACCGCCGACATCAAGCTGCGGGAACGGCGCGTGATCAGCCTGCTCACCGGCCTGTTCGAGGATCAGCGCCGCAACCTCCAGCGCCTGCGATCCAATTGAGCACCAGGCCCCAGGGCGACTGGTGGCGCTTCGTGCCACCCGAGCAACGCCGGCGCCGGCGCTTCAAGGCCTGGCGGCTGCGCTGGAAGGAGCGGCTGCGGCAGCGCTGGCTGGCCATCACCATCGCCTTCCTGGCCTACGGGCTGGTGCTGCTCTGGCTGCTGCTGCACCTGCCACCCGTGGTGACCCTGCTCGCCCTGGCCCCGATGCTGCTGGTGCCGCTGCTCGGCTACCTCACCTACTGGCTGCTGTGGAAGGAGTTCCACGAATGAGGCCGGCCCATGGCCATGGGGCCAGCGGGCCGGGGTCCCTCAGCCCTTCACGTAGAGGCTGGGCAGGGCCCCCAGCAGCCACTGGGGCATGAACTGCTCGCCGCCGGCGAAGCCGATCTTGCCGGGGGGGTAGAAGGGCAGCACCGCCAGCACCACCTGGGTGGCCTTGGGGCGGGTCATGTTGCGCACGTAGTGGGCCAGCTGGGAGCGCAGCTGCCGGTCCTCCTCCGCCAGGGGGGTGGCGGCATAGCCGCTGCGCAGGAACTTGCGGTAGAGGTCGCCGAAGGTGCTCTCGAACAGGGGCTGCAGCCGCTCCTCGGGCGTGTCCAGCCAGATCTGGCCCAGCTGGCGCCGGAAGCTGCCCAGTTCCTGGCGGATGGCGCCATCGTCGGGGTCGATCTCGAACAGGTTCACCAGCCCGTTGAGGCGGGTGAGGAACTCCTCGCTGCCGGTGAGCTGGAGGGCCTGGGCGCCGGTGAACGACGACAACTGGGGCAGCGGCGGCACTGTCTCGGGCTCCACACCCGCCGCCCGCACCGCCCCCGCCGGTGCCAGGGCCTTGCGCTCCAGGGGGCTGGGCTGGCGCAAACGGGGCAGAAGTTCCGGCTCGAACAGGCTGGCGTAATCCTCAAGAAGCCAGCTGGGCAGATTCTGTTCGCAGTTGCGCACTTTCATCTTGCCGCGGCGGAAATAGGGCATCACCGCCAGCACGATGTTGGCCATTTCCGGGCGATCGAAGCCGCCTGACAGGCGCTCGGAGAGATGGTCCCTCCAGGCCTCCTCATCGCGCAGCAGCGGTTGGCTGGCCAGCTCACTGCCGATCATCCGGCGGTAGCTGTCACCGACCGCGGAGCCATAGAGAAGCTCCAGGGCATCGATCGGGGCACTCAGCCAGAACTTCGACAGGCACTGGCGGGCCAGCCGGGCCTCCGCCAGCCGTGAGGGGGTGGCTTCATGGGCGTAATCCATGAAGATCGTGCCCAGCCGCGCCGCCGACCAGGGAGTGATCTGGGGCCGGCGATCCATCTCCATCGGGACGGTGCCAGGATCACTCACCAGAGTATCCAGAAGACCACCATCTTTTTCAGGCTTTCTTTCACCCCAACTCACCGTATCCCGGCGTCCGAACAGACGGCTCCAGAGCGACATGACGCAGGTCAGGTACTTGCAGCGGGATTGTAATAGCGTTGTCAGATGGAACTGTTGCTGATCCATCAGAACCATCCCGGCCAGTTTCGTGATCTGACACCCGCCCTCGAACGCCGCGGCCATCGCGTGCTCGGCCTGGGCGCCACACCCAGGGCCGGAGTCCCCCGGCTCCACTACGACTGGCAGGCGCCGGTGCTCCCCGCCGGGCTGGCCGACCCGCTGCTGGAGGCCAACCTGCGCCGGGCCGCCCGGGTCCAGGAGCGCTGCCTGCAGCTGCGGGAGCAGGGCTACCGCCCCGACGCCGTGATCGGCCACAGCGGCTGGGGGGAGCTGCTCTACCTGCGCGACATCTGGCCGGAGGCGGTGCTGATCGCCTACCCCGAGCTCTACGCCACCCCGCTGCTGCTCGGCTACGGCTTCGATGCCGACCTGGGCGAACCCTCCCACGCCCTGCGGGCCCAGTGGCGCCGGGGCAACCTGATGGGCCTGGCGGCGGTGGCCGACGCCGACGCCTGCGTCGTACCCACCCGCTTCGCCCGCGACACCTTCCCGCCGCACCTGCGCAGCCGCTTCCAGGTGCTGCACGAAGGCATCGCCCTGCCAGCCCCCGCCTCCGGCCCCATCAGCCTGCGGCTGGAGGGCGGCCCGACCCTGACCAAGGGGGATCCGGTGATCACCGTCGCCAGCCGCAACCTCGAGCCCCTGCGCGGCTTCCGCAGCGTCCTGCGGGCCCTTCCCGCCGTGCTCGCCGCCCGGCAGGACGCCCGGGCCGTGATCGTGGGAGGCACCGACAGCGGCTACGGGGCGCCCTCGTCCCATCCCGACGGCCACAAAGGGGAACTGCTGGCCCTGCTCGGCCACCAACTGCCCCTGGATCGGGTCCATTTCCTGCCGCCCCTGCCGCACCGCGAGCTGCTGGCCCTGTTCCATATCAGCGCCGCCCACGTCCACCTCACCTACCCCTACGCCCTCTCCTGGAGCGTGCTGGAGGCGATGGCCTGCGGCGCCCTGGTGGTGGGCTCCGACAACCCGCCGCTGGATGAGGTGATCCAGCACGGCCACAACGGGCTGCTGGTGCCCTTCAACGACCCCGACCGGCTGGCCGAGGTGTTGTTGGCGGTGCTCGCCGATCCGCCCGCCTTCGCGGCGATGGCCGAAGCCGGCCGCGCCACCGTCGCCGCCCGCTACGAGGTGAACCGGGCCGCCGAGGCCTTCGAGGCCCTGATCCTCAGCCTGCGGCTGCTGCCCTGAACGCCGCCGCTGCCTCGACCGCCGCCGCCTGCAGCACCGCCGCCACCACCGGGAGCCAGTCCCGATCCTCGCCCTGGCGGAACAGGCGCAGGCTCGGGTACCAGGGGCTGTCCTGGCGCTGCCGCAGCCAGCGGGGATCGGCGCTGAAGGGGAGCAGCACCCAGGCCGGATGGCCCATGGCACCGGCCAGGTGGGCCATGGCCGTGTCCACCGTGATCAGCAGATCGGTGCTGGCCAGCACCCCGGCCGTGGCCAGAAAGTCGCCGTCCGGGGGGATGGCATCGCCGAACAGGGGGGCCACGGGCTCCGCCATCTCCCGGTCTTCGCCCTGCTGCAGCAGCACCGGCTCCCACCCCTGGGCCACCAGCCCCTCCACCAGCCGCACCAGGGCGGCGGCCGGCAGGGTGCGCTTGCGGTACTCCCGCCGGGTGAAGCCGTCGGCGAGCTTGCGGCCGCTGGCCCAGGTGAGACCCACCCGTGGCGGCCGGCCCCAGCCGTCGGCGGGCTTGGCCGGGGCCAGCCCCCGCAGGTAAGTCCCCCGGCCATCCGGCCCCGGGGGCTGGGGACAGGGGGCACCGCCGAGGGCCGCCGGCAGCGACAGCAGGCTCACCAGGTCCCGGGCAGGGGCTGGCTCCAGCCCGTCGCCGCCCGTGCCAACCCCAAGCGAATCGTCGCCGCCCGGCTCTGGCCTGGCGCGCACCTCCGGCGGCTGGGGCAGCCAGGCCAGACCCCGGCGCAGCAGCGCCACCAGCGACGGTTCCACCTCCAGCACCACCGACTGGCCCCGGGCCGTCGCCTGCTCGAGCAGCGGGGGGATCCAGCGCAGGTACTGGAGGCCATCACCCAGGCCCTGCTCGGTGCGCACATGCAGCACCGGGGCGCTGGCCACCACCGCCGCCACGCCACCCTCCGGTCCGGGGCCCATGCCGGGCAGCTCGAAGCGGCGTTCCGCCAGGCCATAGGCCTCGTCGTAGGACTCCAGGCCGATCAGCAGGGTGGCATGGTTGCAGGCCAGGGCCGGGCCATCCCCCCGCTGGCGGCTGGCCCGGAAGGCCCGGTCAGCCGCCTCGAAGCGGTTCAGATCCCGCAGGCTGTTGCCCAGGCCCATGAAGGGGGCGGGGCTGTCCGGCAGCAGCAGGGACGCCCGCCGGTAGAGCTCCAGGGCCTCCTCCGGCTGATCCGAGAGCCAGAGGGCATTGGCGGCCCGCAGCAGCAGCGGAGCCGGCGCGTCAGCGGAGCCGACCAGCTCCTGATAGATGCAGGCGGCTTCACACCATTCCTGCCGGCGCTCCGCCGCCTCCGCTTCCTGAAGGACCTGATCCAGGTCGAAATCGCCGGGAAGGACTGACATGACAGGAATCCTGAACCTGCAACCAGGCTGCGGCAACAATGTATCTCCTGAAGGCCTTGGTGCAGACAGCATCGATGCAACAAAGTCAGAACAAAGTCGGCGTTAAGGTTTCAACCTTTCGTGGTGAATTGTTCAAGAAGTATGACGGAAAACGAAGCCTGGGATACACATAACCCCCAAACCAGCCCCCTAGGGTCTCGATCAAATAACCGGCATCTTTTGTCGAATGGCTTCCTCCGATACCCTTTCGATCTTCGTGCCAGACCCCGGCACGACGCTCACCCAGACCACCAGCAGCGGCGCCCGGGTCTTCACCAGTCAGACCGGTGACGTCACCAACTCGCGGGTCTTCCCCAACAAGGGCCGCAGCATTGAGGATGTCGGCATCAGGGAGTCCTCTTCCGGTGACACCCGCACCACGTTTTCAGGTGCTTCCAAGGACACTTCCTACCTCGGAAACGCCGATGACAACACCGTTATCTTCACTGGCGACGCCAGAAACACGTCCATCAGCACCGGCGCTGGTGACGACACCCTGATCGCCACCGACATCAACAGAGGCACCATCTCCCTGGGCAGTGGTGACAACACCGCCATCACCGGAGCCCTGAAGAACACCACCTTCACCGCCGGCAGCGGTGCCGACAGTTTCACCATCACCGACAGGGCCGATTCCGTCCGAATCAGTGCCGGTGCCGGCGACGACACCCTGATCTTCGGCGGCAGGGTCTCCGACTCCACTGTCCTGCTCGGCCAGGGCGCCGATGTGCTGGACTTCTCCGCCCGGGTGCAGAACACCTGGATCGATCTCGGCAACGATGCCAACGTCGATCAGGTCTCCTTCTTCAGCAAGGGGGACATCGGCAGCGGCACCCAGATCTTCGGGGCCGGCGATGGCGACCTGCTCATCATCGGCGGCGAAGAATACGTCTTCGATGACAGCCAGACGGCCTTCATCTCCACCAAGGGCGACTCCATCACCTTCGGCTGATGACCCCAGCAGCCACCCGTGGTCACCTTGGAACAGGCCCGATTCGCCCGTAACTACGTCACCTGCCTGGAGAAGGGGGACCTGGCCGCCGCCAGGTCCCTGCTCCTTCTCTGGAGCAAGACCTACTTCTCCGACCTGCCCGCCTGCCCCAGCCGCCGCGATCTCACCAATCCCGACCTCTGGGGCTGCCTGGCCCAGTACGCCTCCCTCAGCGGAGACCGTTCCCCCGTCGACGACTTCTGGCGGCGGCTGGATGGCGTCACCCCCCACACCACCGCGACGGGCGCCATCCCGCTGCTGGGGGTCCCGATCCTCAACCGCCCCGATCTGCTGCAGCGCCTGCTGGACAGCCTCGACCACCCCGTCGAGACCCTCGCCATCGTCGACAACAGCATCGGCTCCGGGCTGGCCGACAGCGACGCGCTGCAGCGGCTGCTGGCCCGGCTGGAGCGCCAGCCCCCCGCCGGCGTCGCCCGGGTGCGGGTGGCGCGGCCCTTCGTCAACCAGGGGGTCGCCTCCAGCTGGAACGCGATCCTCTCGTCCTTTCCCGAGGCCGGTTTCGCCCTGCTGGTCAACAACGACGTGGTCTTCGCCCCGGGCGTGCTGGCGGAAGTGGTTGGGCGCGTCGATCCCTCCCGTCCCCAGTTCCTGCCGCTGCTGCCGGCCCCCCAGGAGTTCTCCGCCTTCGCCCTCACCCCGTCCGCCTGGAATCGGGTGGGCCTGTTCGATGCCAACTTCCACCCGGCCTACTGCGAAGACCTCGACTACGCCGAGCGCCTGCGCGGCTGCCCCACCATCGAGTGGATCGCCCCGGAGGCCCTGCAGCGGCGGCAGCAGCAGGCCAACCCCGTCGCCAGCGCCACCATCGCCAGCGACGCCCGGCTGAAGGCCTGCAATCGCACCACCTTCCTGCTCAACAGCCTCTGGCTCCACAGCCGGCGACGTCTCGACCAGCCCCACCGCGGCACCTGGATGCGCCGCTGGCTGAGCCAGTGGGACCTCGAAGCGGCCCCTGCGCCGGCCCCTGAACCCGTCGGTCCTGTCGGCGCGGGGCGGCCGTGAACACCCTGCCCCGCCTGATGCGCCGCTTCCGGGACGAGGATCTCGGCCCACGGCCCCGGATCGTGGTGCTCGGCGCCGCCAAGCTGGGCAACTATGTGGTGCTCCAGCCGCTGCTGCGGGGGCTGCGCCACAAGTATCCCGATGCCCTGATCACCTACGTGGGCAGCCAGCGCACCCGGGAGCTGGAGCGGCTCAATCCCTGGATCGACGCCAGCCTTCCCCTGGCGGAGCAGGGCCCGGCGGCCCTGCCGGCCCTGCGGCAGTGGCGCCGGACCCTCCCGGAGCAGGGACGGGGCGACGGGGTGGATCTGGTGATCAACGCCGACGGCCACGCCTCCCACAGCCCCGCCTGGGCCCAGGCCCTGGAGCCCCGTTTCGTGGTCGGAGCGGCGCCGATCCCCGACGGCGACCACCCCCTCCACGCCCTCGCCCTGGATCCCCACTGGGCCAGTCCCTCCCTGGTGGAGCGCTACCGCGGCTGGATCGGCAGCAACAGCATCCGCGAACTGCACTGCCGCATCGCCTGGGTCGACACGGCGTTCGAGCAGCTGGAGCTGCCCGCCGAGCCCGCTCCGCCAGGGCTGCCGCCGGTGCTGATCGCCGTGAACGGCGAGCGGCCCGCCAAGCTCTGGCCCCTGGAGCACTGGCTGGTCCTGCTCGAGCGCCTGCACCGGGAGATGGGCCTGCCGGCCGGATCAATCGGCCTGATCGGCGGCCCTCCCCCCGCCGAAGCGCGCCGGCCGGGCGACAGACTGGAGCGGGCCCTGCTGGCCCGCACCGGGGTGCGGGATCTGCGCGGACGCCTCAGCCTGCCGGCGCTGGTGGGCGCCCTGGCCCGTAGCCGGCTCTGCATCGCCGTGGATTCCGGCCCGCTGCACCTGGCCGCCGCCGCCGGCTGCCCCACGGTGGCCCTGTTCGGCACCGACGCCGACGGCATCGGCGCCAGCCCCAGGGATCTCTGGGCCCCCCGGGCCGACCACGTCTGGGTCAGCCGCAGCCGGCAGCGCTGCGGCGGCTGCCTCCAGGTGCGCTTCGAGAACCCCGCCTGCCCGCTGGAGCGGCACGCCTGCATGGACGGCCTGCCGCCCGATGCGGTGTGGCCCCTGGTGCAGCAGGCCTGGCAGCGGAACGGGACCCGGAACGGAGCCCCCTGCGGCACGCCCAGCTGATCACCGCCGGGACGCCCTGCACCCCTCGGCCGTCACTCAGGCTGCTTGCCCGCCATCAGGGTTTCGATCTTGCGGATCCGCTGCAGGGTGGTCTGCCACACCTCCAGCTGGAAGGCCCGCTCCCCGTCGCCCGCCGCCACCGCCCGGCGGCAGTCCTCCACGAGCGCCTCCAGGTCCTCACGGCGCTCGAAGGCCTCCCAGAGCTGGCGCTCGATCCGGGCCCGCTCGATGAAGTTCCAGCGCTGCAGCCACGACATGGGAAGGGATCGGTGTGGCCCCAGTTAAGCCAGCGAGGACGGCGGCCGGGGATGGGACACTGGGAGCCCACGAACCCGATGGGGGAGCCGCGCGTGAAGGCCATCAGCGTTCTGGGCTCCACCGGATCGATCGGCACCCAGACCCTGGAGATCGCCGAGGAGTTCCCCGACCGCTTCAAGGTGGTGGCCCTCACCGCCGGCAACAACCTGGATCTGCTGGTGGAGCAGATCCTGCGCCACGCGCCTGAGGTGGTGGCCCTGGCCGATGCCGGCCGGCTCGGCGAACTGGCCGGCCGCCTGGCGGACCTCGAACCGGCCCGGCGTCCCGCCCGTCTGCCCGAGCTGCTGGGGGGCTCCGACGGCCTCTGTGCCGCGGCGGCCTGGTCCAGCGCCGATCTGGTGGTCACCGGCATCGTTGGCTGCGCCGGCCTGCTGCCCACCCTGGCGGCGATCCGCGCCGGCAAGGACCTGGCCCTGGCCAACAAGGAAACCCTGATCGCCGCCGGCCCGGTGGTGCTGCCCGAACTGCAGCGCAGCGGCAGCCGGCTGCTGCCCGCCGACTCGGAGCATTCGGCCCTGTTCCAGTGCCTGCAGGGCACCCCCTGGGCGGACACCGCCCGCCTCTCCACCGGCGTGCCGACCCCGGGTCTGCGGCGGATCCAGCTCACCGCCTCCGGCGGCGCCTTCCGCGACTGGCCCGCCGCCGATCTGGCCAAGGCCACGGTGGCCGATGCCACCAGCCACCCCAACTGGAGCATGGGCCGCAAGATCACGGTGGATTCGGCCACCTTGATGAACAAGGGGCTGGAGGTGATCGAGGCCCACTACCTGTTCGGCCTCGACTACGACCACATCGAGATCGTCATCCACCCCCAGAGCATCATCCACTCGATGGTGGAGCTGGCCGATTCCTCGGTGCTGGCCCAGCTGGGCTGGCCCGACATGAAGCTGCCCCTGCTCTACTGCCTCAGCTGGCCGGAACGGCTGGAAACCCCCTGGCGGCGGCTCGATCTCACCGCCGTGGGCCAGCTCACCTTCCGCGCCCCCGACCGGGAGAAATACCCCTGCATGGCGCTGGCCTACGCCGCCGGCCGGGCCGGAGGCACCATGCCGGCGGTGCTCAACGCCGCCAACGAGCAGGCGGTGGCCCTGTTCCTGGAGGAGGCGATCCCCTTCCTGGCCATCCCCGAGCTGATCGAGCGGGTCTGCGACCGCCACCGCGCCGATCACCACGGCACCCCCAGCCTCGACGACGTGCTGGCGGTGGACGGCTGGGCCCGCCAGGCCACCCGCGAAGCCGCCGCCGCGCTCCGCAGCCATCCGGCGCCGGCCCTGCCGGCGTGAGCGGGGTCCAGCACCACCTGCTGCTCTGCGCCACCCCCACCAAGGCGCTCTGCGGCGATCCGGCCGTCGGTGCGGCCAGCTGGAACCGCCTCAAGCAGCTGGTGCGGGACCTGGGCCTGGAGGACCCCGGCCGTCCCCATGGGGTGGTGCTGCGCACCAAGGCCGACTGCCTGCGCGTCTGTTGCGAGGGCCCGGTGCTGCTCATCTGGCCGGAAGGCCTCACCTACGGGGGTGTCACCCCCGAGCGGATCGAGCGCATCGTCCACGAGCACGTCATCGGCGGGGTGCCGATCGAGGAGTGGATCGTGCGGCGCACACCCTTCAGCCGTCCGCTTCCGCCTGACTGAGGCGCTTCAGCCAGCTCACCGCCAGGCGATCGGCCCAGCAGGCCAATCCGTCGCCGGGGGCATGGAAGCCGTTGTGGCCGCCATGGGGCGTGATCACCACCGTGGGAACCGGTGCTGCGCCGGCGCCGGCGCGGCCGGACAGCGCGGCCGCCAGCTGGCGCAGCGGACTGGCCGGCACCCAGGGGTCGTCGCCGGCATGGAGCAGCAGGGTGGGGGGCAGGGACCGGCCCGCGATCAGGGGCGCCAGGGGACTGGCGGCGTCGTAGTAGGCGGCCACCGAGCCGAAACCCCAGCGCGGGGCGGTGATGGCCGCATCGAAGGCCCGGATCGTGCGGGCCCGGCCGGGTCCCGCCAGCGCTCGGCGTTCAGCCTCCTGCAGCCCGCCCGGGTCGGCCAGGGTCTGCTCCCGCAGGCGCTGCATCAGCCAGCGCTGGTACACCCTGTTGCGGCGGCGCTCGAACTGGACGGCGCAGACATGGAGCTCCAGCGGGCTGCTGACACAGACCAGGCCATCGAAGGCCAGCCCGGCCAGGCTGCCGTTGAGCAGCACCGTGCCGCCCAGGGAGATGCCGGCGCCGAACAGGGGCCGGCCGGCGGCGAGCTGCCGGGCCAGGGCCACGGCGGGGCGCAGATCCTCGTTGCAGCAGGCGCAGTAGGTGCCCCGGGCGAGCGGCCGGCCCCGCCCGGCCCCCCGCAGGTTGAGCCGCAGCACGGCGAACCCCTCGGCCACCAGGGCCAGGGCCAGCCGGCGGGGGCCGGGGCCGTCACTGGAGCCCCCCAGCCCGTGCATCACCAGCACCAGGGCGGCCGGCGCGGCGCCGGAGGGGCGGTCCAGCAGCCCCAGCAGCTGGCCGCCATCGGCCAGGGGGATGGTCAGCGGTTCGGCCCGATCGGGGGGGAAGCGCAGGGGACGCAGGGTGTCCCGCAGGGTCTGCAGATCCCCCCCGATCCAGGGGGAGCGCTGGCGGAAGGGGCTCAGGCCGAGGTGGTCGGGGAGCTGGGACACGACCGGGGCCCCACCCTCAGGCCGCCACCTTCACCTTGCCCACGCCCATGGAGCGGAGCTCGCTGAGCAGGCCGTTGAGCACCGCCTTGGCATCCCCGAACACCATGGCGGTCTGGGGCATCTCGAACAGGGCGTTGTTGATGCCCGCATAGCCCGCACCGAGGCTGCGCTTGACCACGAACACCTGGCGGGCCTGGTCCACCTCCAGCACGGGCATGCCGTACAGGGGGCTGGTGGGGTCGTTCTTGGCCTGGGGATTCACCACGTCGTTGGCCCCCAGCACGATCACCACGTCGGTGCGCGGGAACTCGGGGTTGACCAGATCCATCTCCAGCAGCTGCTCGTAGGGCACGTCGGCCTCTGCCAGCAGCACGTTCATGTGGCCGGGCATGCGTCCCGCCACCGGATGGATGGCGTAGCTCACCTCCACCCCATGGCTCTCGAGCAGCTTGGCCAGCTCCCGCAGGGAATGCTGGGCCTGGGCGACGGCCAGGCCGTAGCCAGGCACGAACACCACCCGCTCGGCCTGCTCCAGGGCCATGGCGCATTCCTCGGCGCTGCAGCTGGTGATGCGGGTGTAGCCCGCCTCGCTGCCGCCGCCGCCCACGGCCCCGGCGCTGGCCCCGAGGGCACCGCCGAAGAGCACCGACACCAGGGAGCGGTTCATGGCGGTGCACATCACCTGGGTGAGGATCAGGCCCGCCGCCCCGACCATGGCGCCGGCCACGATCAGCAGCTGGCTGCCCACCACGAAGCCGGCCGCCGCCGCCGCCACCCCGGAATAGGAGTTGAGCAGGGAGATGACCACCGGCATGTCGGCCCCGCCGATGGGCAGGGTGACGCCGATGCCCAGCAGGGTGGAACCGCCGATCAGCAGCCACAGGGGCAGGCCGCCGGGATCGCCGGGCAGCAGCAGGGCCGACACCAGGCAGAGCACCGCCAGGGAGATGTTGACGCCGTGGCGCAGGCGGCTCTGGGTCCAGCCGGGGGTGTCCAGCCAGCCCTGGAGCTTGGCCATGGCCACGATCGAGCCGCTGAAGGTGATGGCACCGACGAACACGGACACGGCGATCGACACCAGGGCGACGATGTCGGCGTCACCGGTGTCGAAGATGGCCACCCCCATGGCCACCAGCAGGGAGGCCATGCCGCCGCAGCCGTTGAACAGGGCCACCGTTTCCGGCATGGCGGTCATCGGCACCCGGCGGGCGGTGAACAGGCCGGCCAGGCCTCCGGCGGCACTGCCGGCGGCGATCCAGAGCCAGGCGATCGGATCGGGGCGGATCTGGATCAGCAGGCCGACCACGGCCAGCCCCATGGCCAGGGCGGCCAGGCCGTTGGCCCCGCGCGCCGAGCTCACCTTCGAGAGACCCTTGATGCCGAGGGCGAGCAGGAGAACGGCCGCCAGATCGATGCCGGCGGCGAAAGCATCCATGGAGAAAGTCATCGGCTGTCGCCCTTGCGGCGGAACATGGCGAGCATGCGATCGGTGACGAGGAAGCCGCCGATCACGTTGTAGAGGGCGAAGCCAAGGGAGAGGGCTCCGATCACCAGCAGGGCCGTGTTGTCCCCGGCCTGCTGGATGAGGGTGAGGGAGGCCAGCACGGTGATGCCGCTGATGGCGTTGGCCCCCGACATCAGCGGGGTGTGCAGGGTGGGTGGCACCTTGCCGATCAGCTCCAGCCCCAGCAGGCTGCCCAGCAGGAGCACCCAGAGGGACTGCGTCAGAAGGCTCATGAACGGGCTCCGATGGGGGACAGGCCGGCGGGCTGGACGATGTCGTCCCGGCGGCAGACACCGGCGTGGGTGAAGAGGCAGCCGTCGAGGATCGGATCCTCCGGATCCAGCCGGAAGCCGTCCTCCCCGAGCACGTGCTCGATGAGGGCGGCGATGTTGCGGGCGTAGAGGGCGCTGGCGTGGTTGGGGACGGTGCTGGGCAGGCCGTCGGCCCCGATCAGCAGCACGCCCCGGCGCTCCACCGTGGCCCCTGGGATCGTGCCGAAGCAGTTACCGCCCTGGGCCACGGCCAGATCGACCACCACCGCGCCTGGCCGCATGCCGTCGAGCATCGCCTCGCTGATCAGGCGCGGCGCCGGCCGGCCGGGCACCAGGGCCGTGCAGATGACCATGTCGGCCAGGGCCAGCTGGTCGGCCAGCTGCTGGCGCTGAGCCGCCAGGAAGGCCTCGCTGGCCTGGCGGGCGTAGCCCCCCACCTCGGCCGGGGCCTCCTCCAGTTCGGGTGGGTCGATGAAGCGCCCGCCGAGGGATTCCACCTGCTCCTTCACCGCCGGCCGCACGTCCGAGACGTAGACCACGCCCCCTAAGCGGCGGGCGGTGGCCAGGGCCTGCAGGCCGGCGACGCCGGCCCCCAGGATCAGCACCCGGGAGGGCTGGATCGTGCCCGCCGCCGTCATCAGCATCGGCACGTAGCGATCGAGGGCCGCCGCCGCCAGCAGCACCGCCTTGTAGCCGGCGATGTTGGCCTGGGAGGAGAGCACATCCATCGACTGGGCCCGGGTGATCCGGGGCAGCAGCTCGAGGGCGATGGCGGAGGCCCGCCGGTCGTTGAGGGTGTCGACCAGGGCCGTGGCGCCGTAGGGGGCCAGCAGCCCCACCAGCAGGGCCCCGGCCTGGAGGCGGGCCAGCGCCTCCGGACGCGGGGGCTGGACACAGAGCACGGCGTCGGCCATCTCCCAGTCCCTGGCCTCCCCGTCCCACAGGTCGGCACCCACGGCGGCGTAGTCGGCGTCGAGGAAGCCGGCCGCCTGGCCCGCCCCCCGCTCCACCTGCAGGGTCGCCCCCTTGGCCACCAGCCGCCTGACCGTTTCGGGGGTCGCGGCGACCCTCCGCTCACCGGGAGCCGTCTCCCTGGGAATAAGCAATTTGACCAACGCGAGGCCACCCACAGTTCTTCCGCGATAGACAGACCCGCCGCTGACGGCAAGCAACCGTCAGCCAATGTGCGGACACGCCCACCCGGCCCTGGACGGCCCAGCAGAATCGATGGATGGCGCCACCGTCCTTCGATCTGGGTCTGCGCCGCCAGGCCGGGGCTCCCGGCACCTCGCCGGCGGCCGGCGGCCCCGAACCGCGGGCCTGGCAGCGGCGCCTGATCCAGCTGCTCCGGGCCCGGCTGGTGGCGGCGAGCCCCGGCGGCCAGGACGTGCTGCTCCACGCCGGTCCCGGTGCCGGCAAGACCCTGGGGGCCCTGCTCGCCTTCCGGCAGCTGCAGCGGGAAGGGCGGCTGGAGCGGTTCGTGGTCTTCTGCCACCGCAGCGCCATCGGCCGCCAGTGGGTCAACGCCGCCGCCCGCCTCGGCCTGGACCTGCGGGAATGGGACGCCCCGGGGGGAGCCCCGCCGTCACCCGCCGGCCAGGGCCTGCTGCTCAGCTACCAGGCGGCGGCCCTGCACCGCCTGCGCCTGGAGCAGGAGCTGGGCGGCCTGCTGGCGGGCCGGCCCTGGCTGGCGATCGCCGACGAGGTGCATCACCTGGGCGTCGATCCCCTGGAACCGGAGGCCACGGCCTGGGGCCATGCCTTCGGCAGCCTCAGCGGCGGCGCCCGGCTGCGGCTGGGGCTGACCGGCACCCCCTTCCGCGCTGACAACCTGGGCTTCTGTGCCGCCCGCCGGATCCGGATGCACGACCAGGACGGGCCGGCCGAGCGGATCATCCCGGACCTCTGCGTCGAGCCCCGGGCCCTGATCGCCGCCGGTGACGTGCGACCCCTGGAATTCCGCTTCCAGGACGGCTGGGTGGAACACGGGCGTCCGGAGGATGGCCGCGAGCGCGAGACCTCCCCCCTGTCGGCGGAGCAGCGGGAGAGCTGGCGGGCCCGCAACCTGCGTCGGGCCATCCGGCCGGGGGATCGGGGCGGGATCGCCCTGCGGCTGCTGCTCCAGGCCCGCCGCCGCCTGGAGCGGGTGCGGCTGGAGCATCCGGGGGCGGGCGGGCTGGTGGTGGCCCGCGACATCGGCCACGCCGGCGCCATCGCCGACCTGCTGGCCCAGGAGGGGGACCGGGTGCACCTGGTGCACTCCCAGGATCCGGAGGCCGCCCGCCACCTGGCGGCCTTCCAGGCCGGAGACGCCGACTGGCTGGTGAGCATCGACATGTGCGCCGAAGGCTTCGACGCGCCGCGGCTGCGGGTGGTGGCCTACCTCACCACCGTGGTCACCCGCAGCCGCTTCGTGCAGGCGATCACCAGGGCCGTGCGCATGGACGGGGATCGCTCCGGTCAGGAATCCATCCCACGGCGACCGTCCTACGTGTTCGCACCGGCCGATCCGCTGCTGATCGGCTACGCCCGGGGCTGGACCGTGAGCGAGCCCTACGTGATCCGCCCGCGCCCGCCGGAGACGGCCGCCGCCGGGGGCAGCTCACCGGGCAGTGGCGAGCGCCTGCCCCTGCAGGCCCTGGCGGACGACGCCGGGCGGATGATCAGCGTGAGCGGCCCCGTGCTGCCGAACATCGGGCGCCGGTCAGCCTGAAGTCGCCCATCGGCTTAATTTTTGGCTTTGATTGGCTTGTTGCAGGCGCTTTTCCTGCAACGATGTGACAACCAACACCGTCGTTGCGCCCACCAGCCGCCAACGTGGGCACCACAGGACATCCACCGAGATCACCCCGATGGACAGGCCAAGAGACGACGCCAGCGATCACGACGGTTTTTCCGATACCCCCCTCGATGCGGCCGTGCATCGACGTGTGACCGTGGCCGTCTGCTGGGCCCTGGCCCGCAGGGCCGCCCTGGACGGCCGTGAGCTGTTCGAGGACAGCTACGCCATCAACGAGGAATTCCGTGAGTGGCTCCTCACCCTTGAGGACCACCCCGAACTGCTGCAGGCCAACGTGCTGATGGTGCCCAGGGACCTGCACCTGGATCGCCGACCGGAAACCGACGGACTGCTGGAGATCTGAGGTCTCCGGAGATTGAACGTCTCCGAAGTTCTGGGGGCGGGGATCTGGCTGGCCGGGCCGGGCTCAGCGGCGCCGGGGACCGCCCGGGCGGTTGCCGCCGGGCCGGGGGCCGGTGGCGCCGGCATTGCGTTCCCGGTAGGTGATGCGCCCCCGGGTCAGGTCGTAGGGGCTGATCTCGACCAGCACCTTGTCGCCGGCCAGAAGCTTGATGCGGAACTTGGTGAGCTTGCCCGCCGCCCGGCAGAGACACTGGTGACCGGCAGGCTGCTCAAGGGTGACGAGGTAGAACCCGTTGCCCTGCTCCTTTTCGATCACACCGGACGTTTCGATCATGCGGGAAGGCTGGCGTAAGGACAACAACAGTCCACCAGCTTAGGCGCCTAGCGTGACCTACCTCCCGGCGCCAGCCCCGACGCCGGGTCGCCCCCCCGCCACACGCAGGCCGGGTGCGGAGCGATAGGGTCGGCCCGCCGCCCGCCTCCAGTCCCCATGATCCTTCCCCCCATCGCGATGGATCTGGGCCTGCTGCTGATCTCGATCGGCGTGGTCAACCTCTGGCGGGCCAGGGAAAGCTCCTGACTGCGGAGGCGGTGAGCACCACCCTGCTCTTCCACAAGCCCTACGGGGTGCTCAGCCAGTTCACGCCCGAACCCGGCAGCGCCTGGGGAAGTCTGGCGGACCACATCGATTGCCCCGGCGTCTACGCCGCCGGACGGCTGGATGCGGACAGCGAGGGACTGCTGGTACTCACCGACGATGGCCGTCTCCAGGCCAGGCTCACGGATCCGGCCTGGGGACACTGGCGCCGCTATCTGGTGCAGGTGGAGGGAATCATCACCGAAGCGGCCCTCGACAGCCTCCGCCGGGGGGTGATGGTGAAGGGACGCCGCACCCTGCCGGCCCGGGCCAGGGTGGTGGAGGACCCCACTCTGCCGGAGAGGGATCCGCCGATCCGGCACCGCCTGCGGGTGCCGACGGCCTGGCTGGAGGTGGAGCTGAGGGAGGGGCGCAACCGGCAGGTGCGGCGCATGACCGCGGCGGTGGGCCTGCCCACCCTGCGGCTGCTGCGCACGGCCATCGACCTGATGGATGGGGGCCCGCCGCTGGATCTTGCCGGGCTGGCCCCGGGCGCCTGGCGGGAGGTGAGCCCCGGGGAGCGGCAACGGCTGGGGGCGCTGCTCAGACCGTCAGGGCGTCCTTCAGCTCCCTGACGGTCTGCAGCTGGCCGTAGTAGTAGTTCGCCCGGGCACGGCGGTCGGGATCCTCGAGGGTGTCGAAGGCATCGAAGCCCAGGGAGGCCCAGAGCTCATGGCCGCAGGCGCGCGTCAGTTCGGCGATCGCCTCCTCCTCCAGGTTGGCCAGACGCCGCTGCAGGTTCTTGATCTGGGAAATCGCCATGGCCGCCGCCAAACGCTGCAATAGTACACACGAACTGGCGGGCCGGGCTGCTCAGAACGGCAGCTTCTTCTTGGCTTCCTTGTCGAGGTCCGACTCCATCTCCCGCAGGCGCCGCAGGATCGTGTCGTAGTACTCCTTCAGGTAGTCCTCCAGGCGGGTGGTCTCGGCCGCATCGAGGCCGAAGGCGGCATAGCTGGCCTCCATCGGCGCCGTGAGGGGCTCGCCTCCCCCCACCACCTCGGCGAAGGCGAGGCGCTCGGCCACGTTCAGGCTGGCTTCGAAGAATCCCGTGATCGCCTGCATCAGCTGCAGCAGCACCGGTGGCACCCGGAACACCCGGGCCTCGCGGCCGCTGTAGCGCTCGCAGAGCTGGGTGATCTCCCCGGTGGTCCAGGCCCGGGGACCGACGACGGGGAACGCCTGCCGGACCGTCTCCGGACGCTCCAGGGCGGCCACGGCGAAGCGCGCCACATCCTGGGTGTTCATGTAGGCGATCGGGGTCGGGGCCCCGCTCACCCAGACGGTCTGGCTCTCCAGCACCGGGATGGCGAACTGGCTGATCAGGCCCTGCATGAAGGCGACGCAGCGCAGGATCGTGTAGTCGAGGTCGGAGGCCTCGAGCCAGTCCTCCGTGCAGGCCTTGATGTCCATCAGCGGCACGCTGCGGTGGCGGGCCGCATCGAGCAGGGAGACGAACACCAGCCGGCGCAGACCGGCCCGGCCACAGGCCGCGAACAGGTTCTGCTTGCCGGCCCAGTCGATGTCGTAGGCGCTGCCGCCGTCGGTGGCCCGGGCCGTGGCGGCGTCGATCACCGCCTCCTGGCCCTCAAGGGCGTAATCGAGGCTGTCGGGCTCGAGCAGGTCACCACGGGTGAGGTCGCAGCCCCATTCCTGGAGAAAGGCGGCCTTGCGCGGCGATCGCACCACGCAGCGCACGACATGGCCCGCGTCAAGGGCGCGACGGGCGATCTGGCGACCGAGGGTTCCTGTTCCGCCGATGACAAGAACCTTCATGGACCCCAGCAAAGGAAGCGGGCTGAGCCTAGTGGTGCGTCCGGCGCCGGCGCGATCCGGGACTTCAGTCGTTCAGGAGCTTGAGCAGCAGGGCGCCGCCCGCCAGGCCGACGGGGATCAGCACCCAGAAGATGGCGGCGGTGCCGAAGATTTCAGAGGCCATGGCCCGGACAGGGGGGAACGGGGTACCTATCTAGCAGCCGTCGCGGCCACCAGGCCCCGGGCCGTGGCCACGATCACCGACCAGGGGGCCTCACTGCGCAGCTGGGCGGCCATCACGCCGCTGGCGGCGGTGGCGAACCCCTGCGCCGACAGGGCCGCCACCAGGTCGGCCAGCGGCGGGGGGCCCTGGCCCAGCCGGCGGGCAATGGCGTCCACGGGCCAGCAGCGGGGCGTGGAGGCCGGATCGGCCCGGAGCCGCTCCAGCAGCCGCCGGCCCGGGCGATCGAGGTGGGCACCGCCGGCCTCGGCCTCCTGGAGCATGGTCGTGAGCGTGGCGGGATCCTGGAGGGGGCCGATCCAGAGGGGGCCGCTCACCGCCAGGGGCGGGGCCTCACCGGATGGCGCCCCGGGGCAGTCACAGGGTCGCCACCGCCCCAGCCGTCCGAGGCTCTGCACCTGCTGGTCCCCGCAGCCGTGGCAGTGGGCCACCAGGCCCAGCTGCCCCTCCTCGCCGCGGGCGGGGTGGCGTTCCAGCCGCAGGGCGGTGCGGAAGGCCCGTCCTTCACTGAAGCTGAGCAGGGGGGTGATGCCGCGACCCATCGCCCAGGCGCTGCGGGCCAGCAGCCCCAGCTGCAGGCGCAGGGCGATCTCCCAGCTGGCGGGGTGGGCCCGGGCGGCGGCGCCGAAACGGCGCAGGGCGGCCTGGCGGTCATGGCCCGTGGCCGAGCGTCCATCGGTGCTGGCCAGGTAGAGCACCCCGCCGAAGGCCACCGCCTCGAGGGCCAGGGGAACCAGGGCTGCGGGACAGCCGAAGGCGTCCAGATCCACCAGCTCGAAGCGGCGCCCCTCGACCAGGCAGCCCGCCAGCAGCTGCTGGGCCGTGGCGGCACCCACCTGCTTTTCCACCGCCGCCGGCAGGCCGGCGAGATTCCGCTCCAGCAGCGGCAGCCGGTCGGGGTCGGCGTCGTTGGCCCACACCGCCGTGGCGCCCCCTTCGAGGCCATAGCGGAGGGCCCGGATGCCGCAGCCCGCCATGCCGTCGAGCACCCGCACGGGCCCGCCCGCCGCCCCGGCGGCCAGGCTCCGGACCAGCAGCACGCCGAAGTCCCTGGCCGGCCGGGAGGCGGGCCGGAAGAATCCGTCACCGGTCTCCAGCACGGCCGCCCCTTCGCAATAGTGATCAGGTCCGCTCACGTCCGGATCCTTGCCGCAGCCATCGGTGTCGTCCGCCGACCCCCAGCCTGCCTCCGGGGAGGGCCCGGCGCCGGAGGGGGCCGACTGGGGGGAGCACGCCCTCTGGACCTGGAAGGGCCACGGCTGCCACTGGCGCCGCCTTGGGGACAGCGGGCGGCCGGCCGTGGTGCTGCTGCACGGTTTCGGGGCCGGCAGCGGCCACTGGCGCCGCAATGCCGGTGCCCTGGCGGCGGCGGGGTGGTGCGTCTACGGGCTCGACCTGATCGGCTTCGGCGCCTCCAGCCAGCCGGGGACGCACCGCCATCAGGCCCTCGACAACCGCCTCTGGTCCCGCCAGGTGCAGGCGTTCCTGGCGGAGGTGGTCGGCGGGCCGGCGGTGCTGGTGGGCCACTCCCTCGGCGGCCTGGTGGCCCTCACCTGCAGCGTGTTCTCCCCCACCTGGGTGAGGGCCGTGGTGGCGGCCCCCCTCCCCGACCCCAGCCTGCTGATGGCCCAGCGGCGCCCGCCCCGGCGCCGGCCCTGGCGGCGGCGCCTGAAGCGGCGGGGGATCCAGCTGCTGCTGCGGCTGCTTCCCCTGGAGCTGGCGGTGCCCCTGCTGGCCCATTCCCCGTTGCTCGACCTGGGCATCCAGTCGGCCTACCACCACCCGGTGATCGGTGACCAGGAGCTGCGGCGGGTGATCGCCCGCCCCGCCAGGCGGCCCGGCGCGGTGCGGGCCCTGCGGGCGATGAGCATCGGCATGGCCCTGCGGCCGCATCGGGCCACGGCCGTCTCGCTGCTGCAGCGGCCGGGGCGGCCCACCCTGCTGATCTGGGGGGGCCAGGACCGGCTGGTGCCTGTGGAGGTGGCCCGGCAATGCCTCGGCCTGCGCAGCGACCTCGTCCTGCACGTGATCGCCCAGTGCGGCCACTGTCCCCACGACGAGACCCCCGACGCCTTCCACGGCGCGGTGCTGCCGTGGCTGGAACGCCTGGGGAACGGCTGACTCCAGGGCTCACCCCGGCGCGTAGCTTTGGGAGGACCATTCCGGTCGCCGTTCCGGTCCCCCGCAGCACTCCGCTCCCGACCCCGACATGAAGCACACCCTCTCGGTGCTGGTGGAAGACGAATCGGGGGCCCTCAGCCGCATCTCCGGTCTGTTCGCCCGGCGGGGCTTCAACATCGAGAGCCTGGCGGTGGGGCCGGCCGAGCACCGCGGCATGTCCCGGCTGACGATGGTGGTGGAAGGGGACGACCGCACCCTCGAGCAGATGACCAAGCAGCTCAACAAGCTGATCAACGTGCTCGGCGTTATTGACCTCTCCACCATTCCCGCCGTGGAGCGGGAGCTGATGCTGCTGAAGGTGGCGGCACCGGCCGAGAACCGCGGCGCCATCTTCGATCTGGTGCAGGTGTTCCGGGCCAAGGTGGTGGATGTGGCCGACGATGCCCTCACCCTCGAGGTGGTGGGGGATCCGGGCAAGCTGGTGGCTCTGGAGCGCCTGCTCGAGACCTACGGCATCCTCGAGATCGCCCGCACGGGCAAGGTGGCCCTGGAGCGGGCCTCGGGGGTGAACACCGAGCTGCTCAAGGCCACCGTCTCCGACAAGCGGGTCCCGGCCTGAGGGCAGGCCGGTTCCGCCGCAGGCGACCTCAGGGCTTCTTGTTCTGGACCAGGGTGCCGCCTTCGATCACCCGGGCCCTGATCAGCTTGTCCCCCTGCTGGATCCGGTCGATCACGTCCATCCCCTTGCTGACCCGGCCGAACACCGCGTAGCGGCCGTCCAGCTCGGGCAAGGCCTGCAGGGCCACGTAGAACTGGGCGCTGGCCGAGTTGGGATCGCTCGAGCGGGCCATGGCCACGGCGCCGCGCTCGTGGCTGAGGGCCAGCTGGCGGGTGACGGTCGGTGAGGTGATCTCCTCCCCGTAGCGGGGTTCCTGCTCGCCGTCGAGCTTGAGCTCCAGGGGAATGCGCCGGGACTCGCCACTGGCCGGGTCGACGAAGCCGCCCGAGCCGTAGTCGCTGGCGGGCACCTTGGGATCGGCGCTGCTGGGGTCACCGCCCTGGACCACGAACGGGACCGGCTCCTTCACCACCCGGTGGAAAACCGTGCCGTTGTAGACCCCCCGGCGGACGAGATCAACGAAGTTTCCGGCCGTGAGCGGGGCCGCCGCCCCATCGAGGGTCAGCTCCACCGGCCCCTTGCTGGTCTCCATCGCCACCACGGCCGTGCCCTTGAGGCAGGGGGTGGTGGCCGCTTCGCAGCCCATGGGTCGGTTGCCGGTGTCGGCGGCGCAGGCCGCCAGGCCGAGGGGCGTCAGGCCCAGCAGCACCAGAAGCAGCAGGCGCCAGCCGAGGCCGGCGGCTTTCGTGGCGGACCGCATCGTCAGATGCCCTCCAGGGGGACGCCCAGGAAACGGGCCAGGCGGGCACCGGCCAGCTCCAGATCCGCCAGGGGCATCGGCTCACCCACCCGGGTCAGGGGCATGTCCCTTCGGCCCTGCACCCGCAGGGCCAGGCGTCGCTGTGGGCTGAGGCCGTCCCGCACCTCCACCTTCACCGCCTGGATCTCCCGCAGGGGGATCACCACCTCGATCAGCTGGCGGAAGCCGCGGCGGCTGATGCGAGCCTCGCCGGCCTTCCGATCGAAACGGTTGAGGCCAGAGCCCACATCGATGCTGATCACGAGCCACAGGTAGGTGGCCAGCAGCAGCGCCGCCACGCCGTAGAGCCCCATCACCAGCCCCTGCGGCACCCAGACCAGGGCAGCGGGGTGGCCGATGGGCAGCAGGTCACGGCCGAACCGGCTGGAGGCGCTGGTGAGGACGAAGCCGATGCCACCGATGGTCACGGCCGCAGCCACCAGCAGGTTGGAGAGACGCCGGGAGCCGAGCACCGGCTGCTCCAGCACCTGCTCGTCGGCCGAAGGGGAAGCGACGCCGGGCGAAGCCATGCGGTCAGAGGGGGCGATGGGCCGCCATCCTGCCGCGAAGCGTGCCGGAGGCGTCAGTTTCAGCCCATGTCGCCCGGCGCGGGAGGCGGATCAACGTTGTTACCATCCCCCGGTAACCCACAGCCCTGCGGGTCATCCGCACCGCTTTCACCCATGACGATCGCCCTAGGGCGTGCACCGGCCACGCGTGGATGGTTCGACGTCCTCGACGACTGGCTCAAGCGCGACCGCTTCGTTTTCGTGGGGTGGTCCGGTCTGCTGCTG